>JAGCDY010000118.1 GCA_017650925.1 bacterium
AAACCGCTCATGTTGTTCGTGGGCCGGCTTTGCGAGGAGAAGGGGATAAAGTACATTTTCGAAGCCCTGAAAAAATTAAAGGATCCTCCCCAGCTTCTTCTGCTCGGCCACGGCGAACTCAAAAATGAACTGGAAAAGGCCGCCAAAGATAATTCTTTGCCCGTCGTTTTCGGCGACTACGTCAAAAACGATGAGCTTTACGCCTACTACGCTTTGGCCGACATAGTCCTGGTTCCCTCCGTCACCACGCAAACTTTCAAAGAACCCTGGGGGCTTATCGTCAACGAATGCATGAACCAAGGCTGCGTCGTCATCGCCACCGAATCCGTCGGCGCGGCGGCGGGCGGCCTTGTGGAAGACGGCAAGACGGGCTTCATCGTTCCGGAAAGAAATCCCGAAAAAATGGCCGCCGCCATAGAAAAGCTCGTCAAAGACAAAGAACTCCGAGAAACGCTATCCCAAAACGCCAAAGCGAAGATCGCGACTTGGGATTACGACCACATGGCCGAAGGCTTCCGCCAAGCCGTGGCGCTTATGGAGGAGAAGCTCAAAAAATGAAAATTAAAAGAGCCAACCTCTTCGGTGCCGAACTGACGGTTACCACTTACGCCGAACTTCTTCAGATCACCGACGAGCTCATAGCGAAAAAACCCACCGAGCCTTACCGCTACAACTTCTGCAACGTCCACGTCGTCATGATGACGCTGGAGAATCCCAAGCTTAAAGACGCCGTCAATCATCCCAAGGCTCTTTCCGTCACCGACGGAATGCCGCTGGTCTGGGCCATCAGAAAACTCGGCAAGATCCCTATGGAAGACCGCGTCTACGGTCCGACCTTCTTCGAGAAGGCTCTCAAACACCGTCCCGGCGAAATAAAGCACTTCTTCTACGGCAGCACGCAGGAAACGGTCGACTCCCTCTTAGACAAGGCCAAAAAAGAGATCCCCGATCTCAACGTAGTCGGCACCTATATTCCGCCCTTCCGCCCTCTCACAGAGGAAGAGAAAAAAGAACTTATCGATCAGATCAACAACTCCCAAGCCGACATCGTCTGGGTCTGTCTGGGCGCCCCCAAGCAGGAAGTTTTCATAAACGAGATCGCGCCCAAACTGAACGTCCCCATCATGGCGGCCGTCGGCGCGGCGTTCGCTTTCTACGCCGGCAAGACCTCCCAGGCCCCGGCTTTCCTCCAGAAGATCGGCATGGAATGGTTCTACCGCCTCCTTATGGAGCCCAGGCGTCTTTTCGTCCGCTACTTCAAGTACAACCCCTGGTATCTTTGGAAATTCGCTGTGGCGCGCATGGCCGGGCACAAGCTTCCGCAAAGCGAAATCGAGATTTAATCAGTGAAAAGGCATACGTCCCCAAGCGAACTCACGGTAGCCATACGTTCCCGTGAAATTGCGGTGGCAGTTGTGAGCGGGGGACGTATGCCTTTTCGCTGATGTATGTCTTTTCCGTCTCGTTTGCTATTTTGGTAAAATAATAGATGCGAATAATTAGTTTCGGTAATTACGGAGCAAATATATGAAAAAAGTTTTATTCTTCGGCCTTGCGATGCTTCTTTGCGTTAACGCGCTCTGCGACGAAGGCTGGTCGGATTATACCCGCTTTGACGGAAGACAGATAACGGAAGAGCCTATACTTTTAAGGCCTACCGATCCCATCACCTTCAGTTTCTCCTTGGTGGAAGGCGAACGCAAATCTCTCACTATCGATGTGTATGACAAGGATGATCCGGAAATAAACGCCAGGCTTTTCGCTGAAGCTGCAGTGGATCTTTTTGAAGGAACGATTCCGTGGCATTACTTTGATGAACAATACAAAGATTTCCCCACCGACGACATATACATTCTTAAGAAAACGGTGGAAACGTATTCTGAGAAAAAAGTATTTGAACGCGCGGTAACGATCTTGCCAGAGCCGATGGCATTGCTTGCCTTGGCGTTCCTCGGAGCGCTTTTCCTTAGAAAACGCGCCAGACTTTTAGCCGTGGTCCTTATGATATCGATGTTGGCTGTTTCCAGCGCCAAAGCTGCTGATGGCAGCCTTGTCAGCCAAGTCCACTGTCGACAGAACTGGCCTTTCGACAGAAGTGTTTGCATTGACTTCACCCTCGACACCATGAGCCGCAAAACCTACGATGTCAAGTTTTACGGCTGTTTTGGTTATGACAGCCCGCTTTTTGATCTGGCGGAAAAAGGGACTTTAAGCAAAGAAGGAGCGGACGGGACAGTCGTAGGGGGAGGCAGCCATAGGACCTTGTGGACTCCGGATGAAAGCTTCTATGAAACCCTTCGTGAAGATTTGTTGATCAAAGTGGTGGCCACGGAGCAAACGCCTCCCGGGACAGGCCAGTATCTGGTCATTGACCTTTCCGGCGGACCAGAGGCCGCGACTTATCCCGTTAGCTATCTGGAAAGCGAACCGGAAGGCGGCTGGACGGAAGAATACAAGACCACGAAGATGGTCCTGAAACTCATCGGCCCGGGCACCTTCACCATGGGCAGCCCCGAGGGCGAACTGGGCAAGAGCTATGACGAGACCGCCCACGAAGTGACTTTGACCAAGTCTTTCTTCGCCGGCGTCTTCGAAGTTACCCAGAAACAGTTTGAACTGGTCACTGGCACGACCCCCTCGCTTTTCTCTGGCGACGCACGCCCGGTGGAGAGAGTTTCCTACAATATGATCCGCGGCGCAGAAGAAGGCGGGAAGTGGCCTTCTTCCAATTCGGTGGACGAGGATTCTTTCCTGGGCATTCTGCGCTCCAAGACAAATCTTACTTTCGACCTGCCCACGGAAGCCCAGTGGGAGTACGCCTGCCGCGCCGAAACGACCACCGCTTTGAACGACGGCAGCGATCTTTCCAGCGTGACCGAGGACGCCAAGCTTAACGGCCTGGCCCGCTACTGGTACGACGGCGGCGGTGATCCCATTAACGGCGTCATAAACGAATCCCACGCCGAAGTCGGCTCCTACGCTCCCAACGCCTGGGGCCTCTACGATATGCACGGCAACGTCTGGGAATGGTGCCTCGACTGGTACAAAATGAACCTCGGCACGGACGCCCAGACCGACCCCAGCGGCCCTGCCACCGCTTCCTACCGCGTCATGAAGAGCGGCTGCGCCTACAGCGGCGCCCGCAGCTGCCGTTCCGCCCGCCGCGAGCACGTCTATCCCAACTTCGAGGAATTCAGCGGCGCCGGCTTCCGCCTCTTCCTGACGCGGTAAGCGGAATAGAAGTGCACGATCCTGATGACAAATAGAGAAAATACTATCTGAAACGATTATCGCCCTTTTTCGAGGGGGAAAAATGAGAATTGCTGTTCTCCTGACTATTGCCATGCTTTCCCTTGCGGCCGGGTCGCTGTCAGCCGGCTCTGTTGTTACGCAGGAAGTCGTCAATGTCCGCGGTTACGTAAAAGGTTCAACTACGCTTAAATTAAGCGGAACATTAAGCGAAACCGCCATGGAGGCTCTTTCCAAAGGAGCAAGCGTCTCCATCCGAAACAATCTCGCCAATTATCTGTGCGCTCCGACTCAGCTTGATAAAAACGACAAAGGTTATGCCAAAAAGGCAGGTACCCAGAAGATTTCCGCCAAATTAAAAAACGGAAAGTTTTCCTGGACGGAAAAGGATGTCACTAAGAATTTTGCTTTCGCGGTAGGCGATGAAATAATTAAGCTGACGAAAGCCGATTTGAAATCTTCCGGGAGTCTGAAAACGGAAGACGTGGCCGAATTTGAAACAAAAAAAGTCACGCTGTTTGACCTGCTTTGCGACAACGAGATAGGGGGAAGCGTTGGCGCGTATGTTTTCACTCCCGAAAAGAAAGGCGAAAACTTCAAATATTCCGCCAAAGAGCAAAATGTCCAGGTGAAGTTTAGCGCAAATTCCAAAGGCAAGTCTAATCTTTCGTATAAATTTTCGCCAGACGCTGTTTCTCCCGCTGTCATAGGTGAAAACTATTATGAAGATCCCTTTTCTGTCACAAACAAATCATATGTTGTCATCGACCTTTCCGGCGGGCCTAATGTCGAGGCTTATCCTATAAGCTATCTGGAAAGCGAGCCGGAAGGCGGCTGGACGGAAGAGTACAAGACTACGAAACTGGTCTTGCGGAAGATCGAGCCCGGCACATTCACCATGGGCAGCACTACAAATGAACTATACAGATTAATCCGCGAAACACAGCACGAAGTTACGCTTACCCAAGCCTATTACATCGGTGTTTTCGAAGTGACGCAGAGGCAATACGAGCTTGTTGCCGGTGAAAACCCGTCAGGGTATAAAGGCGACGCCCGGCCGGTGGAAAACGTTTCCTATGACATGCTCCGCGGAAATGACAAAGGCACAAAATGGCCAAACGGTTACGAAGTGGATGCAACATCCTTCTTCGGAAAACTTCGCGCCAAGACCGGTTTGGTTTTCGATCTTCCAACCGAAGCGCAATGGGAATACGCCTGCAGGGCAGGCACGACCACGGATTTGAACAGCGGCAAAGATCTTTCGGATAAGCAGGAGTGCGAAGAAATGGCGGAAGTCGGACGCTATAATCACAATCGTGATGACGGCAAAGGCGGATATACCGATGCTCACACTACCGTCGGCTCTTATTTTTCCAACGCTTGGGGACTCTACGATATGCACGGCAACGTGTCCGAGTGGTGCCTGGACTGGTTTCAGGATGATCTTGGCAAGGATCCGGCTACGGAGCCGTATGGCCCGAACTGGAGACCGTACCGTGCTATTCGCGGAGGCTGCTGGTACAAGAACGCCGAATGCTGCTGCTCCGCTCGCCGAGAAGGCGGCACCGACCCCAGCGAAGTCAGTAGAGCCGGCGGTTTCCGTGTCGTTATAGTTCAAAACGCGTTTTTCGGATCGGACGATCAAATTCAAAGGGATTTTGAATTTGATATCGAATCCGGAACAGAAAACACCCTGCCTATTTTTCAAACCAAGTTTTATGGAAAGTTGAAGAACGGTGAGGAAAAATTGCTGGACGAGATCGGCAAACTTGAATATGACGGCGCCAGCGGAATAGTGGCGGGAGTTGGCAAACATAAGTTTACCTGGATCCCGGACGCGGCTTATACCAACTTGATGGACGAAGTTGATTTAAGAGTCGAATACGAGGATGTGACTGAGCAGGCCGATTATCTTGTTTTCGATACCGTGAGCAATAAGATGCGCGTGTCATCGGAAGCCCCGGATACGACTGACGACAAATGCCGCACGGATGAATTATGGCTCAGGAGGATCGAGCCGGGAACCTTCACCATGGGCAGCCCCGAAGATGAATTGGGCAGGGAAAACAGCGAAACTCAGCATGAAGTGACGCTTACCAAAGCCTATTACATCGGCGTGTTTGAAGTGACGCAAAGGCAGTGTGAAAATATTATGGGCGAAAATCCTTCCTCGTACAAAGGAGACATGAGGCCGATGGAACATGTTTCCTATGATATGCTCAGAGGAGCGAACAAAGGCTCCGCTTGGCCCGAAAACAACGCGGTTGACGAATGGAGTTTCATGGGACAGATGAGAAAGAAAGCCGGAAATATCTTCGACCTTCCTACGGAAGCCCAATGGGAGTATGCCTGCAGGGCGGGCACGGCCACGGCTTTGAACAGCGGCAAAGATCTTTCAAATAGGTTTGAGTGTCAAGAAATGTCGGAAGTAGGCCGTTATAGCCGTGATTATTTTGATGGTAAAGGCGGATATGCCCAGCACACCAAGGTTGGCTCTTATCTTCCCAACGCCTGGGGGCTCTATGACATGCATGGCAACGTGTATGAGTGGTGCCTGGATTGGTTTAGTTCCTATAAGGAAGACGCCATCGATCCGAAAGGCGGAGAACGCGGAGAATACCGTATCCTTCGAGGCGGGAGTTTTCAAGACTATGCCTACTGCTGCCGCTCCGCTTATCGCCGCGACGCCCAACGCAGCCAAGGCTACCACGGCTTCGCCAACTTCGTCTATGGATTGCGTGTGGTGTTGCACCCTTAAAATTTTAATTGGTCATACGCAAAAGCCCCGGACCTCCGGGGCTTTTTAGTTTTTGTCAGAGGATGCTTACATTTGATATCAAAGTTAATAGAAAAAGATGAAAAGCTTGTTTTCGCTAGATGGTTTTCATATCATGCGGATATGATCAAATCATTTAAAACAGAAGAAACAGAAACAATATGGAACGAAATCGTTAGTCCAAAGTTCCCGTACGAAATTCAGCGAAGAGCATTGCAAAAACTTAGAATGCTCAACGCAGCGCTTGTTATCGATGATTTGAGAATTCCATACAGCAATCATTTCGAAGCACTATCTGGTAAGCGAAAAGGCCAGTATTCAATTCGAATAAACAATCAATATAGGATCTGCTTCAGATGGTTCAACGGTGATTCGTTTGACGTAGAGATCACGGATTATCATTAATAAAGTACAAAACTTTCAGCGCTTGTTCAACGAGACTTGATTTTACGTGATACGTACTATATAATACAAGGAACAATAACAAAGGAGACTTAAAAATGGGTAGATACATAAAACTTACGACGGTTGGTGAAATGCTGAAGGAAGAATTTATAGAGCCTCTGGGATTAACGCAGAACGCGCTGGCCAAGGCGATCTTTGTTCCCGCCAACAGAATCCATCAGATAGTGAATAATCAAAGAAGAGTGACGGCTGATACCGATCTCAGGCTTACCAAGTATTTCGGTTTATCCCAAGGTTTTTTCCTGAGATATCAGGAGGAATATGAGCTAAGGATAGCGAAGCGGATGATCGCGGCGGAGCTGGCGAAGATAGAACAGATAAATGTTAAAATAAAGGTATGAATACTTTGTTTAACATGATTGGGGGGAATATGGCGAGGAAATTTTTTTATTTGGCGTTCTTTGCGCTGGCGCTTCCTGTTTTCGCGGAGGTCGGCTTATATAATTTCGAGGAGGCGGCGCTTGGGGCGCTGAACGGCCAGGACGGCTGGAACGCGACGGATAGCGTATTGGTGACCGAGACGCAGGTGGCGGACACCACCAATTATTTCAGCGTGGTCGCCTGGTTCTCTTATGGCAAGCGCACTGTGGAGATGGCGGGGGAGTCGGAGTTTTCCAGAAGCTTCGCCATGGCTTCCGGGAAAGAGCAGAGGATCGCTTTCGATTTTTACGCCACTTATCCGGAATCTTTGGCGAATAAGAGCGCGGTGGTAAGCCTGGGCTCTGTTCCGGTAATTCGGTTCAGGCAGACGGGCTGGAACGAGATCAAGGCGGAAGTTTACGGTTCGTATTTCGGAGACGAGGCTGCTTGGCACGCGCTGCCGGGCGTCAAGCCGCTTTTCGACCGCAAGTGGCAGCGTATCGAGCTTTTGTTTTCAGACGCGTATCTTCTGAAAGTTAAGACGCCGTATAAGGACGTGGAGCTGGCGGGATTCGCTTTAGCTTCCTCGTTGGGTGACGTTTTCAAAGTCGAGAGCGGTCTGGAGAGATGCTATTTCGACAACATCAAGTTCAGGGAAGAGGAAGTCAAGCACAGCGTCGTCGCGGAAGACAACCGCGAGAGCGAAGACGCTTCCTTCAACGTTGACGGCGGCGCGGTCGCGGAAGGTTTGGAAGTGACTTTCAGGACTGTTACATCTGGTGGTGCGCAGGGCGTGATGAGCGCCGGGCCATTTACGCTCGAAATAAAGGAGGGCGGCGGTTTGTTCTGCGGGGAAGAGCGTTTGGCGGACGTTATGGGCTTCGGCGAAGAGAACGTTTTCTCCTTCGGTTTTTTGAAGAACGGAAGATTGGTGAAGTTCGGCTGCAACGGTGAGGACAAGAATTTTACGGATGTTTACGTCTCGGAGGAAGGACTGGGGGCTTTGACCTTCGGTTTTACGGGGACTTCCGGGGATACGAATTCTGTCTTTGCGGTCAAGGGCTTCTTTGCGCAGGATAGTTTGCCTATCGTTTACGGCGAGGTGCCCTGTCTGGATTTCCTGATGACGGCCTACACGGGAGCCGGCAACAATACGCCGCCCGCCAATTACACGAACATCTATTACCCTCAGGTGAAGGAATTCTATTACCGCAATTCCAACGCGCAGCTGCTTATTCTCTACGATCCCATTTATCGTAACATCATCCCGCCGGCGGAAAGTTTCTTCAGGATGAACACCAACGAGTGGGGGGAATCGGAGCTGGGCGGCAGGATCATGGCCAGAGACTTGAGAAGGACGCTGGGCATTTGGAACGAAGAGTACGATATGTTCGTCTTCACCTACGGCAACGGCTGGAGCTATTGCGGCGGCAACTGGGGCGGAGGTTCCGCCTATTACACCGGAATGGGCGAGATCATGTGCGCCCAGGTGGGCAACTGGGGCGGCGACGGCACGACGTTTGTGACGGTGCACGAGTGCATGCACTCGGTGGACCAGATGTATCACAACAGCGGATACCGTGAATACGCCTCCTCGCATCCGGACGGCTCTCTTTACGGCTGGGCCACAGGCGGGGAAGACCTATCCTGGTGTGGCAACGCCATGCGGCCCTTCACGAATTATTTCGGGATGAAGGCGCCTTGGGACGACCGTTACTATTACCGCGACAGCGATTGCGACGGACTGGGGGACGACGACTTCCTTCTGCCGGGCGATGAAGCGAGGATGAATTCAGATCCTTCGGAGAGCGACACGGACGGGGACGGACTCGGCGATCTCGAGGAATATATCGCGGGATTGTATTTCCCCAGCGATGCCAACAATACTGATACGGACGGGGACGGACTTGCTGACGGAGAAGATCCCTATCCGATCGTCGGATATAACAAAAAGATCCCGCGGCTTCTCAAGGAGCCGACTTTCGATGGCATTATCGAGGAAGGGGAGTGGAATTACTGGGGTAAGGGCACCTTGTGCAACAAGGACGTCACGAACTTCAACGTGACCGCTTACGCCGGCTGGCGCGACGATGGGCTGTATCTGGCTTTCGAGACGGATAGGATGTGCGGCATCATGGTGGAACTGGACGGCTCCGGCGAGACCGGCCCCTGGTTCGGCGGCGACACCTTCAGGTTCAAGCTGCACAACCAGTACGGCAACCGCATAATGAGCACCGATGACGAGCACAGGGCCATGGGCCAGTACAAGGCGGGCTCTGTTCCGACCAACTCGAAGACGAAAAAGATCATCAACGAGGTCGGCGGCTTCACGGCGGAAATTAAGATCCCCTGCGATCTCGGGAAAATAAGGGGATACACTTGCTGGCCCGACGAGGACGTGACGAATTGCTTCCCCTGTGTTGAGGGAGCGAAGCTGGGGCTTCTGCTGACCTTCGACGGCATCGACATGAAGAGGGTCTCGGCCGATGAATATAAGATCAAGCCTTACGCCCAGGCCTTTGAGCGTCTGGACTGGCACATCTTCGAACTGGTCGAGAACGACACGTCTTTGGCGCTGCTTTCGGCGGCGCCGCGGGACGGCGAGCTGCGCTTGGGCGAGACGGAGACTATCGACCTCAAATACGTCAATTACGGCGAAAGCGTGAACGCCGACCTTGCCCTCGACGCTCTGGGCGAAGTCGCTTACTGGTCGAGGGGCACCGCTTCTTTGGCTGGCGCTGGAGCGGTGACGGAAACCAGTCTGGCTATCGAGGTGCCGGATCAGCCGGAGGCCGCGGGTGAGACTGAGTTCCTGCTTGTTACGCAAGCGGGGGATATGGCGCTGACGAACCGCTTCAACTGGACGGTCGTGCCGGAGCCCTGCTGGTTTGCTTTGCTTGTTCTGCTGTCCTTTAGCTTTAGGAAACGCTTGACTAAATGAACGCTTTCGCTCTTATTCCTTTCGCGGTCTTCGCGGTCTTTTATGTGACGCTCGGAGTGGTGGCGCGGGACTTTTACCGCGTTCCCATGACGGTGGCTTTTTTAGTGGCCATCGCTTCCGCGCTGTTTTTGGGGAAGGGTAAGAAATTCTCCGAGAAGATAGAGATCCTGGCCAAGGGCATGGGGAATCAGGACATCATGCTGATGTGCCTGATCTTTATTCTGGCCGGAGCTTTCGCGGCTGTGGCCAAGGCGAGCGGCGCTGTGGATTCCGCCGTCATCTTGGCGCGCGTCGCGATACCCGACAGCTTCATGGTCGCCGGGCTTTTCCTGGTCTCGTCTCTGATCTCGCTGGCGGTGGGGACGAGCTGCGGGACGATCGCCGCGGTGGCGCCAATTGCCATGGCGTTCGCCGGACCGCTCGGCTTGTCGCCGGCTCTGCTGGCGGGTGCCATCGTTTCGGGCGCCATGTTCGGCGACAACCTTTCCATGATCTCGGACACGACGATCGCGGCCACGCGGACGCAGGGCGTCGATATGCGCGACAAGTTCATCGCGAACGTGGCCCTGGCGGTGCCGGCGGCCATGGTCGCGCTGTTCATTTATCTTATTGCCGGCTCTTCGCAGACTGGCGTGGAAACTATCCCGGCCGGGGCGGCCGCGTCTTTCAAGGACTTTGTTTTGATCCTGCCGTACGTTTTGGTGCTGCTTCTGGCGCTCCTCGGCATGAACGTTGTCATCGTGCTTCTTTTGGGAACGGTACTTGCCGCTCTGCTGGGCGTCGCCTTCGGCCCTATGAACTTCTGGGGCGCTCTGGAGACGGCCGGAAAGGGCACGCTGGACATGAGCGAGACGCTGACGATAGCGCTGCTCTCGGGCGGCCTTTTCAAGCTCGTCAAGGAGGCGGGCGGCATAGAGTGGCTGACTTACGCCATTGCCAGGAAGGTCAGGGGGCCGAAGAGCTGCGAGCTGGGGGCCTTTTTCCTGACCGGGCTGGTCAATCTCTTTACCGCCAACAACACTGTCGCCATCGTCATAGCGGGGCCGGTGGTAAGGGAGCTCGGCAAGAAATTCAAGGCCGATCCCGTGAAACTGGCGGGAATAATCGATATAGCCGGCTGCTTTATCCAAGGCATCATCCCTTACGGCGCGCAGATACTTATAGCTACCGGCGTGGCCAGGAGCGCGGGCTATGAGTTCAGTGGTTTCGGGCTTGTCAGCTGCACCTACTATCCTTTCCTTCTGGCTTTGTCAGCCTTCGCGGGGATCCTTTTGAGTTCCTTAAGGAAAAGCCCCGAAGCAGGGAAGTGACCTTGCTTTTTTCGGCCGGGCTCCCGGCTATTGAGTTTTGGGTTGGATTGTGATAAAATCATTCGCCTATAACTAGTGGAACTATGTCCATGAACTAACTTAACAATCAACCCAACCTAAAACTATGAATCAAAACAACTTTGAAGAAATGGATGACCTGAAGATCGATCTCGAACAGTACGGTATCAAGGAATCCTCCAACTACGAAAAATTCTCTGACGACGACATGCGCGCCATGTACGACGGCACTTTCCGTTCCGTTACGGAAAACACCATCATCCAGGGCCGCGTCGTGAACATCACTCCGACTCACGTCATCGTCAACGTAGGATATAAATCCGAGGGCGTTCTGCCCCGCGAAGAGTTCGCCGATACGCCGAACCTGGCGGTTGGCGACACTGTCGACGTTTTCTTAGTCAGCAAGGAAGACGAGCACGGCAACATCCGCCTCTCCAAGGCTGAGGCCGACCGTCAGCGCTCCTGGGACGCCACTTTGGCGGCCTGCGACGACGGCAAGCCCGTCAAAGGTATCATCAGAAGGAAAGTCAAAGGCGGCCTTATGGTCGACATCGGTATCGAAGCCTTCCTGCCCGCTTCCCAGCTCTCTCTTCAGAACACCAAGAACATCGACGACTACATTGGCCAGGAGATCGAAGTCAAGGTCATCAAGGTCAATCACGAGCGCAAGAACGTGGTGGTCTCCCGCCGCGAGCTGCTTGACGAAGAGCGCTCTCTCAAACGCCGCTCCTTCCTCGATCAGGTCAAGGTCGGCGACATCAGGAAGGGCGTTGTCAAGAACATCACCGACTTCGGTGCCTTCGTTGATCTGGCCGGCATCGACGGCCTCCTGCACCTCACCGATATGCGCTGGGGCCGCATCAATCATCCTTCCGAGATTCTGGAAGTCGGCAAAGAGATCGACGTTATGATCATCGGCATCGACTACGATAAGGAACGCGTTTCCCTCGGTATCAAGCAGATGACCCCGAACCCCTGGCTGGATGTCGACAAGAAGTATCCCGCCGGCACCGTCGTGGAAGGCAAAGTCGTCAATCTGCTGCCCTACGGCGCTTTCGTGGAACTGGAAGAAGGTCTGGAAGGCCTCATCCACATCTCCGAGTTCTCCTGGACCAGAAAGGTCAATCATCCTTCCGAATTCGTCCAGGTCGGCGATATCGTCAAGGCTGCCGTGCTTAGCATCGACACCGACGACCAGAAGATCTCTCTCGGTCTCCGCCAGACCCACAGCAATCCTTGGGAAACCATCAACGAGCGTTATCCCATCGGCGGCAAGATCAAAGGCGTGGTCCGCAACCTTACCGTTTACGGCGCCTTTGTGGAACTGGAAGACGGCATCGACGGTCTGATCCACGTTTCCGATATGTCCTGGACCCGCAAGATCAATCATCCTTCCGAAGTTCTGAAGAAGGGCGAGACGGTCGAGGCCGTTGTCCTGAACATCAACACGGAAGACCGCAAGATCGCCCTTGGTCTGAAGCAGCTTACCGAAGACCCCTGGGATCACATCTACGATCATTACCGCGAAGGCGACACCGTCACCGGCAAGATCACGAACCTTACGACTTTCGGCGCCTTCATTCAGCTTGACAACGACATCGAAGGCCTCATCCATATTTCCGAGCTGAGCCAGAACCAGGTCCAGAACGTGAAGGAAGTCGTCCAGGTCGGCCAGGAAGTGACCGGCAAGATCGTCAGGATCGATCCGACCGACAGGAAGATCGCCGTCAGCTTGAAGGAATACGAGCGCGAGACCGCTCCGGAAGCCGCTCCGGAAGCCGGCGAGCCGGCTCCTCAGGAAGAGGAAGTTCCGAGCAACGCTCCGCAGGAACCCTTCACCTCCGGCATCGACCTGAACGCCGTCATGCAGCGCAAAGACAGCTGATTTCCGTCGGCCTCTGAGTGGGAGAGATATTGACTTTTAAAGGTCAAATCAATATAATCTCTCCTACAACAATTGATTGGCGCGCGGGAGTAGCTCAACTGGTTAGAGCGCCGCCCTGTCACGGCGGAGGTTGCGAGTTCAAGTCTCGTCTCTCGCGCCACTATTAAGCCCCCAGATCCTGGGGGCTTTTTTGTTATAATCTTATATATGAACAAACTCCTATTCCTATTGCTCTGGGCGGCGCTCTCCGCCTTTTTGTATTTCCCGATCGTCGGCAAGCTTTCCCCCGAGGGGGGAGCGGTGAACTGCGTTCAGGAAAACGGCGTATTCCTTGCCAACTTCACGGTCGACCGGGAATTCACAACCAACGTTACGGCCTCCTTCCCGGTTCCCTGGGATCTAACCCTTGCCATCCTGGCTCCCGGCGGCATACCGAAAAGCGGCGAGATGTGGGTCAGGGTCACGGAGCCCAATGGCGGCGAACTCTGCATGGAGCGGCTCATAGCTTTTAGCGACGCCCGCCCGGTCAAGGCTTTTTCCGGCGAACCGTCCCTGGGGCTGCCTTTCACCTTCATCCTCGAAAACGAGGAGGATGTTGGCAAGATCGATACGGAAAAGGGACCGTTTTTCACCGCGGAAGGCCAGAAGGGCGTTCTGCCGAACCAAAAGTATGATTGGGAGATAGGCATCAGGGGCGATGGCCCGTTTTCCGGCTCGCTTTTCCTCACGGCCGTCGAGAAGGGAGTGCGCAGCGCCTTTCTGGTGCGCTACATCAAGATCCTTTCCCTGATCTACGCCATAATGTTTGCCCTTATCTTGTGCTCGCTTTTGTGGCTGTGGCACAACGGCTCCGCCTACCGCTTCATAAAGGGCGCTCTTATTTTGCTCCTGGTTTTGACGGCCGGCAGCGCTTTCGCGGGAAACCTTGCCATCGACGCGCCCGAATCGGAGCTGGCGGAGAATTGCGAGGTCATTTCGGAATACGTGAGCGGCGGAACGCTTCTTAAAAACGGCAGCGACCTTATCTATTCCAAAGGCAAGCTTAGGGTGATCGTGAAAAACGATTCGCCCTATAACGCTCTGCCTCTTTCTGGGAACTGCCCGCTGTCTTTCTGTTTCCTGGAGCCTCTTTCCAAGGGCGAAGTCTACTCCATGAGGAGGGAAGACTGCAATTTGAACGTCCTTTCCAGCCTCTCGCTGAATGAGGACTCGATAATGGAGCTGACGAGGCATCTTGGCCCGCCCATGCTGACATCTACCGGCAGCTGCGCTTTCGCAGCCTGGACCTTCACGGACGGCAGCTCGCTTTTCGCCGCTTACGACGGCGACAAATGCTACCGTCTGGAAAGGCAGCCCAAGACGCCGGGCTATTATCTCGACTTCAAGCGCTACGGCGGACAGACGCCGGAATGGGCCAAGTGGCCCTGGCGTTTCTTCCATGTCGGGATCTTAGTTGTGGCTTTGCTTTTCGCCATAGCCCTGATAGTAAGGGCGGTCGTTTTCAAAAAGAGTGCGAAGAAGCTTCTGAAAGCGAACGCCAAGCCGAAGGAAGCGGAATGAGCCACAACGGCCGGAAACCGACAAGGGGCGAAGTTATCGCCAACGTCGTCACCCACGGCATAGGTTCGCTTTTAGCGATCGCCGGGCTCGTTTTTCTGGTGATCTTCTCCTCCTGCCACGGAACGGCGAGGCACATCGTCAGCTGCTCTATTTACGGTGCGACCTTGTGGCTCATGTTCATCATGTCGACCATCTACCACTCCCTGCCGGACGGCACGGCAAAAAGGGTCCTCAGGATAGTCGATCACTGCTCCATCTATCTCGTGATCGCCGGAACCTACACGCCCTTCACTCTGGCCGTTCTGCCGCCGGGCTGGGGCTGGTCTATTTTCGGCGTCATCTGGGGGCTGGCGATCCTGGGCATCATCCAGAAGATCTTTTTCATCAACCGCTGGCCGATCATATCCACGATCCTCTACATCATGATGGGCTGGATAATCGTCATCGCGACCAAACCGATGTTCGCGATCCTGCCGGCGGGCGGCATAGCTTTTCTTGTGGCGGGCGGAGTGGCCTATACCCTGGGGGCGCTTTTTTACGTTTTCGACGACAAGCCTTATCTCCACGCGGTCTGGCACGTCTTCGTGCTGGCCGGGGCCATCTGCCAGTATCTTAGCGTTTTCTTTTTCGTCATTCCCGGCAACGCATGAAATCTGAGCGCGGCAACATAAGATCAAGTCTTTTTCTGCACCTGGGAGGGCTTTTCCTTTCGTCCTTCCTGCTGGGGATCTTGCTCAGCGCTTTTTTCCTTGTTTCCGTAGCCAGGGAGATCGCCTCCAGTTACAGGAACGTTGCCCTAAATTGGGTGAAAGCCTGCCAGCATGAGATGACCGCCAGGGGAGAACTTGGTCTTCTGCAGCAGGAGATGGAGCTGAACAAGGCGGCGCTGGAAAGGCAGGGGATAAACATGGTCGAGGTCATTTCCATGAGCGGGCTCATCCTTTTGCACAGCGACGATGATCTCGTGGGGGAAACAGCGGATCTGACACTGAACTTCAGGGGAGCTCTGAAGGGAGGATCATACCAGCGTTTGACGGGCAGCGGGGAAGATTTCAGGATAACGCTTACGGAACCGCTCATAAATTACAACCAGGTCTGGGGCGCGCTGAACATCAGTTTGAAGCCCGAAAAGAAGCACGTCTGGCCGCTGAGGTTCGGGACCGTGCCCAAAAGGCTTCTTTTTGTCCTGACGGCGGTGGACATTCTTCTCATTCTCCTTTTCCTTTTCAAAACTCTGCAATCCGGTAAAAGCGCTCTGGAAGAGCTCTCAAAAAAAGAGGACAGCATAAGGCAGGATCAGCTGGCGACCGTGGGCGCCGGATTGGCGCACGAAGTGAAAAATTCCCTGAACGGGATAAACATGAACGCGCAGCTATTAAAGGAAAGCCTTCTGGCTAGCGGCGCTTCGGAAAGGCAGATCCAGAAGCTCGAGAGGATAGAAAGGGAAGCGCTTTCCTCAGGAGAGATGCTGGCCGCTTTCTTAAGCTATGCCAAGAGCGGCGACTTCTCGCCCAAGGAAGTGAACTTGAGGTCTTTGATCAACGAGCTCGGCCAGTTCTTCACCGAGGCGGGCGAAAAGGAAAACGTCAGGGTGAGCTATTCCTCGGAAAACGCTCCGCAAAGCCTCCTGGCAGACGAGGGAAGCCTGCGCCACGCGATAACGAACCTTATGTGGAACGCAGTCCAGGCTGTTTCGCAATCAGGCGGCGGAAACGTCGCGTTAAAAGGCGCCGCCAAAGGCGGCATGGTGGAAATTAGCGTGGAGGACGACGGACCCGGCATACCGGCTGAAGAGAGAGACAGGATCTTCCAGGCCTTCTACACCACAAAGGAGAAAGGCGCGGGACTCGGCCTGGCCGTCGCGAAAAAAGCCGCGGTGGCGCACGGCGGCAGGCTGGAGCTGAAAGACGCTCCCAAAGGCTGCCGTTTCGTTTTAAGTTTCCCGCTGAAGGAAAGCAGAAATGACTAGGAAAAATTTACAGATACTGATAGCCGAGGACGACGCTGTCGCAAGGGAGACGCTTGCCGAGGCCTTTTCCGACCGGGGATATAAGGTGCTGGAGGCCCGCGACGGCGAGGAAGCCGAAACGCTGGCAAAAAGCAAAAGCCCAGACCTTATGCTGACGGACTGGAAGATGCCCAAGCGGGACGGCATGCAGCTGGTCGAGGCGCTTTCCAAAGAACTTCCAATAATCTTGATGACGGCATACGGGAACGTGGAGTACGCCGTGCTAGCCATGGAAAAGGGCGCCTTCAGTTTCATCGAGAAGCCCATCGACCTTGTGAAGCTTTTCGCGCTTGTCGACAAAGCCCTGCAGCACTCTCTGCTCCAAAAAGAGAACGAGCAATTGAAGGAGCGCCTTGAGCGCACGGCCTTGCGCGGAATAATCGGCTCCTCCCTTGCCATGCAGGAAGTCTTTTCCAAGATCAAGCAGGTGGCCGCCTCCGACACCACCGTCTGCATTTTAGGGGAATCGGGAACGGGAAAGGAGCTGGTGGCGAACGCCATTCAGTCCTTGAGCTCCCGGGCGCAGGCTCCCTTTATAAAATTGAACTGCGCGGCCATCCCCGAAAATCTGCTTGAGAGCGAGCTCTTCGGGCACGAGAGGGGCGCCTTCACGGGCGCGGAAAAACAAAGGATCGGCAAATTTGAACAGGCCGACCACGGAACGCTTATGCTCGACGAGATAGCCGAAATGAAGCCGGAACTGCAGGCCAAGCTTCTGAGAGTTTTGCAGGACGGGGAGTTCACGAGGCTAGGCGGGACGAAGACCATAAAAGCCGACGTCAGGATCATCTGCGCGACCAACGCCGATATCGAGGACAGGATCGCAAAGGGACTTTTCCGTTCGGACCTTTACTACAGGATTAGCGTTTTCACCATCAATCTTCCGCCGCTTAGGGAACGCAAGGACGACATCGAGCATCTGGCGAAATATTTCCTCGACCAACTCTCCTCCAGCCTCAACAGGGAATTCCTGGGCTTTTCCAAGGAGGCTCTCAAGGCGATGCGCGGCTACTCTTGGCCCGGCAACGTCAGGCAGCTCAGGAACGCCGTAGAGTACGCCACGATCACGACGGGGGACAAGGAGGAAGTTTCCCTCGCTTCCCTGCCCAGGGAGATCTCCCAGACCGCCGGAGCGTTTGAAGAAAAGAAAAACGACGCCGCGACGCCGCCTCTTTCCCTGAAGGAAATGGAGAAGCAGGCTATTCAGGCGGCCTTGAAAAGATCCGGTGGGAAAAAAGACATTGCCGCTAAGGAACTCGGCATCGGACTCAAGACTATCTATCGCAAAATCGAGGAATACGACATCAAATGACAAATTACTGGGTTCATAATCTGGATCCTGTGCTGCTGTCTCTGGGACCCTTGGACATCCGCTGGTACGGCGTCATGTATGTGCTGGGACTTTTCATCGCTGTCTGGTGGCTGGGCAAAAGACAGGAGAAGGGCCTTTTCGTTCTGCCGAAAAAAGAGAACATCCAGGACATGGCTTTCTACGGTTTCTTAGGGATCCTGATTGGCGGAAGACTTGGAAACTGCTTCCTTTACAACGCGTCGTATATGCTTAGGAACCCGATAGAGATATTCGAAGTCTGGAAAGGCGGCATGAGTTTCCACGGCGGAATGGTGGGCGCGGCCGTAGGTCTTTGGATCTATTCTAAGAAGATCAAAGTCCCCTTCATGCACCTTCTGGACAACACCGCTTTGGTTTCCACCGTAGGCTTGGGCTTAGGCCGCGTCGCGAACTTCATCAACGGCGAACTGTACGGCAAGGAGACGACCGTTCCCTGGGCCGTCATATTCCCGCAGGCCGGCGACAATCTGCCGCGCCATCCGGTCCAGCTTTACCAGGCTTTCACGGACGGCGTCGTCCTTCTTATCATCATGTTTTTGTTCTCCCGGAAGCCGAGGAAAAACGGTTTCCTGAGCGGCGTCTTCGGCGTCACCTACGGGATCTTAAGGATCATAACCGAGCCTTTCCGAGCTGAGGATCCCGTTTTGTCCGGCTGCTGCGGTCTTACGAAAGGGCAGATATACAGCGTGCTGACGCTGATAGCGGGCATACTCATACTCATATGGAGCGCCAAACAGGAAGTCATAGAAAAGAAGGAGGAGCAGGCGTGATCCTTTTTGCCTCGTCCATATTGAGCGCCGTTCTTCTGACGCTTTCTTTCCCGAAATTCGGATTTGCTTTCCTTGCGCCGGTCGCTTTGGCTCCGTACTTCTGCGCTCTGCTTATCAGGAAAGAGGGGACGTGGAAAGGCGTCTTTTTCAGCGCTTATCTTTTGGGCCTTGTTTGGCATGTCGCAAGCATCTGGTGGCTGAGTTATGTCAGCTGCGCCGGGATGCTGGCGCTCAGCGCCTTTTTGGCGCTTTTGTTCGCCGCCTTCATCCTTTTGGCCGTGTATTTTGCCAGGAAGGGCTTTTGCCCGGCCTTGTCTTTCGCGCTTTTCATTCTTTTCTACGAACTGACGATCTCATACCTTTTCACAGGTTTCCCCTGGCTTCTTTTGGGAATGGCGCTGCATAAGAATCCGCTGCTCATCCAGACGGCGGACATCTTCGGCGTGCATTTCATCAGTTTCCTTCTGGCCTTCACTTCCGCTTCAATAGCAACTGTCGCTTGTGAAAGAAGCGTCAGGTCTATCGTTCCTTTCGCTTCCGTTCTTTTGCTTTGGACGCTCTCGGCCTGCTACGGTTTTTACAGGATAAGGGAACTGGGAAGCGAGGAGCCTGTCCGCTCTCTCAAAGTTTCCATGATCCAGCTGAATCTGCCCCCGGAATTGAAGCACGACGACAGCAAGGATGAAGAAACGCTGGACGATTATCTCAAGGCCACCGAAAAGACGGCCTCCGAAAGCGAGCTCGTGATTTGGCCGGAGACCGGCGTCCCTGGGATTTACAACGATTACGCCAATCCGGCCATTAAGGTGCTGCAGCGATTCAGGACGAAAGTCAAAGTCCCTCTGCTCTGCGGCCTGACCTGGGCGGAGAAAGACCAGTCAGGGGAAATAAGGTTCTTCAATTCCGCGTCTCTGCTCGACAACTCCGCCATGCTGCCAAGGGAACGCTATTACAAGAAACATTTGGTCATCTTCGGGGAGTACGTGCCTCTTGAGCGCTATCTGCCTTTCTTGAAGCTTCTGACGCCCATACCCAGCAGCTACACGCCTGGCGTTCTTTCCCATGTCCTCGACCTTAAGAGGGAAGACGGAGCGGTCTTCAAACTTGGCGCGCTCATCTGCTTCGAGGACGTTTTCCCGGAAAGCGCCAGGGAGGCGGTGAGGGAAGGGGCGGAGATCCTTGTCAACCTTACCAACGACGGCTGGTTTTTCGATTCGCCGGGTCCTTACCAGCACGCCGCGCTGTCGAGTTTCAGGGCGATCGAGACGAGGCGGGAACTGCTGCGTTCAAGCAACACCGGCCTAACCGTCCTTATCGACAGGCTGGGAAGAGAGAAAGCTCTTCTCTCCTCGGAAGGAAAAAGCGTTATGGTGTCCGGCGAACTTGTTTGCCGCGCCGACGTTTTCTCCCCCAGGGAGACGATCTACGCCAAATATGGCGACCTTGGGCTTTTTGTCACGGCTTTCCTGACGTTTCTTATCGGAGCGCTGTTTAGGAATCAAAAGAACGTTATGGTAAAATAATAGAATTATGAAAGGCAATTTGAAAAACAAAGTGAAGGACAAAATGCGGAAGAAGATCCATATTCTTCCCAACTTTGTCACGGCCTGCAACCTTGTCATGGGCATCAACGCCATTATGATCTCTTTGGGCGCTTTCGCCAACGACGATTTCAGCAGCAAGCGCCTGACCCAGGCCTCGATGTGCGTTTTCTTCGGCATGATCTTCGACGTCTTCGACGGGTTCGTCGCGAGGCTTACCAAGACCA
>JAGCDY010000119.1 GCA_017650925.1 bacterium
CCACTACGTTGGTAATTTTGAAGGCGTCAACATCGCCGTTGACAACCTGAAGATCGAAAGGATCGAAAGGGAAAAGGGTCCGGAAATGATCGTCAACGGGAACGTGACCATCGGCCATGGCGAGAGCGGCGAATTCAGTCTCAAGAACGGCGGCAAAGGCTCCTACGACTTCACGGCTGAGGTCATCGATCTTCCCGACAACCTTACGCTCTCCGCTGCCAGCGGCACCGTCGAGGCTGACGCTGTGAATATTACGGCCACCGTGAACAGGGAAGGCCTGGAAGAAAACTACTTCCGCACCAGAGTCAGATTCGACGCCGGCGAGGCCGGTTGCGCCACCAGCGTAGTCGCCTTCGCGGTCGGCAACGTCTATTACTTCGCGGACTTTGAGGAGCCCTTCTTCGTCTGCGACGACTTCGGCGGCCAGGACGGCTGGATGGACGACGGCCCGGGCGTGAACACCGCCTACATCATGGTCACCAACAACCAGCAGGTCGCCATGATCGAGACCGGCGGCGGCTGGGGCGGCTACATGCACACTTGCGACGTTCCGGAGAACCAGCTCGTCAAGATCGAGTGCGACCTCTTCCTCCCGCCCGCCATCTTCGAGAGGGAAAGCCTCCTGGGCAGGGAAGTGATCTACTTCAAGCAGAACAGCCAGTACAGTTCCAGCGCTGACATCACGCTGAACATCGACTTCATGGACGGCGTCCCCATCGTCTACGGCTACAATGCCGGCCAGGACTACGCCATGGCCACCACGGAGTACACCTATGAGTGGATGCACGTCTCCTACGTCATCGACTATCTGGAAGGCTATCTCGCGGAATTCTCCATCGACGACAACGTGGATTATCCCGGCGACATCGTGGCCACCTCCGATCCGGGTGCCGGCTGCACGCTCTTCACCTACTGCGTGACCAGTAGCGGCAACATCCAGTTCGACAACATCAAGGTCAGCGTGGTGCCCGAACCGGCCGTCCTCGGCTTCCTCGCGCTTATCGCTTTGGCTTTGATCAGGCGCAAATAACAGCGCAAGCCTCTGAATGAAAAAAGGCCCGGCATCTGCCGGGCCTTTTTTTTGTTATTAATGTATAATTATCTTGGTTTTTTAAAAGTATTAATTTTCAAGGTCTTGTTTTCTATAATTTTAGGCAAGTCTAGTAAAAAAATTTAATCAACGCATAAAGGGTATTTTTATGAAACAATTTCTGATGTTTCTTCTTTTGGGCGCCGCGCTCTGCTGCTTTGCCGAAAAGACGCTTTTTGAGGAAAACTTTGAGAGCTACGAAGTGGGCACTCAGATGGCCGAACAGGAAGGCTGGGGAATTTTGGGCAACTTCACCGGCAACACTACGGTAGTGGATGGCATTTCCGGCATGGACGGCAAGTGCATGGCAATGAGCTACCGTGAAGGCGGCAACGAGGGCGACGTAGTGGTCATGCTTCCCGCCGTCGACTATGTCCCGGAGGACCCTCTGAAGGAAGTCACGAAGATCTCTTTCACTTTCATTTCCGCCTCGAAGGACGACATCCTCGCGTTGCACGACTCCCGCGGTAACCCCTATTTCTACCTCCGCTGCGACGCCGAGACCGGCATTATGTACAGCACTCCCTCCGGCCTCACCTTCGACAATCTGATGAAAGACGGGCATACGCCCAACACGCTTGAGATCACCTACGACTTCAATGAGAACAAGGCGGTCGCCGTCAAATTGAACGGTGTTGAGAAGGAATGCAACATTGCGGCCGGCGGCAGCTGCGTTCAGCCCACCAGGCTTTATTTTTACGCCCAGCTTTCCACGATGCTCGAAGACTGCACCGCCGCTTACTTCGACGACGTTCTGATTAAGACCGAGACGCGCGCCGCCGGACAGACTCTTATCTGCGACAGCCAGGTCCTGATACCCTTAGACAAGGACAGCGCTGATTTCGAGCTTAAGAACGGCGGTTCCTCCGAGATCACTTACACCGCCACTGCCAATCAGGAATGGCTTGAAATTACTCCCGCGAGCGGCACCTTCAGTTCTTCCACGACCCTGACGCTTTCCGCCAAGGAAGGCTACAGGGACACCTTCCGGCGCTGCTTCATGACCGTTGACGGCGGCTCGGCTGGCGTGAAGGTCGTCGAGGTCATGTACCAAGGCGGCGACGTCATCTTCAGGGAAGACTTCGACACCATGGAAGACGGCAACATCATCGGCCAGAGAGGCTGGTCGGTGGACGTGGGCAGCGTGGTCATTACCAACGCCTACGACTGCTCCGGCAAATGCATGTTCTGCTACGCCGCGGGCGGCAACGACGCCTGCAGCACTTATCTGCCCGAACCCTATTACGAGAACCTCATCGTGAAGGTCTCCTTCGACATGTACTGGCCCTCAAGCGGCAAAGGCAGCGGCGACGTCATGCTCCAGAAAGAATCCGGCTCAAATGAAAAATTCGAGAACGCCGTCTACCCGGATTACGAGAACGCCGTCTTTGTTTTGAACAACATTCAGAACGCTTCGGGCAGGGGACAGGCCATCGTCGATTTCCCCGGCGCGCCCATGGACCAGTGGGTGACCGTGGAGTACACCATGGACCTCCAGCTCAACAGGCTCTTATCCTTCGGCTGGAACGGGGTGGTCACGAACTTCACCAAATTCACCTTGAAGAACCCCTCCTGCAATATCTTCAAATCCTGGGGTAACGCCATCTGGGACAACGAAGGCCAGACTTACGAATGCAACCTGGGTATCGACAACCTGCAGGTCGAAAGGGTCAAGAGGGGAAGCGGCCCCGAGATCATCGCGCCGGCTTACGTCGACGGCGGCACCGCGAACTTCTTCACCATCGAACTCATGAACGGCGGCTCCGGCAGCTTCGAGTACACCGCGGAAATGCTTGACCTGGACGACGCGCTGACCATCAACAGGCCCACC
>JAGCDY010000120.1 GCA_017650925.1 bacterium
AGGGTGGCGGCGAATTTTTCTTTGTCAGCTATCAGCATTTCTAATTCCTTAAGATTTTTCTGATTATAGCAGAAGGGCTTTTTTTTGGCAAACGGCAAGGCTTGCGGGACTTGTTATAATATTGGCATGAGAAGCATTATCTGGAATCCCTGGCACGGCTGCCACAAGATCAGCGCCGGCTGCGCCCACTGCTACGTCTACCGCAGGGACGCTTCCTGCGGCCGCGCGGCCGACCGGGTCGTGAAGACCGGGGATTTCTATCTGCCCATGCGTCGGGACCGTTCTGGGTCTTACAAGATACCTTCCGGATCGGACATCGACACTTGCTTCACCTCGGACTTCTTCGTGGAGGACGCCGATCCCTGGCGGGCCGAATGCTGGGAGATGATGAAAATTAGGAGCGACCTATCCTTTTTCTTCATTACCAAAAGGATCGACAGGATGGAGGAGTGTCTGCCGCCGGACTGGGGGGAAACGGGCTATCCCAACGTTTCTATCGCCTGCACGGTAGAGAACCAGGCCATGGCGGACTACAGGCTGCCGATTTACCTCAGGATGCCGCTTAGGGCTAGGTCGATAGTTTGCTCTCCGCTTTTGGAGAAGATCGAGCTGAAAAAGTATCTTGACGGGACCGTCACCAACCTTACGGCGGCGGGGGAGTCGGGGAATATGGCAAGGGTCTGCGATTACGAGTGGGTGCTCGATCTGAGGAGGCAGTGCCTTGAAACGAAAACATCCTTCTGGTTCATGCAGACCGGCGCTCTTTTTAGAAAAGACGGAAAACTTTACAGGGTGCAAAGGAAGATCCAGCATAGCCAGGCCAGAAAAGCGGGAATAAATCTCGTGTTTCGAAAAAAACCTTGCCGTGAAGAGGACTTTTTACTATAATTTTTACAATAATCAAGCAATTCTTTACTATTCATGGCAAGCGAACTTCACAAGACCAGGGTGGGGGTATTTGTCTGCGCGGGCTTCGCGCTGATAATAATCGCCCTGCTGATCTGGAGCCACATTTCCTGGGGTGGGTCTCCCAGGACTTATTCCTGCTATTTCGGCGAGAGCGTCCAGGGATTGACCGTGGACAGCCCAGTCCGGTTCCGAGGGATAACGGTCGGCTCAGTTTCCCACATAGGCATCGCCCCCGACGGGGAGCTGGCGGAGATCTTCTTCCAGATCTCGCATAACAGCGGCTTTGCGATCGATCTGGAAAACATGTACATACACATAACCGGCAACCTGCTCACGGGCATCAAGTACCTTGAGATAGAACTGGTGGGGGACAGGCCGAAGCCCAACCGCAGTTTCCCCTTCGAGCCGGAATATCCGGCGGTCGGCACTTACCACACCGTTTCCGCGGAAGACATTTTCTATCAGCTGACGAAATTCCTGGACGACCTTAACGTCAAGTCCATTTCCACTTCCATCACCAACATATTGGACGGCGTGCAGAAGGTCCTGGGGCATGAAAATCTGGCGCCCTTGGTCTCGAACGTGACGGTCACCTCGGAGAATATCAGGGAGATCACGGAATCCCTCAAGGTCTCCGTCACGACGAGGAACGTGGCGCTCCTCTATACGAACCTGAACCAGGCGGTCGTGAATTTCCGGGCTGTTTCGGACACTCTGGAAAACAATCTGAACGACGCTACGGTATCCAATATCGTCGGCAACATAACGGAGACGACCGCCACGGTAAAAGAGGCCGTCAACGCCGTTTCGCCGGAAGATATCAAGGCTTTCGCGGATTCGCTGCAGAAGCTTATCCTGCACGCCAACATGCTCGTCAACATGACGAGCGAGGAAGTGGATGATCTTATGGCCGAAGTCCAGCGTGCGGCCGTCAACATCAGGGCTTTCACGGAAGCTTTGCGAGCCAGGCCGGGACAGACATTGTTCGGCGAGGATAAGGAGAAAAACAAATGAAAAAGTTATTCCTTTTGCTTTCGGCCGCTTTTCTTTTGACCGGCTGTCTCAGCGGGATCTTCAAAAGGGAAGCCTTAACCGTCAACTATTACCAGATAGAGTATCCCGAGATCGGAAAAGTCTGTCAGGACACCTTCGACCTGTCGCTCTCCTTCCGGCGTCTGCAGGTCAACTCCGCTTACGACCGCAGCACGCTCATCTACATGAACGGCGACAAGTCGGGCGGCGTGTACAAATATGACGAGTGGCTCAGCTCCCCGGACGAGCTGATCTTCTCCATGCTGCAAAGGGACCTGGAGGACAGCGGCGTCTTCAAGAGCTTAACGTCCAGGACCGCCGGCGTGCTGCCTGATTATTCCCTGGTGGGAACTTTGGTGGAGGTCTACGAGAACAGGGAGCTGCTCAGCAGAAAAGCAAAAGCCCACGTCGTCATGCTCTTTACCTTAACGAGGCTTGAACGCGGCAGCAAGTCTTCCAGAGTCGTCTTGCAGAAGCGCTACACCGCCGACGGCGAATGCACGAGCGAGGATCCTGAATCCTACGTCCAGGGAGTCTGCGCCTCCCTAAGGGAGATCTCCGAAAACCTGAACAAAGACATTTATTCCGCTGTCAAGGAAGAAGAGGAACGTTTGAAAAACAATTAAGGAGTGACAATGCCAATCAAAAAGATCCTGCCGTTTATCCTGCCCGTTTTAATTTCCGGCTGCTTTTCCAATATGTCCGACATGCTTACGACCCCGATGAATTCAGAAAACATACCGCCTGCTCCGGCGACAAAGATCATTCCTGAGACGAACGTTTATCACGGCGTCACGATAGTCGACGACTACGCCTGGATGGAGGACAATACCAGACCCGACGTTCAGGAGTGGACGAAAGAGCAGAACGAACGCTTTTACGAATACGCTGACAAGCTGCCCGCCACGGCTTATCTTACGAAAGAGCTGAAGCGTCTCTGGCGCTACGCCGACCAGACCGTGCCGACGGAAGTTTACGACGGAGAACGCCTTTACTTCAGCAAGAAGGGCGTCGAGGACACCAAGTGGATACTCATGACGAAGGCTAACGCCAACGCCCCGGAGGTTGTCGTTCTGGATCCCAACAAGTGGGACAAGGACGATTATCTTTCCGGCGCGGCGAGGTCCCGCGACGGCCGCTACGTGGCCTACGGCATAGGCCACGCCGGCGACGAGAACCCCGTCATCCACGTCCTGGACGTGGAGAACATGATAGAGCTTCCCGACAGGCTCAAAGGCTGGAAGCAGGGCGTTTCCTGCTGGAAGAAGGACAACTCCGGTTTCTACTACACCTGCAAACCCGCGAAAGGAACTGTCCCCGACGGCGAGGAATTCTACTGGCACGCCGTTTATTTCCATAAGCTCGGAACTGACAGCGAGGAGGACCAGCTCGTTTTCAATTCCGAGACCGACAGGGAAAAATGGCACGGCGTCGACCTCTCCGACGATGAGAAATACATGCTCTACTACAGGGGCAATTTCGGTTCGGCCGACATCTGGCTCAAGAAGAACATCGAGGGCGCGGAGCTTGTTCCTGTCGTCATCGGCAAGGAAGCGAATTTCGACGTCGCCATGGTGGAAAACAAGCTTTTCATCAGGACGAATCTCGACGCTCCCAAATTTATGGTCTACGTGGCCGACATGGAGAAGCCCGGCTTTGAGAACTGGGAAGTCTTCCTGCCGGAGAGCGAAATGAAGCTGGAAGATCTGAGCTTCATCGACGGACACATCTACGCCAAGTACCTAAGCGGCATCGAGACCGTCATCAAGGTCTACAACTTTGACGGCACGTTCGTGAGGAACATGACGCTGCCCGCAAGCTTCTGTTCCGCCGGGGTCTCCGGCTACTGGCACAAGGGCCCCGTCAGGCTCAACTGTTCCAGCTACCTCATTCCCAACACGACTTACGCCTACAACGCCGCGGAGGATAAGCTGACGGTTTTGAAAGAATTCCCGGTCAAATACGACCTCGACAACTGCGCCGTCACGCAGGTCTTCTATCCCTCCAAAGACGGAACGAAGATCCCGATGACCATCGTTTATCCCAAAGATCGTCCCAGAGACGGCAGCTGCCCCTGCATCCTGGACGGCTACGGCGGTTTCAACGTCTCCCTGACGCCCGGCTTCATCGGCTCCAATTCCCTGTGGGTGCAGAATGGCGGCGTCTTCGCCATCGCGAATCTAAGAGGCGGCGGTGAGTACGGCGAGACCTGGCACAAGGCCGGCATGCGCGAGAATAAGCAGAACGTCTTCGACGACTTCATCGCGGCGGCGGAATATCTGATCAAGGAAGGCTACACCAGCAAAGAGAAGCTCGGCATTTCCGGCGGCTCTAACGGCGGTCTTTTGGTCGGCGCCTGCGCCGTCCAGCGCCCGGATCTTTACAAAGCCGTCAGGTGCGGCGTGCCGCTCCTGGACATGATCAAATTCCACAAGTTCAGGATCGCCAACATCTGGTCTGAGGAGTACGGCACCTCCGACTTCAAGGAGCAGTTTGAATACCTCATTAAGTACTCCCCCTATCAGAATATCAAGAAAGGTGTGAAGTACCCCGATATGCTCATCACAGGCGGCGAGAACGACGCCAGGGTCGATCCCATGCACGTCAGGAAGATGGGCGCGAAGCTGCAGGCCTGCTCGACGGGCGGAGTAGTTTTCCCGGTCGTCTATCCGGACGCCGGCCACGGCTCCTCAGTGGACTTCGATTCCAGGGTCAGACAGTACGCCAGGGAAGGCGCTTTCATGTACGACCGGCTCGGATTGGAGATCAGGGAGAAATAAAAAAAGGCCCCGGAAAAACCGGGGCCTTTTTTTCTAGGCAAGGGAAATCTTATTCTGCTTTCGGCTCAACCTTTTTTTCGCGAGCTTCACTGACGATCAGCTTCCTGCCGCCGACTTCCATTTCGTGGAAAGTCTCGATGGCTTGCTTGGTCTCTTCGTCGGTGCTCATTTCTACGAAACCGAAACCGCGGCTGCGTCTGGTCTCACGATCAAAGATGACCGAAGCGGAATTGACCGTTCCGACTGTCGAGAACAGTTTGGAAAGATCCTCTTTGGTCATCGCGTAGGTCATGTTGCCCACAAAAATTTTGGTAGGCATAATTTTCCTTACCTATTTTGAAAAGTTTAATGTGCGCGTCCAGTAAAAAAAGGAAACCTTTTCCTTTCCCCCCTGAACAAAAAAATAAAACGTCGGCTATTCTAGCAGTATTTCTAAAAAATGGCAAGAGGAGCGCGCCTTGAAGGCGGAAGCGTGAACGCTTTTTTTATGCTATAATCCTTGATGTATGGAGATATACGATTCACACTTCACGCCCAGCGCGGCCAGAAAGCTGAAGGCCGCCATTGAGGCGGCCAATGGCAACGAAGTCTTCGCCCGCGGCATCATGTCGGACGACGGCTTGATCTGCGACATCGAGGTCATCTCGCGCGGCAACGACCACATGGTCGCGGCCGTCATGCAGCGTTGCCAGAGCGGTGATTACGCCATACACAATCATCCGCCGACGCACATGGTCTCCGCTAGGGAGAACATAAAGCCCTCGGACGCCGACGTCGGCATCGCGAGCCAGCTCGGCGCCCGCGGCATCGGCAGCATGATCGTCGACAACGAGGTGAGGATGAGCTACGTCCTCGTCGAGACGGGCCCGATGAAAAAATTGACGGCGCTTCCTGAGGATAAGATCGCGAGCCAACTTGACAAGGGTTCGCGTTTGAGCCAGCATTTCAAGAATTACGAGGAACGCCCCGAGCAGAAAGCCATGCTCACTCAAGTAACGAAGGCTTTCAACAAGGGGTCCTTGTGCGTGGCGGAAGCCGGCACAGGCACAGGCAAGACCATAGCCTATCTTCTGCCCTCCATCGCCTGGTCGCTCGTGAACAACGAGAAGATCGTCATCGCGACGCACACCATAAATCTTCAGGAGCAGCTCTATAAAAAAGATTTTCCTGTAGTAAAAGATCTCTTCTCGAAAGAGGCGGTGGCCGTTCTTGTGAAGGGCAGAGCCAACTACGCCTGCCTTAGGAAAGCCAACGTCATACTGAAGAATCCCGAGCTTATAGCCGACGAGGATCAGGAAAGGCTCGAGAGCCTGGCGCGCTGGGCCGTCAAATCGGAGACGGGGGACAGGAGCGAACCGGCCGAGTATCCCGAAAGCAAACACTGGGAGAAGCTCTCCTCCTCAAGGGAGACCTGCATAAAAAGCGCCTGCCCGTTCTTCAAAAGCTGCTTCGTTGTCAAGGCCAGGCGGAAAGCCGAGGAGGCCAACGTCATCATAACGAACCACGCGCTGCTCTTTTCCGACATCGTAATAAGGGAGAACGGGAACGCCACCGGCATCCTTCCGGACTACACGGCGGTCGTGATAGACGAAGCCCACAATCTTGAGGATTCCGCCACGAACCATTTCGGCATGGCGGTCTCCCGTTACGATATCCTGACGACTCTGAACGCCATTTATCGTGTAAGCGGCCACAAGGAGACGGGCGCTCTAATAACGCTCGCCAATTTCGTGAAGAAGAATCCCGAGCGTTTCGGGAAAGATCAGGAGACGTTCCTCGAGCAGGTGAAAACTCTCATCGACGACGGTCTGCCCGTTCTGCGCGAAGA
Source organism: bacterium (assembly GCA_017650925.1). Taxonomy (GTDB): domain Bacteria; phylum Auribacterota; class UBA3054; order UBA3054; family UBA3054; genus UBA3054. Next base: position 6,550 of record JAGCDY010000120.1, read on the forward strand.
GGCGCTGGGAGAATGCGACGACATCTGCGACATCCTGATAAAGCTGGACGCCAAGGCCAAGTTAGGTGGCCAGGATCTCCTGCCGTACCGTCTGACCAAAGAGCACAGATCCACCGCCGAGTGGGAGGACGTCTGCGAGCATCTGAAGAAACTGGAAGCGACCCTCACGCAGGGCGCATCTCTCTTCAAGGGGATCTTCGAAAGTTTGGAAGACAAGCTGAAGGAAGGCCATGACGAATTGCCCGGCCTTGCCAAGGACCTAGCCGTGCGCGTCGCCCAGCTGGAGACCTTCGCCTCCACCATTTCCGAAATAAGGGAAAAGGGCGAGGATGAGAACGGCATGGTCAGCTGGCTGGACGCCGGCATTTCCCAGAAACGGAATATCAAAAGATTCAGCATAGAGAGCGTTCCCATCACCGTGGGCGAACGCCTGAAGGAATCCCTTTACAAAAGATTCCGCACGGTCGTTCTGACGTCCGCGACTTTGTCGAGCAAGGACAAGCTCGATTTCTTCAAGAGCCGAGTCGGCCTCGACCTCTACGAGGAAGAGCTCAAAGCGACCGGCGGAAGGGAATTGACCGAGAACATCTACAAGTCGAGTTTCGATTACAAGAAGCAGGCCGCCCTGCTCGTGCCGGAAGACTCCTTCGAGCTGAACCAGAACGCCATGATCCTTGACCTGGCGCAGCTGACGGAAGGCGGGGCTTTCGTGCTCTTCACTTCTGTCGCGGGCATGCAGAGCTCATTCGATGCCCTGGAAAAAGCTTTGCGCGCCAGGGGACTATTGCCCATGGTGCAGTTCTCGGATTCCAGCCACAATCTTTTGAACCGCTTCAAAAGCGCCCACAACGCCGTTCTCTTCGGCGTGGACAGCTTCTGGGCCGGCGTGGACGTTCCGGGGGAAAACCTGCGCTCCATCATTCTTACGAAACTGCCCTTCGCCGTGCCGACGGAACCGATCCAGGAAGCCAGATGCGAAGAGCTGGAAAAGAAGGGCGTGACGTCGTTCGCGCACTATTCCGTTCCGCAGGCCGTAATCAAGCTCCGCCAGGGCTTCGGAAGATTGGTGAGGAGCAGCTCCGACTACGGGATCGTCACTATCCTGGACGACCGCATCCTGAAGAAGAGCTACGGGAAAACTTTCCTTGGCTCCCTGCCGGATTGCCAGAGATTCATCGGGCCCTTTAACGAAGTTCTTGACTCCGCGCAGTATTTTCTCGAGAATATAAAAAAACAAATAAACAAATAAATAAACCAGACGAGAGGAAATCATGAAAATTCGTATCGCCTTATGGTTGGCGCTCGCCGCCGCCTTCGCTTTCGCTGAAAGCCAAACCTTCACTTCCCCCGGCGGAAACGTCAAAGTCAAGCTGGGAGACGGTGAGAAATTAACCTACGCTTTGAGCGTAAACGGCGAAGAAACGCCTTTGTCAGGCGAGCTCGGGCTTGATTTTGAAGATCAATCCTGGCCGGAAAAGGTCGAGATCATAGCCGTCTTGAAAGAGAGGGTAGACGAAAAGTGGCAGCAGCCCATTGGCATCCAGAAAGAGTACCGCGACTTCTGCGACCAGTACACCGTGAAATTGAAAGCGGAATTCCCGAAGAGGGAAGTGGGGCTGATTTTCCGTCTCTATGACGAAGGCCTGGCTTTCCGTTATACGATAACGCCGAAGGATCCTGAGGAAGAGTACGTCGTAACGAAAGACAAGACAGATTATCTTTTCGACAAGGATTACGAATGCTGGTACGCGCCCTACGGTTTCGGCTCGGCGCAGGAGCATGACTCCCTCAAGGCTACCGTCGCCACCATCCCGGGCGGCACCATCTCCGGCTGCCCGCTCCTTGTGAAAGGCGACGATTTCGCCCTGGCGCTGACCGAGACCGACCTCAGGGACTGGGCCGGACTTTATTTCGGCAACGGTAAAAAATACAGGGGCGAAGAACTCTATTCCAGCGGCAATATGAAGGGAAAAGACGAGGCCAAGTTCTTCAAGGTCGACGTCTCCGGAAAAGAGGCTGTGACGCTCTGCCACTTTGTGGACGGCGACAACAGCCACTGCCACGCCGACTGGGTCGAGCTTACGCTCGTGGACGAAGCCGGGAACAAGGTTCCCGTGACGGAAGAATTCATCACGGAGCACGAGCAGGACTGGGGTGAATTCGGCATAAACAAAAGCGTGGACGGCAATCCGCTCAGGATCGGCCAGAAAACTTTCAAAAGAGGCTTCGGCAGCCATGCCAACGGCTTGATCAAGCTGAAACTCGGTAAAAAATTCAAAGAGCTCAAAGGCCTTTGCGGCGTCGACGCGGAAAAGGCGGAGCTTGGCCGCTCGGCCTTCGGTATCTATGAAGAGAAGGAAGCCAAAGCCAAGCCCTACCTTTGCGCCATGCTTGCCCCGAGGCTCGACGGCAAGGGACTCGTCCTGACGAAGGGCGAACGCCATTCTCCCTGGAGGCTCGCTTTGGTCGGCAAGAATGAGCTTGATCTTGTCACGAACCAGATGATCTTAAACTGCGCCTCTCCCTGCGAACTCGAGGATACTTCTTGGATCAAAGCGGGACGCTGCACCTGGAACTGGTGGTCCGATTGGAACAGGAACCTCTGCACGGAATCCATCAAAAAAGAAATTGACTTCGCCTCCCGCCACGGCTGGGAATACTCCACGGTCGACGACCCCTGGTACTCCCCGCACATGGGCAGAGTGGGCAACAACGTCATGAAGGGCCAGGAGGGCAAGGTCGACCTAGAGGAGATCGCCAGCTTCGCAAAGGAAAAAGGCGTGAAACTGATCCTCTGGATGCACTGGGCCGACATCAACAGAATGATGGAGGAAGCCTTCGCTTATTATGAAAAGCTCGGTTCGATCGGCGGCATGAAGATCGACTTCATGAACCGCGACGACCAGGAGATGGTCAATTGGTACGAGAAGACTGTTAAGGCGGCCGCCAAGCACCATCTGATCGTCAATTTCCACGGCTCTTACAAGCCCAGCGGCTTCGCCCGAACCTTCCCGAACCAGATCACAAGTGAAGGCGTAAAGGGCAACGAGGCGAGCAAGTGGGGCCATGACATCACCCCAAAGCTGCTCGCCAGCTATCCCTTCACCCGCTACATCCAGGGCCCGGCCGACCTGACGCCCGGCGGCTTCCTCAACAGGCAGCCCGAAAACTTCCAGCCGACTTCCCCGACGCAGGTCATCGGCACGAGAGCTCATGAACTGGCGCTGTGCTTCGTTCTGCCGACGCCTCTCGTCTGCCTCTGCGACAATCCCAAGAACTACGAAGGCCAGCCCGGCCTGGAATATCTTGACCAGCTGAAGGCCACCTGGGACGAGACGCTCGCTCTCCAGGGCAAGATCGGCGAATTCTACATCTGCGCCCGCAGGAACGGAGACGACTGGTACATCGGCATGATAGGGGACGACATGGCCCAGAAACATACAGTACCGCTGACGTTCTTAAAAGACGGCGTGACCTACAAGGCCCAGATCTTCCGCGACAAAGAGGACAGCATCACCGACGCGTGCGCCATCGAGATCGCTGAAGAGGAAGTGACGAAAGACACGACCCTCGAGATCAAGACCGTCCGCAACGGCGGCTACGTCGCGATCTTGAGACCGGTCAAAAAGTAAAGGTCACTTGCGGACTATCTCGAGATAGTTGACGACGTGATCGCTGCCGCGATAGCTGATCGTCTCGACTAATTCGATCGGGGTAAGGCCGGCCTTTTCCATGACTCTCCTGCTGGCAGGATTCTCCTGGAAATGGCCGGCCCTTATCTTTCTATACCCGATGCGGAAAAGCTCGTCTATGGCCCGTTTAAAGGCCTCCGTGGCGTATCCCTTGCCCCATTGGCGGGAACTTATGGCGTAGCCTATTTCTATCTCGTCACCGTTTTTCGTCGTGTAGTTGAGAAAGCCGACAAATCCGTTTTCGTCAGAGATCGCGTAAACGAAATGCTCTGGTTTGAGGGAGGCGTTTTTGAAGCTTGTGAAAAGCTTCTTGATGGCCTCCTCGTCCGGGAAATCCGGGATCATGTAGGTGGCGAATATTTTGGGGTCAAGGAACATCTCCCTGGCCGCGGGGTAATCCTCGTCCGAAAAGGGGCGCAGAACGAGGCGTTTCGACTGCAGTGTAAGGCTTCTTTCCAACATAGCGGGAGTCATTTTCGCAATTTTGCTTTTCTTTGTCAAACCAGCGGTTTTCGGGCTTTTATTCCCATTGCGTCAAAGCCCTTTTTGTAGTATCATAATATATATGTATCTGGATATTATTCTTCTGCTTCTTTTGGTCCTGTGCATGACCGTAGGCGTCCTGAAGGGGGTCCTTACGCCCCTCATCACCTTCTTTTCGCTTTTTTTGTCCGTCGTGCTGGTAGTCTTTTTCCTTGATCCCTGCCTAATGGGCCTCAGGGAACTGACGCATCCCTGGGAAGGCAATTTCCTTGTGACGCTGCTGACTTCGAAATTCGTGGCCGGCCTTCTGCTCATACTGATACTTTTCTTCGTCATAGCGTCCCTGGCCGAGTTCATCAAGAGAAAGCTCATGAACGCCCTCGATCTGAAGTTCAGCGACAGGTTCCTCGGGCTTTTTTGCGGGGCGGCGGTCGGCGTCTTCCTGTGCGTCATGCTCTGCATCGGCCTCATCTGGTCGAGGACGCTGGTAGTCTCTCAGGCGAACGGCGAGGGGCTGAGCAAATACGACGCCATTTTGCAGTCCTCCCAGGGATATTCTGTCTCCCTGGCTGTGATCGACTGGACTAAGAGTAAATTCCCGAAATTCTCGTCCCTCCTTCCGGACGAAAAGTCCGAGCAGCGTTAAGGTGGTTTAAAGCATGAAGAAAAACATAATAGTTGTCATGGGCGGCTGGAGCCCGGAGGCGCCCATCTCTATGAGATCCGGGAAGAACGCTTTCAAGACGCTCGACAGGGAAAAATACAACGTCAGGGCCGTCATCTTGAAAGAGGACCGCACGGCCTGCTTTCTGGGGGAGGACGAGACTCCGAAGGAGGAGGACTGGAAAGACCGCCCTTCCGAGAACATCTCGAAAGTTTTCACCGAGGTCCTTGCTTGGCCGGTCGACGCCGCGCTCCTTGCATTGCACGGCTGTGGCGGCGAGGACGGCTGCTTCCAGGGCTTTTTGTCGACTCTCGGCATTCCTTTCACGCACAGCGGCGTGACGGCCTCCGCGGTCGCCATGGAAAAGGACATCGCCAAGCTCCTATACGCCGCCGCAGGAATTAGGATCCCCAGGGGAGTTACGGTCTCCTCCAAAGAGGATCCCATACAGAAAATAAGGAGCGCCGGCCTCAGGTATCCCGTCATCGCCAAACCTCTGGCCTCGGGCTCCAGTTTCGGGCTCTGGCTTTTGAACGACGAAAAGGAATTGAAGGACAACGTCTTTTCCTTCTGGCTGAACGGCGGCTTGTATCTTTTCGAGGAGTTCATTAGGGGCCGGGAGTTCACCTGCGTCGTCGCGACCAGGGAAGGTGTTCCGGTCGCCATGCCTGTCACCGAGATAGTCTCCCTGACCGGCGAACTTTTCGATTTCAAAGCCAAATACACCAAGGGCAGCTCCGAAGAGATCACGCCCGCCAGGATCAGCGAGGCTTTGAGCAAAGAGATCAGGGCCGCGGCTGAGATATGCCACAGGGCTCTGCGCTGCCAGGGCGTTTCCAGGACGGATTTCATCGTGAACGACAGAAACGAGATCTACGCCCTTGAGACGAACACCATTCCCGGAATGTCCGAGGCTTCCATCCTGCCGAAGGCCGCCCTGGGCGCCGGGCTTACTTTTTCGCAAATACTGGACGATATGCTTAGCGAAGCGTTGAAGTCCGCGGAATAATAAAACGTTTAGAGGCAATTTATGCTTGACATCAAATTCATTAGGGAAAATTACGAAGACGTGCGCGCCAAGCTTCTTACGCGCTATCCGGCCGGAACGAACCGCAACAATCTCGACGAAGCTCTGGAGCAGCTCATGGTCAACGACAAGCTGAGGCGCGACGAGATCAAGGCGCTCGAGAGCCTGCAGCAAAGCCGCAACCAGCTCTCCAAGGAGATCGGCATGAAGCGCGCCAAGGGCGAGGACGCCGACGACCTGAGGTCGCTGGTCCAGGAGATAAAGGAAAAGCTCGACGTGGCCGAGAAAACAAAGGAGGAAGCCGAGGCGAAGGTCAGCTATCTGATCGACCGCATCCCGAACATCCCCGACGCCACGACGCCGATCGGCGACAGCGAGGACGACAACGTGGAAGTGAGGAGAGTGGGGGAGATCCCGTCCTTCGATTTCGAACCGAAGCAGCACTTCGAGATCGGCGAGAAGCTCGGCATCCTCGACCTGGAAAGAGCGGCGAAATTAAGCGGCGCGCGTTTTTCCGTCCTTAAGGGGCCCGGCGCGAAGCTTGAGCGCGCGCTGGAAAACTTCATGCTCGACGAGCACACGAAGAACGAAGGCTACACGGAATTCGAAGTTCCCCTGATCGTAAGCGACGAGACTCTTTACGGCAGCGGCCAGCTTCCCAAGTTCCAGGAAGACCTCTTCCACGTCGAGTGGGAGAAGCCCATGTACCTCATCCCGACTTCCGAGGTGCCTTTAGTCAACCTGCACCGCGGCGAGACACTTGAAGAGAAGGATCTGCCGCTGCGCTACACGGCGCTGACGCCCTGCTTCCGTTCCGAGGCGGGCAGCTACGGAAAAGACACCCGCGGCATCATAAGAGTGCACCAGTTCTACAAGGTCGAGATGGTGAATTTCACGACGCCGGAAAAATCCATGGAAGCCCTGGAGATCATGACCGAGAACGCCTCGAGGATCTTGCAGAAACTCGGCATCGCGCACCGTGTAGTTGCCTTGTGCACTTCCGACATGGGTTTCTCGGCCTGCAAGACCTACGACGTGGAAGTCTGGCTGCCCGGCCAGAACACTTACCGCGAGATCTCTTCCTGTTCGAACTGCTGGGACTTCCAGGCCAGGAGGGCCAATATCAGATATCGTCCGGCGGACGGCGGGAAACCGCAGTACGTGCACACGCTGAACGGCTCCGGTCTGGCGGTCGGCCGCACCTGGGTCGCCGTTCTGGAAAACTACCAGCAGAAAGACGGCAGCGTGATAATTCCCGAAGTTCTGCGTCCCTACATGGACGGTCAAAGCGTAATCGAACCAATCAAATAAAAATATGTGGCAGGAAATCGTTAACGTTTACAGAGACTTCGACACGTTCGGTCGTGTCGACATGCTTATTCTGGCGCTGATGTCGGTCTATATGTGGAGCCTTTTCATCGCCAAGCATCTCTACTTCAAAAAGCTTGAATCGGCCAACGCCCACCTGGCCCAGAGGCTGACGGAATTCAGGGCTCAGTTCCTGCGCGATTTCGCCCAGCTCTACCGCGATCTGCCCCAGACGTCCGACACTCCGGTGTACCGCCTCTACAGATCGGCGATGGACTTCCTCTTCGCCGAAGGCCAGGCCACCGCTTCAGACATCAACGAAGCGGGCCAGATCATGGACGCGGCGCTTTCCAGGGAGATCAACGAGATGGAAGGCGGTTTGACCTTCTTCTCGGTGACCGCCATGCTGGCGCCCATGATGGGCCTTTTCGGAACGGTCTGGGGACTTACGCTCTCCTTCCGCGGCATGGTCGGCAGCGGCAACACGACGATCAGCACGGTCGCGCCCGGCATCTCGGTCGCTTTGATCACGACGGTCGCCGGCTTGATAGTCGCCATTCCGGCGGCGGCCATCTTCTACTATTTCCGCGGCCGCGTCAACAACCAGATCGTCCTTATGGAAAGCTATTCCAAGCTTCTCGTGGCGAGGCTTGCCAGAACGCTGGAAAGGGAAAAGAATTCGGAGCAGTAAATGAGTCTTCTCAAAAGACGGCGCAGCAACGATGACGCGGACCTCAACGTTACCTCGCTAGTGGACGTGACGATGACGGTCCTCATCATGTTCATTCTCATAGCCCCCGTTTTGGAGCAGGGGCTTAAGATCGAACACCCGTCAAGCGACGCCGTCAGCTCATCCGATATTCCCGACGAGCCCTTGATCGTGTCGCTCACGAAATCCAAAGACACGGGCTACGGCGTCGTGAAACTGGGGGATGCCGTGATGGGTCCTGAGAAGCCCTTCGACAAACTTTATCAAACGCTTTGCGAAATGAAGGCGAAGAAGAAAGACCTGTCCGTCATAATCAGGGCGGACGGGGAATTCCCGTATGAATACGTCATTCGCCTGATGGACGCGGCTTACAGCGCCGGCGTGGCCGTCGGCTTGGGGGACAAATGAGTCTTCTGAGGGACCGCCGCCAGGGCCAGGACGCCAGGATCACCGTCACGTCGCTCGTCGACGTGACCATGACCGTGCTCATCATGTTTATCCTGCTCGTGCCTCTTATGGAGCAGGGCGTGGACGTCGCGCTTCCCAAAGCCTCGCCCATGACCTTCGAGCAGCCGGACTACGCGGCGGTCGTTTCTATGCAGCAGAGCGTCGACGAAGCGACGCACCAGACGAACGGCGTGCTTTACGTCAACGACCGCGAGATGGACCGTCTGGATCCCTTCGGTTCGCTGAAAAAAGAGATCCAGCTGATGCGCGCGAAAGAGACGCCGACCAACAAGCTGGAAGTGATAATTAGAGTGGACAGACGCTTCCGCTACGGCAACGTCTTGGAACTTGTGAACCACCTGAGGGAGATAGGCGTGGACACCTCCTATTTCGCGACGGAAACCACGGGGAACGAAAGGTAAGATGAAAGGCTTCTCGACTTCATATTTCCTTCCTTCCTTCGTGGGACACGTTCTCATATTTTTGGGACTGATCGTCGCGGCCTCCCTTGCCGAGCCTCAGCCGAAGCTTATGGGCATCCAGGCGAAGGTGACGCTGACGCCCGTCCCGCAAGCGAGCGTTCCCGCGCCTCCCACGCCTGACCCGCCGAAGCCAGTCACGCCTCCGCCCGTGGAGAAGAAGGTCGAGCAGCCGGTCGAGAAGAAGCAGGAGCAGAAGATCGAGAAGCCGGTGGAGAAGCCGCCCGAGAAGAAAGTCGAGAAACCGGTCGAGAAGAAGCCGGAGAAAAAGGTCGAAAAGAAAGTCGAGCCGAAAAAGGACACGAACGTCTCCGAGATGCCGGACTTCATAAAGAAAAAACAGCAGGAACGCGCTGAGAAGCGCAAGAGCCAGGCCAAGACCGCGAAGAAGGCGACCGAGACTAGCAAGCCTTCCAAGGAGACGAGCAAGACCAAGAGCGATCCTCTCCCGACCATTCCCACGACCGTGGGCAGGGAACTCGAGAGCGTGACGACCGTCACCACAAGCGACCACTCCCTCGACAATCTCACGAAAGAGCTTAATCAGAGCGTGCAGCGCATGACTTCTAGGGTGGAGTCGCAGACCTTCTATTCCGGCGGCGAGACCGGAAGCCAGGCGGCCGCCATCAACAACTATTACCAGAGCACCATTCTTTCCGCCATCCAGGCGGCCTGGCAAACGCCCCAGGCCTCCCAGATATCGAGGAAGACGGTCTGCGTCGTGCGCTTCACGCTTACGAAAGACGGCAGGGTGACTTCTGCCAGGATCGCGCAGAGCAGCGGCGTGAAGGCCATGGACGACTCGGCCCTCTCGGCCGTCAGGTCCGCCCGCTTCGCCCCCTTCCCGCCGGACATCACGAGACCTACCCTCGAGGTGGAAGTACCTTTTGAATGTGACAAATAGGAGCCAGCTGTGTCAGACAAACTGTCGATGAAAGAAAGCCCGGAAGTCGAGTCCTACAATCTTGAGGACTGGTCCCAGATCTTCTATTGGCGCCAGAAATTCCGGAAAAAGATGGGCAGGATCGACAAGCTTCCCATCACCGCCTCAGCCGCCCAGTGGATCATAGACGGAATTCAGAAGAGCGGGAAGAGGCTCTCGGTCCTCGACTACGGCGCCGGCCCGAGGCTTCTTAAAGAAAAGCTCGCTCCCGTCATAGACAAGATCGACTACTTCAGTTTCGACATCGACAGAAGGACCGAGCAGGATTACTACGAGCTTTCCGAAATAAAAAGGGATTTCGACCTGGTGGTTTGTCTGGAAGTCATAGAGCATCTTGACACCAGGGGAAAAATAGACCTCGTGAAAGACATGACCTCTTTGACAAAGCCCGGCGGCAAAGTCATGCTGACGACGCCCAACGCCGAGCATCCGACCGTCTTCTGGCGCGATTTTTCGCACGTCGCTCCCATCCACCATCTCGACCTGGCTGGCTTGATGGCGCGCTTCGGTCTCGTCGACATCGAGATCCACCGCCTGGCCAGATTGACGCTGAAGAAAAGATTCCAGCTCTTGTTTTACGCCCCGTTTTTAAAATTCCTGCACTGCGATTTTGCCCAGAGCATTATGGCGGTGGGGAAAAAACCTTTGAAGGAGAGTAACGATGCCTAAATTTTTGCTTTTACTTTTCTCCGCCCTTTTCCTTCTGGGCTGCGAGGAAGACACCACGACAGTCTTAAACGAGACGCCCGAAACTCCGAAGCCCGAAGTCAATAACTTCGCGCAGCCGGAAGTCAAGTATGAAGCGGCCAGCGTGAGCGAAAGCCAGAAGGACGCGCTCGTCAAAGGCAACAACGAATTCGCCTTCGACCTTTACAAACGTTTTGCCGAACCATCCAAACCGGTCTTCTTCTCGCCCTACAGCGTCTCCTCCGCCATGGGCATGCTCACGTTGGGCGCCAGGGGCGAAACGGAGAACGAGCTCAAGAAAGTCCTTCATTTCCAGGACGGCGGCGCGCAGCTTGGTTCCGAATTCAAAGAACTGAGGGAGAGCGTCGTTTCCTCCAACGAGAAGTTCACGATGACCGACGCCAACTCGCTCTGGCTGAACGTCGGTTTCAAGATGCTGGAAAACTACGGCAACGCTGTCAAGGAATTTTTCGGCGGCAGCGCCGAGACGATCAACTTCGCTGACAACAAGGCGGCCGCCAAGAAGATCAATTCCTGGATCGAGGACCACACCCGCAATCTCATAAAAGACATGATACAGCCCGACGCCCTAGGCCCGTCCACCAGGCTCGTTCTGGTCAACGCCGTCAGTTTCCTGGCCAAGTGGCAGGTGGAGTTCGAGGAGGGCGGAACGAGGTCGCTCAACTGCCAGGACTGCCAGGGCCGCACCGCCAAGGCCGAACTCATGCGCCAGGAGAGCTACCTTTCCGTAGCCGATCTTGAGGGCGTCAAAGCCGTGGAGCTCGATTACCTGGGCGCAAAATATTCCTTCCTGGCCCTGATGCCAGACGATCCCGCCGCCTTCCCGGATTTCATCAAGGGCATCGACGGCGGCGTCGTGGAAAAATACACCAAGGCTTTGGCGAGCGAAGACGTCATACTGCTCTTCCCGAAGTTCGACACGGAATACTCCCAGTCTCTCACCGATATCTTCAAGAAAATGGGGCTCAGCCTCTCCTTCACCGATTCCGCGGATTTCGGCGGCATCAGCAAGGAAGGCCTCTGCGTCAGCGACGTCATCCACAAGGCCAAGATCAAAGTCTACGAGAGCGGCACGGAAGCCGCGGCCGCCACGGCTGTCATGGTCAAGTGCACCGGCATCGCCATGAAGAGACCCAAGGAGTTCCGTTTCAACAAGCCTTTCGTCTACATGATCAGGGAAAAAGCTACGGGCGCTATCCTCTTCATGGGCCACTACACCGTACAGGGAAAATAATCAACAAAGATAAAACGATATGAAGATCACAACCAAAAACTACGCCAACATCACGCTTCTGAAAGTTGAGCAGAAGCAGGTCTTGAAACTCCTGGCCGACGAGGGCCGCCACGCCTACGTCGTCTCCGACGGAACGTCGGAAATGATGGAAAGGGACGCCGTCATCTACGATGAGGAGCTCGACGAACTCGACGCCAAGGTCGTTTCCGAAATGGCCCAGCGCGTTTCCAGGCAGCTCCGCTGCGTGGCCTTCGCCGTCATCAACTACAACGACGAGACGCTGCTCACCTGGCTCTACCGCAACGGCGAACTGATCGACGCCTATAATTCCCAGCCGGGGTATCTCAATTCCAAGCTGGAGGAGAACCATCCGCCGATCGGCGCCAATCCCGACAAGATGGCCAAAGTCTTCAAGAACGCCCAGCTGACCGATCTCGGCCCCATAACCCGCCGTCCGTCTTACCCGGACGAGAACTACTGCACGGCGACCGACCGCCACGCCGACATCGTTTCGGTCCTGAGGCTCCCGCGCTTCGCGGTCGGAACGGGCTTCTACACCGTGAAGATCGGCGACATTCCCGCCGACCTTGTGGCCGGCGACTTTGTGCCGGTCAATATCAAATAAGGGAAGAATGGAAGATCTCCGCTGGGAAGAACCTCGGGAGTTCCAGGAACTGTTGCGCCTGCGCCGCCTGAAGAGGCGGAGCTTTTGGCGCAACGCCAGGCCGATGCTGATCAACACGGCCCTGATCTTCTCCCTGATCCTTATATTCTTCGCCTTCTATTACCGCAGCGACATCAGCAAAGTTTTCGAGCCTGTCAGGCTGACGACGGCGCTAGTTCTGGCCTTCGCCATCTCCTTCATCTGGCGCGGACTGGAGCGCAACAGATCGGTAATCGTGACTTTGGGAACGTTCAAGGACCGCCCGTATCTTGCCCGCAGGGGCGACTACGAGAGGCTCTACCTGGACGAAGTCAAGGCCTACGTCATAGAGGAGCTGAAGGAAGGGAAGTATTCCGCCCGGGTATTGATCATGAAAACGGGCGGGGAGCAGAGGCTGGCGGCCATTCCTGACGGCAAGACCGAGGAACTGCTGGAGAATTTGATGCGGGAACATAAGATCCCCAAAGGGAAACTGAAAGCTTAGGATGGATTTCTTATCTTACAAATTCATATTCTTTCTGATCCTGACGCCTGTCGTCTTCCAGGCCGTCAAAGCTCCCGCTTTCCGCAAGTGGTTCCTTTTGCTGGCGTCTTTCGCTTTTTACGGCTTCGTTTTCAAGGAGATCTCTTACGTTAAGTTCGCATGGCAGGCGGCCTGGATCCTCGCGCCCTCGCTCGTGGTTTATTTCTGCGCCAAAAGCAATTCGAGAGCCTCGTTTTACATCGGGCTGATCTTTACCCTCGCCGTATTTTTGTCCTTCAAATACATCCCTCTTCCGAAATTCAGAGGCGTTGAGCTTTTGGTTCCCATCGGGCTTTCCTTCTATTCCTTCCGCTTGCTATCGTATCTGGCGGACGTAAGGAAAGGGGAGATCCAGCCCGAAAATGATCTCGTTTATTTTCTGATCTACGTCAGCTTTTTTCCGCTTGTCATCAGCGGCCCCATCCAGCGGGGCACAGATTTTCTGCCGCAGCTGAGGGACCCGAAGCGTCTCGATCGGGAGAGGACTGACCTGGGCCTGAAGCAGATCTTCTGGGGCCTCGTCAAGAAAGTAGTCCTCGCTGACAATCTGGCGGTGCTCGTCAAGCCCGTTTTCGCAACGGACGCCTCCTTTGGCGGCTTCGTTAACGTTCTGGCGGTCATCGCTTTCAGCCTGCAGATCTACTGCGATTTCTCGGGTTATTCCGACATCGCCATAGGCTTGGCGAGGCTTTTCGGATTTGACATCAAGGAGAACTTCAGGGTCCCTTACTGCTCGACGACCTTAAAGGAATTCTGGAGCCGCTGGCACATTTCCCTGTCCACCTGGTTCAGGGATTACGTCTATTTCCCGCTGGGCGGGGGACGCTGCGGCAAATTCAGGCGCTCCCTCAACGTCATGATCACTTTCCTTTTGAGCGGCTTGTGGCACGGCTCGACGCTTACCTTCATATTCTGGGGCGGTCTGCACGGCCTTGGTCTCGTGATGGAGAAATTGTTTTTCCCGGACAAGACCGGACCGAAGCATAAGTTAACAAAGATCCTCTGGGCAGTCTTCGTCGTCGTTCTGGTGCTTTTCGGCTGGCTCTTTTTCAAGGCGGAGAGCTTCTCCCAAGCTATCACTATGCTGACCTCCTCCATTCAGGGGATCGGCCAACCGCTTGCCTACGTGTCCAGGGGATTTAGCGATCTTCTTGGCGAAAGCAACGGCATCATCTTCGTCATCAAACTGGTCATCCCCGGAATATTCGTCTTCGCCGTGGAGCATTGTTTGAGGAACAAGGACATTCCGGCAACCTTTGCCAAAATGAACGTGCCGATAACCTTCCTGTTTTATCTTGTCACTTTGAGTTTTATCCTTCTGTTCCACGCGATGGAACAGCAGGAGCTTATATACGGAAAGTTTTGACCTATGAAGAAAGCCCATCTTTTCTGGATAATTCCTCTGGCTTTGATCGCCGCGGTCCTGATCCTGATCGTTTTCCCGATCTGGGTCGATCCCTATAATGTTTTCCATTACGACGCGATCCGCTTCAACGGCGTGGAGCCCAACCAGAATTTCATCAAGACGCGCTACATCCTCGACAATCCGACGCGCTTCGACTCATTTCTCTTCGGCTCTTCCAGGGTCGGCATGATCGACGTCTCGAAGATAAAGGAAGGCCGCTTTTACAACATGAGCTATTCCGAGGGCCTCCCCCAGGAGCACTTGGGGAATTTGAAATGCTTTATTGCCAACGGCGTCAAGATCAGCAACGTCTGGATCGGCCTCGACAACATCAGCTGCTTCTCGGATCCCGAGCGTCATAAAAAGACCCTGATGCGCAAACCTTACCCCGCGGACGGCAAACTCTGGAAATTCTATCTTCCCTATATCAACTGCTCCATGGCCTTCCATTCCCTGGACACCATATTGGGAGCGAAGAAGAGCGACGGGACAAAGGAAAAAGATTTCTACGCCACCGGCAATTCCTGGCTCAGCCAGGAGACGAATCTTGAAGAAAAAGCTAACCGCCCGGCCTGGGACAAGCGCTTCACCCCGCGCTTTGATAAGTCCATAGAAGAAATAAAAGAGATAGTCGACCTCTGCAAAGAGAACGGCATAAAACTGAAAGTCTTCGTCAATCCTCTTTACGTTGACACCTACAAAAAGTGCCTTGAGGAAGGCTACGGCGATTTCTTGACCGAGCTTGGAAAAGTCACGCCTTACTACGACTTCAGCACGATACCGCAGACCACCAACAGGAACGATTACATAGAGACCTCCCACTACCGCTTCGAAGTGGGGGATTACCTTATCAAGTGTTTGGAAGATCCCGAGGAGCCTTTCCTGAAGAAGCAATGAAAAAAGTCTTTTTCATAATTCGCCTCCTTGTTGCCGCCGCCCTCGTCGCCGCGCTGTATTTCATGTGCGATCCCGAGGCGGTGCTGGCTAATTTGAAAAACACCGATCCCAAGCTTATCATAGCGGCGCTCTTCGTTTTTCTTCTCTCCTACGTTATCACGGCCTGGCGCTGGCAGGTCGTTCTCAAGGGCGCCGAGAAACACATTCCTTTCGCGAAGCTCATTAGGTACAGCTTCACCGCCAGCTTCTGCAACAATTTTCTGCCCACCGGCTTCGGCGGCGACATAACCAGGGTTCTGAACATGCTTCCTCACGGCGTCTCCGCCGCCGAGGGAACGGGTCTGCTTTTTCTTGAAAGACTCATAGGTTTTCTTGTCATCGGGCTTCTGATCGTCATAACCCTGCCTTTCGTTTCAAAGGACGTTTTGCGGGCCTGGTCGGAAGGGGACAAGACGGCAAGGACCGCGCTTGTTTTCATCGGCGCGGCGCTCTTTGTTCTTCTGCTTGCGATGATCTTCCTGATCCTCCTCATCGCGAGCAAAAAAGCCGTTCTCAAATTCAGCGAGTGGTTTTCCAAGATCCCTTACAAGACCGTTTCGAATTTTTTAGTTGAATTCTTGGAAAAACTGAACCTGAGTGTTCGCGGAGCCAAGACCATCATAAAACTGACCCTTGTCTCGACGCTCCTGCAGTTTTCTTTCGCCATCGCTTTTTATCTCTGTTTCTGGGCCGTGCTTGATCAGAAGTTCTCTTTCACGCTGATCTTCGCCCTCATTCAGACCACCTCTCTTTTGGGCGTCATTCCGATAAGCATCGAGACCATAGGCACGAGAGAGTTCGTCTTCTGTCTTTTCCTGCCGATCGAGGTCTCCACGCTCTTGGCCTGCCTCATCATCGCCAGGGCCGCTTCCGTAATAATGACGCTTCCCGGCGCCTTGTTCTTCATAACCGACGGTCTGTTCAGAAAGTGTACCCCCAAAGACTGAGACAGAAAGGCCCCCTGAAGGATCTGGCCGCGCCTATAGAAAGTTTCGATTACGTCATCTCGGAAGACGACCTGCCCTGCAGGGTCGACAGCTTCATCAAAAGGAAACTTCCCTGGCGTTCCCGCGCCTTTTTCCAGAAAATGATCGACGACGGGCTCGTTACCCTGAACGGGCAAAGGACCAGGGCCGGCCGCTACCTTTTGGCGGGGGAGAGGATCCACATCGACATCTCCCAATACCAGCAGGAGCATTCCGAGGCCAAGATCGAACTCGACAAGATATACGAGGACGAAGCCATCCTTGTCCTCAACAAGAAGCCCGGCACCATCGTCCATCCCACGGGCGTTCATCTTTACGATACCATCCTCAACGCCGTGCACGCGCAGTACAAGGATCTCGCCTACAGGCCGACGCTCATCCACCGCCTCGACAAGGACACCTCTGGCGTTCTTATCCTAGCCAAGAGCGAAAAATACAGAACGCACCTGGCCTGCCAGATCGAGAAAAGGGAGGTTGCCAAGACTTACCGCACCTTAACCCACGGCGTCTTTTCCCAAAGGTCGGGCGAAATAGCGCTTCCCCTCGGCGACAACAAATATTCCCACATCAGGCTGAAACAGATGGTCAGATCCGACGGCCTGCCTTCGCTTTCCCTTTACGAAGTCAAGGCCAGCGCGCCCTACGTCGAAGGCTTCCAAGACGGACTCTCTCTCGTCGACGTCCATATCAAGACCGGCCGCACGCACCAGATCAGGGTGCACATGTCCGCCATAGGCCATCCCGTCATCGCCGACAAACTCTACGGCAGGGAAAAGGAAGCGAACATTTGCGGCGCGCGAATCGAGACGCATCTTCTTCACGCCATGTCCTTCGTCTGCCGCCATCCGATAACCGAAAAAGAAATGGAATTCACGGCGCCCTTGCCGGACGATTTCCAGCGGGCGGTCGACGCCCTTTTTCCTTCGCTGAAGATATGAAAAAAGCGCGCTGAATCAGCGCGCTTTTAATTTTGGCGTCTCCAAGGAGATTCGAACTCCTGTTGTCGGGATGAAAACCCGGTGTCCTAGGCCGGACTAGACGATGGAGACTTAATATTTATGTTCTGAGAAAAAAGTGAGCCGTGCGGGACTCGAACCTGCGACCCTCTAATTAAAAGTCAGATGCTCTACCAAACTGAGCTAACGGCCCGTGCTTTTTTCTTGTTACCATTTTCAGAATGGTAGAGTAAATTATATTAAAAGGGCTTCTGTAAGTCAAGGCTCATTTGGCCCTGGGGTCTTTCAAATTGCGCAGGATAGACTCCATCCAGGGCGTCTTCAGGATCATGAGTTTGGTGAGCTCTTCCGCGCTTACGGCGCAATTAGCCTGTATCTCTTTGCGCTGGGATCTGAGCCTATCCTTGGCCCTGAAGGCGTCTCTGCGACCCTTCCAGATGGGTTTAAGGCGGCCTCTAAAGGTCCACAGCAGGTCGGAGAGGAAAGCGTAGAGGAAGATGCCTATGCCGTAGCGCCAAAGCAGCGGAGTGGGGAAGTCTTTCCAAACTACCCAGAGACTGTTGCGTTTGGCCCAGTAGAGAGCGCGGTCGCTGTATTTCGTCGTGGAGAAGCCGACGCGGTGCCAGACCGCCGCTTTGTGGGCGAAACGGCAGCCCCAGCCTCTCAGCCTCAAGCGGAAGGCGAGGTCGACGTCCTCGTTGTAGGCGAAGAAATCGGGGTCGAAGAGGCCGGTCTCTTTAAGAGCATCAACGCGGTAGAGGGCCGCGCCGGCGCAGGCGCCGAAAACGCCGGTGTCGTCGGTGTAGGTGTCCCTTGGTTTCCCGTAGCCACGTTTGCCAGCCACGCCGTGCTTGAAGAACATGTCGCCTGCGGAGTCGATGACTGTGGGTTCGTGTTCGCCGTCCCAGCAGAGTAGCTGCGAGGCGACGGAACCGATTTTGGGATCGCTTTCCGCCATTGATACCAGCTCGTTCAGCCATTGCTTCTCGACTTTCGTGTCGTTGTTCAGAAGAACGACGTATTTGAGTTCGGAATAAGCTTTGAAGAGCAGTTCGATGGCTTCGTTGTTGCCGCGGGCGAAACCGTAGTTTTCCTTGAAGTCGTATAAGAGAACGTCCGGGTAATCGAATCTGATGATATCTACTGAAGCGTCCGTGGAGGCGTTGTCGGCGACGACCGCGAGGAAGTTTTTGTAGCTCTGATCCCTCAGGGCGTCGAGGCAGTCTTTGATAAGCTTTTCGCCCTGCCAGTTCAGGACCAGCACGGCGGTTTCGACTTTTATATTCTCGCTGCGGACGTCAAGCATTTTTACTGAGGAGGTAGTTGGCGAAGTCCCAGTCTTTTTTGGTTGTCAGCTTGAAATTGCCGTCGCTGTCATGGCATATCGCCACCTGGATGCCGGCTTTTTCCAAAATAAGCGCTTCGTCGGTGAGCTTGCCCCAGTCCTCATTTTTATCGAGCGATCCGTAGGCTTTCCTTAGGACGCTCAGTTTGAAGGTCTGGGGTGTGGAGGCCAGAAAAAGACTGCTCCTGTCGGGAGTATCTGTTATCATGTCGTCGCTGACGACCTTGACGGTGGAGGAGCAGGGCTGCGCGGCGATGGCGGCGCCCGTTTCTTTCGCTTTCTCGATGGTATTCAGGATGACTTCTCCGGAAACGAAGGGACGGTCGCAGTCGTGGATGACGACGATGGCGTCTTCATAGCCTTTCAATGTTTCGACGGCGTTAAAGACTGATCTGGCGCGGCAGCTTCCGCCTGAGATCACTTCGGCCCGGTCTTTCAAAAGGCTTTTGAATTCATTTTCCCTGCCGGGCGTTACCGGAATGATCGTCTTTGCTATGGGAAGGTCCTGAAAGGCTTCCAGAGTCCTTGCTAAAACGCTTTTGCCGCAAAGGGGAGTCGTGAGCTTGTCGAAGCCCATGCGGGAGGCTGTTCCTGCGGAGGGGATGATGGCGATAACGGGAAGATCCATTAGAAAAGGGAAGTTTGTCCGCGGCTCTCTATGAAGCGCTCGTCTTCTGAGACCGCGTCTTTTTCGCCTTTGATCATGAGGCCGAAGTTATAGTCGAAAAGGTTCGTTAGGAGCTGCTGGTCGGGGACGGATATGGGAAGGAATCCGCTGTCGCAGCCGGCGTTCACGGTCTTGAGCCAGTTCTGTATCTCCTCCGGGCTGTCGCCGGGATTCGTCTCAAGCAGAGCGTAGGGCGGAATGTTGTGGCGCAGCGCCTCCGCGTCCGGATCGTGGAAGGGCAGGAAGCCGAAGATCTCGGGGAAGAGGCGTTCGTCCAGAACCGAGAATCGTTTGCCGAAATCTCTTCCGTAGCCCGTGACGAGCTGAATGTCGAAATAATAGGCGCCGGCCAGCCTGTGGAGGATCTCCCTTGAGGCGCTGAGGATCGTGGAGGCGATCCGGAAGCTTTCCTCGCTTTTGTCCTGGCCGCAGAAGGCGGAGACCGCTTCCCTTAAGCCGATGAG
Source organism: bacterium (assembly GCA_017650925.1). GTDB lineage: Bacteria > Auribacterota > UBA3054 > UBA3054 > UBA3054 > UBA3054. The sequence goes on from JAGCDY010000120.1 coordinate 26,190, forward strand.
CTCGCAGCCCGGGATATCGGACATTCTCAACTGCCCGTTGGCCTGGGCGTAGAGGCGGTATTGGCGGCAGGCGTGCACAGCCGCCTCGAGGGAAGGCTGGAGGTCAAGCAGGAGCTGCTCGATGTTCGCTTCCTTGTTCTTGTAGACGATCCTGGGAAGGTTGACGGCGATGAGCTGCGAAATGGGCGTCAGGTCGTTTTTCACCCAGAGGATGTTGTGGCCGAGTTTGGCCAGTTCTACCATGATGCCGGCGGCCTTTTCCTTTTCCTCGATCTCGCCTTCGAACTGGAAGATCAGATCTTCTTTGGGTTCCAAGGATCTTATCAGGTTGGCGGCGGTCTCCGCTTCGGAAACGGGGAAGCTGAAGTAGAAGGTTCCTTTGAAAGCGGAGGCGGTCTCTATCGTCTCAATGACGCGCTCCCTCGGGCAGTTTTTCAAAAATTCCGAGTCGAAGACGAGCGTCAGGTTGTTGCAGAGATAATCCTCGAGCTTCTTGAATTCCGTTATGAGCTCCCTGCGGCCCGTTTCCGCTTTGACTTCGAAACGCTCTATGTGGCGGGAGTAGGGATGCCTTAAGCCGCCGATGTCAATGAGGCCCTGGCGGTGCGCCATGGCGACGTCTTCGGAGTAGATGCGCGAAAGCGAGTAGGGGAGCGAGATCCTGCTGCCGAGCTTGCTGTTGAGGGTCTCGGGTTCGGAGAGGCGCTTCTGAAGCTCGTCGTAGGGGATCGTGACGGAGGAGCGCTGGCGGAGGGAATTGGCGTAGCCTCTGGACAAAAGCTCGGAATCGACCAGGGCCCTGATCAGCGTCGTGGTGACTATCGAGAGGCCGGAGGAAAGCACGCGCTTTTCGACTTCCTGGGCGATAGCTTCCGCGGCGGAATGCTTGACGTGCGCTTCCTGCTCCAGGGCTCTTACGATGAAGGCGCGGTTCCAAGGGCGGGAGTTCTGTTCGTTGCCGGTCATGACGGAGACCGTGCTGTCGGCGTCCAGAAGCGAGATCTGCTGGGGCTTTATGACGGTGGTCTTGGAGCGCTGCTCGTCTCTGGCGACCCTGTAGTCGAGATAGATGGCGCTGGCCCTGGCGCTGTAGCCTTTTTCCAGCGCTCTCGCGACCGTGACGGCCACGTCGCTGGTCTGGGGAGGCTGCTGGGGGAAGGCCTTCCCGAGATGCATGGCGATGGCGTAGGCCGCGTCCTCGGCGTATTCGGCGCCGGGATCCTCGGCGGCTATGAGCGCCGCCTGGATGCTGCGTTTCAGCTTGCCGATGTCAAAGCTGACAAGACGGCCGTCGCGTTTTCTGACATGGGTCGGGAGCATCGCTTACTTGTTGTCCCTCACTTTGTTCAGCGCGTCCTCGAAATCGCCGACCGCCTGGAACTGCAAATAGACGGAGGCGAAGCGGACGTAGGCGACCTGGTCGATGGCCTTCAGTTTTTCCATCACTATGCGCCCGACTTCCGTGGTCGGGATCTCTCTTAGGTGCTCCTGCTCGGCCTTGTTGAGGACGGCCTGGACGATGTCGTCGAACTGTCCGACCGAAACAGGCCTCTTGCGGCAGGCCTGCCTGAGGCCGCCTAAGATCTTCTCTTTGTCGAAGTCTTCCCTCGATCCGTCCTTTTTAATGACCATTAAGGGCGCCTCGACCACTTCGTAGGTGGTGAAGCGGTGGCCGCAGGCAAGGCATTCCCGGCGGCGCCTTATCGCGGAATCGTTGTGGGCGGTGCGGGAGTCGATGACCTTGCTTTCAACATGATGGCATTTCGGGCAGAGCATAATACAAGATTTGGTAGGTTTATCTTAATGATTATAGCAAATCTCAAAGGGCTTTGCTTTGATGGAGCTTGGCTATGTCTCCCAATTCCTCTTCTTTCTTGATGCTGACGATGAGCTTTTTGACGATGCTGGCCAGTTCCTGGTCAAAGCGGTAGTCGGCTCTCGTGATGTAGTTGACGCGGTCGTGGCGGATGAGGTCGCAGACCTGGGAGTCGTCGTCGCCCTGGTAGACGCCGATCGAGTGACCGCCGTTCAGCTTCACGAGCTTCATGCAGGGAACGTCGGTCAAGCCGTCGCCGATGTAGATCATGTTACGGTACGGGATGCGGCGCTCAGTCTGGGGCGTGAAGGAATTGAGGGCTTTGGCTTCCGTAATGTCCCTGATGCCCTTGTTGATCCTGAAGATGAACTGCGTTTTGGAGGTGTAGTTCAAGGCGAGCCCGGGCCAGATGGGCACGCCGTTCTCGTCGTAGAGGAATTCGCTGGCGTAGATGCCGGAGAATTCGTCCGCGAGTCCTGTGCCAAGGATGATCTGCGTAAGGCCAGAGGAGACGATGTAGTGTTCTATCCTGACGCCCTCGCTCTCGCCGAACTCCCTGATCTTGGAGAACCACTCGGGAATTCCGGGCAGAAGCTCAACATTTCTGCCCTGCTCTCTCAGGACGTTTTTGGTAAGCAGCACTTTGCCCCTGGCCATCTTCGTCATCATGTACATGTAGGCGAGGATGGGATCCATCTGGTTCTTGGAGGCGAAGTCGTTCACTTCCTTCCAGAAGGTGACGGAGTCCATTCCCAGGCTGGGAATGAAGGCGTACTCCTGCATGTCTTTTGTGCAAAGAGTCTTGTCAAAGTCGTAAATGAGAGCTACGATCGGTCTTTCGCTCATGCTTTCTCCGTGAGTTTCAGTTGGAGCTTTTCAATGCGGTTGTTGGCGATCTTGACGATCTTTATGCTTCCGGCCGGGATCTTGATCTCCTCGCCCTCCACGGGCAGATGACCGAGCTTATAGAGAGCGTAGCCGCCGATGGAGTCGAAGCTCTCGTCGTCCGGCAGGTCAAGGTCGAGCATGTCGTTGATGTCGTCCACAAGGACGGTGCCGGCCATTTCGTAGGTCGTGTCGTCAAGCTTCACTATTTCGGGGGAGCCGGCGTCCTTGTTTTCCTCGGGCATTTCGCCTACGATCTCAGAGATGATGTCGGTCGCCGTGACGATGCCGGCCATGCCGCCGTATTCGTCGACCACGATGGCGATCTGGGTGTTGGTCTTGCGCATCTCCATGAGAAGCTCGGCCACGCGTTTCGTTTCAGGAATGAAATAGGGTTTGCGCAGGACGCTGGAAAGGTTGGGCATTTCAGAGCCTTCGCTCCAACTGTCCAGAATGTCTTTGATGTACAGTACGCCTTTTATGTTGTCGATGGTACCGGTGTAGACGGGAATGCGCATGTGTCCGCCGGATATGGCCTTTTTAAGGGCTTCGTCGGTCGGCATGGTGTCCTCGATGGCGCAGACGACCGGACGGGGAGTCATGACCTCCCTGGCTATGGTGTCGCCGAAAGCGAAGACGGAATGCAGCATCTCATGCTCGTTCTCGTCGATCTTTTTCTCGCTCTCGTCCTTCATCAGCTCTTCCACTTCGCTACGCCCGGCGAGGACCTCGTCCTGACTGATGTCGTAGCCGGCGCCCTTGACGACCTTCTTGGTCAGGAACAGGCAGAAGCCGTTGACGGGGCGCATGAGGTTGGAGACGAACTTTAAGAAGCCGAAGTGTTTTATGGGAAGAACTTTTTTGAGGCGCACGCCCACGAACCACGGCACTAAGGAGGCGAAGACAAGGATAAAGGCGAGGAGAGCTAAGGTCACCAGGAGCTCGAAGACCCAGGATCTTATGACGCAGTTCTCGAAGAACCAGTTGATGACGCTCGTCATGTAGATCAGGGCGACGGCCTGGAGAAGGTAGAGCGAGATCCTGATCCTGTCGGCGTATTTCAGCCACTCGTTGATGAAGTTGGTGTCCACCTTTTCGTCCTCTATGAGATCCTTTACGGTAAGGTGGTTGGCCGCGGTGCTGGCAGTGGTCGCGTAAACGCAGGCAATGAACATGATGATGAACATTCCGAACAGGATGTACGGCTCGGGAGAGTGGAAGATCTCCTCGATAGGTTTGTGAACCTCTTTCAGCGCGAGGGATACGAGTTCGAAATTGTTGGTGGCGACGGCCTCGGCGAAATTGGAGAGGTCGACTGAATGCAGGTGGTCCAGAAAGTGTTGTAGGGCAGGATCCATTATTTTGTGGTGTAGAAATTAGAATGCCAAACGGCTATGTATTTTTCCTGTTTGGCAAACATAGATCGGCGGTCCTTTGCGCTCAGGTCGTCGTACCCGAGGCAGTGCAGGGTGCCGTGAATAGCGTAGCGGACGATCTCCTCGGGGAAGAGAACGTCGTTTTTGAGGGCATAATCGAGCGCGTGGTCTACCGAGAGCACGACGTCGCCGCAGGCGGGTTCGAGAACGTTGACCTCTTCAAGATCCTCCGGCGGAAAGCTGATGCAGTCGGTCGGCGTGTCGATACCCATGAAATCTCTGTGATAGCGCCTGATCACGGGGTCTCTGACCAGCATGATGTTCATGCCCATCGTCCTTGGGGCCAACTCATCTTCCAGAACGTAGGAGATGATCTCCTTAAGTTTGAGATCGGCGATCTTGACGAGCCGCTGCTTGTTGTAGATGTTGACGAGATATTTCATGAGCGTTCCATCAAAAAGCGCGTGTGGGTGAAGGCGATCAGCGCCGCGGCCAGGATGGCCGTCCCGAGGTAGATCCTGTCAAGGGGGTACTGCCAGTAAACGAAAAATGGGAGGGAAAGGGCCCCGGCGATGGAGGCGTATTTCATTTTGCGGCAAATTAGGAGCGTTACGGCGATGACGGCGAAACTGAGAAGGGCCGCGTGCGGGGTGAGGATCAGAAAGCCTCCCATGATGAGCGCCAATCCCAATCCTCCCCAGCCGCAGACGTAGACGGAGAAGTAATGTCCGAGGATCGCGAAGACAAGAGCGCAGGCGCCGATCTGGGCGCTGTTGCCCAAAGGATAGACAAAGCTCGGAAGCCCGAAGCGCGACATGAGCTGCGGCAGTTTGGGCAGAAGCGCCGTGACAAGGATGCCGAGCGTAAAGTCCGCGGCAATAGAGACGAACTTTCCGTTGAGGCGGAGAACATTGAAGCGGCGGAGAAAGAAGCCCAGCGGCAGGGAACCAGCGAGATAAGCTAAAACGGCGATGAGCATATCAGTCGTGGTACTGGGATTCCCTGGCTTTCCATTCCAGTTTTATGAGAGCGCCCTCCATTCCCAAAGACGCCCGGAGGTTCTTTTTCAGGTAGGTCTCGTAGGAGCCCATGACTAGGCTTGGGTCGTTGACGAAAAGCAGAAAAGTGGGCGGCTCTTTGTCCGTCTGGGTGGCATAGAAGAATTTCAAACGTTTGCCCTTCAGCGCGGCCGGGCTCTGCTTTTCCATGGCTTCCCTGATGGCGCGGTTCAGAAGGCCGGTGCTGATCTTCTTGGAGACGGAAGCGTAGAGCTTAAGAACTTCCTTCATAAGAGAAGGGATGTTTTTGTTTTCCTTGGCGGAAATGAGAATGACCGGCGCGTGGGCAAGGAAGGGGAGTTCCTGCCTGATCCAGCCGACATAGGCCGCGCGGTCGGCTTTGCCCTGCATAAGGTCCCACTTGTTCACGCAGATGACGCAGGGGCGGCCGGCCTCGGCCACGATGGCCGCGATCTTTTTGTCGGTGACGGAAATGCCGGCTGTCGCGTCCACGAGAAGCACGCAGACGTTGGAGCGCTTGATGGCGGCTTCGCTGCGGGAGACGGAGAAGACTTCGAGCTTGCTGTCGATGGAGCGCTTGCGCCTGATGCCGGCCGTGTCGACGAGCCTAATAGTCTTGCCTTCATAGTCTATCAGCGTGTCGACGTTGTCCCTGGTCGTGCCGGGGATGTCGCTGACTATGGAGCGTTCGAAGCCCGCGAGCGCGTTGGTAAGGGAGGATTTCCCGGCGTTCGGTTTGCCGACGAAGGCGACGGCGCAGTAGGCTTCGTCCTTTTCTTCTTTTTCCTCTTCCTTGTCCTCAAAGAGCGAGGCTTCGTGGAGAAGGCGGTCTAAGAGCTCGTCGGTGCCGATGGCGTGCATGGCGGAGATCGTCACGGTGGGGGAGAATTCGTAGGCGCAGAAATCGGCCCAGGAATCCTTGAATTTTTCATTGTCGGCTTTGTTGACCACGAGCCAGACGGGTTTGCCGAGCGTGCGCAGTTTAGAAGCGACCACGTCGTCCATCGGAGTCCTGCCGTCCTGGGCGCTGACCAAGAAGAGAATGAGGTCCGCTTCAGAAACGGCGATGTCGGTTTGTTTCGTGATGTGCTTTTCCAGGGCGTCCGGATCGGTGACAAGTCCGCCCGTGTCGATAAGGCGGAACGAGATGCCGTCGTGGGTCACCGTGGCGTAGAGGCGATCCCTTGTAACGCCGCTCGTCTCCTCAACGATCGCGAGCCTTTTTCCGGAAAGGCGGTTGAAGAGAATGGATTTCCCGACGTTGGGACGTCCGACGAGCGCGACTGTCAGCATAGATCAGGCTTCGATGTTAGTTAAGCTCTCGATGGCGTAGTCCACTCTCTTCAGGACTTTCTCTTTGCCAAGCGCGAAGAGCGTCTCGAACATTCCGGGACTGCAGGAGCGGCCGGTCACGGCGACCCTCAGGGGCTGCAAGACTTTCTTGGGAGAAAGCTCAGATTCCGCCATGAAAGCGTGGATGGCCTGGTCCAGGGATTCGACGGTGAAGTCGCTGCTTTCAAGCACGGGGCGCAGGGCGGTCAAGTTTTCCTTGACGCCTTCCTTTTTCAGGATCTTCCTGACGTCCGCTTCGTTGTAATCGATCTCGTCCTTCAAAAAGTAAGAGATCATGTCGACAGAATCGGTCAGCAAAACGAGGCGCGGCTGCAGGAGGCTCATGATGTAGTAGAGGGAACTCTTGTCCTGGTCTTCCTTGACCAGACCGGCGCCGACGAGATAAGGCCAGCAGCGCTCGGTGAGATCTTCCACGGTGAGTTTCCTGATGTATTCGCCGTTCATCCAGTTCAGCTTCTCAACGTGGAACTGGGCGCCGGCCTTGTTGATGTGCTCTAAGCTGAAGGCCTTGGTCATTTCGTCAACGGTCGCGATCTCCTGATCCTCGGAGTAAGCCCAGCCCAAAAGGGCCAGGAAGTTCACGAGGGCCTCGGGCAGATAGCCCTTTTCCTTGTACTGGAAGACCGAGACGTCGCCGTCTCTCTTGGAAAGTTTTCCTCCGCCGCCCGGCTTGAGAATTACAGGCAGGTGCGCGAAGATGGGGGGCTCCCAGCCGAAGGCGTTGTAAAGGCAGATGTGCTTCGGCGTCGAAGATATCCACTCGTCGCCGCGCATGACGTGCGTGATGCCCATAAGATGGTCGTCCACGATGTTGGCCAGATGGTAAGTGGGATATCCGTCCGCCTTCAGGATGATGAAGTCGGTCTGCTGGTCGTTCTGGTAGGTCACTTCGCCGCGGATGGCGTCGGTAAAGGAGGTCGTTCCTTCCTTCGGCATTTTGAAACGCACGGTCGGGACGCGGCCCTCCGCTTCGTATTTTTCGATCTGTTCTTTAGTCAGCCTTGAGCAGCGGCCGTCGTAGCCCTGGACGGAGAGGCCTTTCTCCTTGGCTTCCTCCCTTTGGGCCGCGAGCTCTTCCTCGCTGCAGTAGCATTTGTAGGCGTGACCTTTTGCCAAAAGCTCGTCGACGTATTTCTTGTAGATGTCAAGCCGCTCTGACTGAAAGTAGGGACCGCAGTCTCCGCCTTTCATGACGCCTTCGTTCCATTCGAGGCCGAGCCACTCGAGGCTTTTGGTTATGTCTTCGAGAGCCTCCGCCTGGAAGCGGGCTCTGTCGGTGTCTTCAATGCGCAGAAGAAAGTCTCCGCCTTCCTTGCGGGCGAAAAGATAATTGAAGAGCGCCGTGCGGGCGCCTCCAAGATGCAGCATGCCAGTTGGACTGGGCGCGAAACGCACTCTGGTTCTCATTTCAGATAAGGCCTTCCGTTTCGGGGAAACCGAACATGATGTTAAAATTCTGCAGCGCGGCGCCGGAAGCGCCTTTCACCAGGTTGTCGAGAGCGGAGGTTATGATGATCCTGTCTTTCCCGGCGGTGAAGGACATGTCGCAGAAATTGCTGTTTACGATGTGGCGGATCTCGACGGACGTTCCTTCCTTCCTCACGCGCATGAAGAATTCGTCCTTGTAGGCGTTTTCCCAGGAGGACTTGATGTCAAGTGGCGAGCGTCCGTCTTTTAATTTCACATAGATGGTGGAAAGGATGCCACGAATTATGGGCAGAAGATGGGGCGTGAAGACTACGTTCACGTCGCTTCCCGCGAATTTCGAAAGCTCCTGGTCAATTTCGGGAGTGTGGCGGTGGCTGAACATGCCGTAGGCTTTGAAAGATTCGGCCGATTCGCAATAGTGGACCTGCGGAGTCAGCTTTTTGCCGGCGCCGCTGATGCCGCTCTTGGAATCGATTATGATGTCCTCTGGGCTGACGACGCCGTCCTTGAGGAGGGGAATGAGCGGGATGAGGGCGCTTGTCACGTAGCAGCCGGGGACGGCCACCACGGGGGCGTTCCTAATTTCGTCCCTGTACCATTCGCACAGCCCGTAGGCCGCCTTCTTCAGGTTTTCCTTGTCGCAGTGCTCGACCTTATACCATTTCTCGTAAACGGATGTGTCGCGCAGCCTGTAGTCGGCGGAAAAATCGATGACCCTGACGCCGCGCGCCAAAAATTCCTTGGCGATGGGAGCGGAGGCTCCGTGGGGCAGGGCCAAAAAGACCGCGTCCAGCTTCTGGGAGAGGAGGGAATCCACTCCCAGAACTGGCAGTTCGCATAAAGTTTTGAATTCCGGGAAAAGGTCCGGCATCGAGCAGTCTTCGGAGCTCGGCCCGTGGGCCAAGCCTGCGACCTCGACGCCATGGTGGCGCAAAAGCCTCAGCAACAGTTCCCGGCCGGTGTAGCCGGAGGCGCCGCAGACGGCGGCTCTAACTTTATTCATTTATTGAACCGAAGCGGTGATTATATATTACTTCTTGACCTGCTTTTTCAAAATGACGCTGGCTTTGAAGACGGCGACTTTGGAGGCAGGGATCTGTATGGCTTTCTGGGGGGAGTTGGGGTTGCGGCCGACCCTGGGACGTCTCTCTTTGACGGAGAAAACGCCGAAGCGGCGCAGTTCAAGGCGGTTGCCTTCTTCCAGATAGTCGCAAATGGAGTCGAAAGTCTGCTGGATGACAGCTCTGACGACGTCTTTGGGCTGGTTGGTCTTCTCTGACACTTTCGCGATCAGGTTTTCTTTTGTGATGGTGTTTTTCATTTTGATCTCCTTAGATCCCTTTGGATTGGTAAAACTATTTTTATTTGTAAAACAATGAATTATGGTTTCTCATTTAGTAAGTGATTTTATCTAAAAGGGCCCAGTATGTCAACGCCAGACGGCCTTAGGCCGGAGCCGGAGCCAGGCTGGCGGCCTTTATGCTAAAATATTGTCATGCGTAAATATCTTCTCCTCTTATTGTCATTTTCCGCCCTCTTAGCGAGCGCGAAGCCGAAGCTGCCCGAGGAGCTTTCCGAAAACGTCTACTCCAATGTTCGGGAATGTTTGGAGTACGCCCTCGTCAACGAGGATGCCAAGATCTACGTCGAGGCCGTCAGGGGCTACACCGGAGCCATGGCGAATCTTTCAATCCTGGCCGCGGCCCTTGCCAAGCAGAAAGAAAAGACGACCGACGACAGGGAGAAGCTCGTGAAGCTCAACAAGCTCCTGACTTCCTGGCGGCTCAAACTCGAGGAGCTAGAGGCGCCGGCCCAGCTCGAGGCTTACGAGACCTTGAAAAGCGACTACAACTACCGGTTGCTTTACCTGAAAGAAGCTCTCAAAACGCGCTCTCCGCTCGTCATTCAGACGAATTTCTACAACTGCTTCTCGGCCTACGGAAGAACTTTGCGGCAGGGGGAGAAAGTCAGATTGGAACACAAGGAGCCGGAAAGCATAGACCCCTACTGGCAGAAGACCGGAGAGAGACTCTCGGAAATCATGACCGAACAGGCCGGGGCATACGCCTTTTTCGATGAGAATGCGGTCCGAACCGTTGGGTACCTCTCCTCCGGTACCAATCTTCAGGATCTGGTCCAGCTGACGGTCGACTGCCTCGCCGGCAAGGCGGCGGTCGATCGCTTTGCGCTGGACAAATGCTATGCGCTGCTCCTCGATGAGCTGCCTTTGAGCTATACCTACTGGGAAGCCTGGGGAGACCTGAGGCTCAGGATGGGGGACACCAACGGCGCTCTGAGAGTCTGGAAAAAGGGCCTGAAGCGTTTCCAGAAGGATTTCGACTTCCGGTATCTTCTGGCCTATTATTCCCCCGGAACGGAAGAGGGCTGCAAAGAGGCCGTGGAATACCTTAAGGACTGCCTGGAAATGACGGGCGGCAGCGCCGCCAGCCGGATATCACTGATGATGGCGAGGCGCTATCTTGCGCTCGGCAGCTACGGCGAAGCCTACGCCTCCGCCCAGGACGCCGCGAAGCTTGCCCGCCTCAGCCGGTCTCCGACTTCCGACAACGAGTACCGAGAGGCGAGGCTTTTCGCCGCGAGGCTCGCGCTGCGCTACGAATTGCTCGACGCGGCCCTGGAGAACCTGGAGAAGCTGACGATAAACGACATCTACGACGCCGAGATCGCCGAGGAAATGGCCAAGGTCAGGTACGCCATGTTCATGAAGAACCCCGCCAGCAAGGAACTTTTGCAGGACGCCCTGAAAGCCTTCGACAAGCTGTCCTCGTTCCGGCCTTCGCAAAAGGGCATCGCGGCCGCCAAGGCGGTCATGAACTATCAGGCCGGAAACATGGCGGAAGCGAGGAAGCAGGCCATGAAGGAGCTCTCCGTTTCGCCGAGCGACGCCTCGTCGCTGACGGTCCTGGGCTACGTTTTCCTCAGCGAGGGAAAGAAAGGCGAGGCGAAGGCCAGTTTCGAGGCGGCCCTGAGATCCGACCCCGAGTATCAGAAAGCCAAAGAGGGACTCGAGCTCTCTAGGTAGAGGTCATTTTTGCTATCATTAAAGCCATTAACCATCAAAAATATAAAATCATGAAAGCCAAGATCTACGTAACGCTTAAGCAGAGCGTTCTCGACCCGCAGGGAAAAACTGTGCAGAGAGCGCTGGAACAGATGAATTACAAGAACGTCGACTCCGTGCGCATCGGGCGCTTTTTGGAAGTGGAATTGAACTGTGACGACGAGGCCAAGGCCGCCGCCCAGATAGAAGAGATGAGCAAGAAGCTCTTTGTCAACCCGAATATCGAGCAGTTCCGCTACGAACTGGAGAAATAAGCCTTATGAAAATCGGAATAGTAGTTTTCCCGGGCTCCAACTGCGACTATGACTGCCTGACGTCCTTTTCCCGTCTCGCCAAGGAGAACGGGCTCACGGCCGAGGTAGGCTACGTCTGGCACAAGGAGAGCAATCCCGGAACTTTCGACGCCTACGTCCTGCCGGGCGGCTTTTCGTACGGCGACTACCTCCGCTGCGGCGCCATCGCCCGTTTCTCTCCCATCATGGAGGAAGTGACAGCCCACGCGAAGAAAGGCCGTCCCGTCATCGGCATCTGCAACGGTTTCCAGATCCTCTGCGAGTCTGGCTTGCTGCCGGGCGCCCTGTACATGAACCGCGACCTGAACTTCATCTGCGAGCACGTCTATCTGCGCACCGAGCGCAACGACACGATCTTCACCAGCCTCTGCAAGAGCAAGGAAGTCCTCAATATCCCCATCGCCCACGGCGAAGGCAACTATTACGCCGACGACGAAACGCTGAAAAAGCTCGAGGACGAGGATCTGGTGGCTTTCCGCTACTGCACCGGCGACGGGCTTGTGACTCCGGAAGTGAACCCCAACGGCTCCCGCAACAACATCGCCGGCATCTTCAACAAGGAGCGCACAATCCTCGGCATGATGCCGCACCCCGAACGCGCCGCGGAGCCCGGTCTGGGCAGCTCCGACGGGCAGAAGATCATCGTCAGTCTCTTAAAGAACATCGCGAAGTAAGAAGGAAAAATATATGGTTGAATCTTTACCGAAAGATCCTTTGATCACGCCGGAACTGATAGCCGACCACGGCATCACCCCGGATGAGTACGAACGTTTGAAAGGCATCTTGAAAAGGGAGCCGACTTATACGGAACTCGGCATCTTCTCCGTGATGTGGTCCGAGCACTGCTCCTACAAGAACAGCCGCAAGCAACTTAAGAATTTCCCGACCGAAGGGCTGCAGGTCCTGATCAAGGCCGGCGAGGAGAACGCGGGCGTCATCGACGTGGGCGACGGCTGGGCCGTGGCCTTCAAGGTCGAAAGCCACAACCACCCCTCCGCGGTCGAGCCCTTCCAGGGCGCCGCGACCGGCGTCGGCGGGATCTTAAGAGACATCTTCACGATGGGAGCCCGTCCGGTCATCAACATGAACTCGCTGAGGTTCGGGCGCCCGAATTCCGGGCAGGTCCAGCAGCTCGTCGACGGCGTGGTGGGCGGCATCGCGCATTACGGCAACTGCATGGGCATTCCGACAATCGGCGGCGACGTCTACTACGACGAGACCTACGAGACCAACTGCTTAGTCAACGCCTTCAGCCTCGGCATCATGAAGATCGACGAGATCCAGCGCGGCGAGGCGACCGGCGTCGGCAACCCCGTCTTCTACGTGGGCGCCGCTACAGGCAAAGACGGCATCCACGGCGCGACTTTCGCCTCCACCGAACTGACTGAGGAATCGGAAGCGAAGCGCTCCTCCGTCCAGGTCGGCGACCCGTTCATGGAAAAACTTTTGCTGGAAGCCTGCCTCGAGCTCTTCCAGACCGACCACATCGTAGGCATCCAGGACATGGGCGCCGCCGGTCTTACCTGTTCGACCTGCGAGACCGCCAGCCGAGGCGGCAGCGGCGTCGAGATCGACGTGGCGCTCGTTCCGCAGCGCGAAGCGAACATGACGCCGTATGAGATCCTGCTTTCCGAAAGCCAGGAGCGCATGCTCGTCATCGTCAAAAAGGGCAGGGAAGAGGCCGTGCACAAGATCTTCGAGAAATGGGACCTGCACGTCGTCGAAATCGGGCATGTCACCGACGACGGTTTGATGCGCGTCAAATACAACGGCAAAGTGGTGGCCGAGATCCCGGCCCGCGAGATCGCCGACGACGCGCCCCTCTACGATCCTTCCGCCAGCAAGCCGAAATATCTGAAGGCCGTGTCCGCCTGGCAGCTTTCCGAACTGCCGCAGCCCGGCAGCGACATGACCAACATTCTGATGAAGCTTCTGTCCGAACCGACGATCGGCAGCAAAAAGGACATCTACCGCCGCTACGACCACATGGTCAGGACCGGCACGGTCGTTCTTCCCGGCTCCGACGCCGCGGTCTTCTGGATGAGGGAAGCCGACAAGTATCTTTCCCTGGCCGCCGACTGCAACGGCCGCTACTGCTACCTCGACCCAGTCATGGGTTCCAGGATCGCGGTGGCCGAGAGCGCCAGGAACATCGTCTGCTCCGGCGGCCGTCCGCTGGCCCTGACGGACTGCCTGAATTTCGGCAATCCCACGAAGCCCGAGATCTTCTGGCAGTTCAAGGCCTGCGTGCAAGGGCTGAAAGAAGGCTGCGAGGCCTTCAACACCCCGGTCACCGGAGGCAACGTCAGCTTCTACAACGAGAATCCCGAAGGCGCCATCGATCCGACTCCTTTGGTCGTCATGGTCGGCCAGATCGATAAGAAGGAACATATCACCACCCAGTGGTTCAAGAAGGAAGGTGACGCTGTCTGCCTGCTCGACGGACTTCAGGACGATTCGCTGGCCGGCATTGGCGGCAGCGAATATCTGAGAAGGATCCACGACCTCAAGACGGGCAATCCTCCCTGTATGGACCTCAAGAAAGAGAAGGCTCTGCAGGACGCGCTTCTGAAAGCCATCACCTCCGGCCTCATCAGATCCGCCCACGACGTCTCGGAAGGCGGCCTGGCGGTCTGCGCCGCGGAATGCTGCTTCACAGCCCCCATGGAAGTGGAGAGCGAAGCCGTCAAACTTGGCGCCAAGCTCGACTTCACGTCGGTGGGCAGCCGTACCCCGAGGCCCGACGCCCTGCTCTTCGGCGAGCAGCAGTCGAGAGTCATCGTCTCTCTGGCGCCTGAAAACGTGACGGCCCTGGAGGAGATCGCCAAGGAATTCGGCGTGAAATGCGATCTCCTTGGAACGGTGACCGGCGAAGAGCTCGAAATAACCCTGAACCAGGGAACGCTCATCAAGGCCAAGGTCGACGATCTCAAGAAAGCCTGGCGCGACGCTTATAAAAACGCCGCCGGCCTTTCCGAGTGAAAGCCCTCCTTGACTTGAAGGGAGCCGTCTAGTATAATCTATACGATAATTCTCAAACTGCGAAATAATAATAAATATCCATAACAATCGGAGCAAGAAATGAAAGTAGTAGCAACTTTAGTGGCGATCATCGCGATCCTGGCCGCTGCCTTTTTCGGCTACAAGTGGTTCCAGACCCAGGATGAACTGAAGAACACCCAGGCCAAGCTGACCAAGTGCCAGCAGGAAGTGACCGAAGCCAAGGCTGCCAAGGAAGCCGCCGAACAGCAGTTCGCTGATATTCAGGCCAAGCTGACGGCTTTGGAGACCGCCAAGAAAGAAGTCGAAGAGAAACTGGCTGCCCTGAACGCCAAGTACGAAGAGCTAACCGCTAACCTCGGTTCCGAAGAAGGCGGCGAAGACGCCCTCAACGCTCTCCAGACGACTATCAGCGACCTCAAGGCCGAAGTCGAGAAGAAGGACGGCGAACTGAAGGAAGCCCAGGAAGCCGCTGAATCTTTGAAAGCCACGATCGAAGCCAACGAGAAAACGATCGACGGCTTGAAGAAAGACGTGACGGCCGCCAAGGACGCTCAGGAAGCCGCTGAAAAGCAGGCCAACAGCTTCAAGATGAACCTGCTTGAGCACGGCCTCTCCCTCGAGGAAGAACCGGTCTTCGCCGGTGAGATCCTTGAGATCAACCCTGCCGGTCCCGACTATCCCGCCTCTTACATTCTCTCCGTCGGCAAGGGCGCCGGACTGCCCGTCGGACAGGAACTGAAAGTGACCCGCGGCACCACCTACATCGGCACTTTGAAAGTCGTGCGCATCTATGACGACCAGGACAACCTCTGCGGCGCCGAGACCAAAGAGCTCGTCTCCGGCCAGTTCCCGCAGAAAGGCGACAAGGTCAACAACGAGGTCGGCCTCAAGAACGACTGATGCCAAGGGCTTTACTCGTCCTTTTGCTGACGGCCCTGACAGTCCTTGTTTCCGGGTGTGAGGCGCTCGACTACCGCAACGCGGAAGACGACAGCGCGATCCCCTGGAACCAACCCAGGCCGGAAGAAAAGGAACTTGACCTGAACCCCACCTTCAACTGGTGAAAAAAGGAGCGGTGAAAAGCCGCTCCTTTTTTATATGTATTTTTTGCTAAAATATCTAGTATGGGTAATGAGACAAAAGATAAATACGAGAAAATGATCCCCGACAGGATGCGCGAGTTTTGCGCTTTCGCGCTTTTCGTGGTGGCGATATTGCTGACTATTTCGCTGGGGACTTACCGCGGGCTCGAGACGAGCGGGGAAAGCAACGCGGTCGGGCTCATCGGGGCCTGGGTCTCTTTTTTCTTTTATCAGGCCTTCGGCTACGGCTTTTATCTTCTGATACTTTTCTGCGTGGCGATGGCCATTGTGGTCTTCCGATCCAAGGAATGGATACCGGTGAAGATCCTCGCCCTGCGCATGGCGATGTTCGTTATCAGTCTTTTTTCCTCCAGCGTCCTTCTCTTCATGATACGCAAGGAAAGCGTGAAAAGCCTGGACCTTCCCAGCGGGGGAGGACTCGTCGGCAAATGGGTGGGATCCTTTTTCGCGAAATATCTCGGTGAGGCCGGAACATCCATAGTCTTCACGGCTATTCTCATCGCTGCTTTAACGGTCCTTTTCGACACCAATCTGCTTTCCGTTCTCAAGTTCCTGTGGCTCTCGCTTTGCAAGCTCTGCGTATGGACGGTGGCTTTCGTCCGCTGGATCTTCACGAAGAAGGAGAAAGCTGAGGATAAGAAAGATGAGAAGGAAAGCAAGACCGAGCGTTCCAAAAAGGATGAGGATGAGGTTGAGATCAGCATCCCCGAACCGAAGCTTCCGCCCAAGCCCGCTCCGAAAAAGCCCGCTCCTCAGCCTGAACCCGAGGAGAAGCCCGTGCCGATGATCAGGACGGAGGACGAGAGCGATCTGCCGCCCTACGAGCTGCCCGACGTCGAGTTGCTTGACATGCCGGATTCCACGGACCTGCGCGAACTGGAAGGCGAGGCCAAGGCGAAGGCGAAGATACTTGCCGACGTATTCAGGCAGTACGGTGTGGAAGCCGATATCGGGAAAGTTATTTGCGGCCCCACCATCACCTGCTATGAAGTGCATCCCTGCCCGGGCGTGAAGGTGAACCGCATCACGGCTTTGGAAAACGAGATCGCCATGTCGATGAAAGCCACGTCCATCCGTATCGTCGCTCCTATTCCCGGCCGCGACGCGGTAGGCGTTGAGATACCGAACGACTCGAGGCGCAACGTATTCTTCTCGCAGCTCTGCACCACCTCCGAGTACAAGGAAAAGAGCAAGAAGATGAAGCTCATGATGGCTCTGGGCCAGATGCTGGACGGCGAGACTTTCCTGGAAGACCTGGCCAAGACGCCGCACCTTCTGGTGGCCGGCGCCACCGGTTCCGGCAAATCCGTTTGCATAAACACGATCCTCATGAGCCTTCTCTTCCGCTTCCGTCCGGACGAACTGAAGCTCATTTTGGTCGACCCCAAGACGGTGGAGATGACGCTTTACCACGACATTCCCCATCTGCTGGTGCCGATCCTGACGGATCTGGAGAAAGTTCCGGACGCTCTCGACTGGCTGATCGTGGAAATGGAGCGCCGCTACAAGTTCTTCGCCAGGGCCGGCGTCAGGGAGATCGGCTCTTTCAACCAGCAGCGCGCAATTGATCCCAAGCCCTTGAAGATCCAGCACGGCAACCAGGAATACGACGTTCCCAATTTCCTGCCTTACATCGTTCTCATAGTCGACGAACTTGCCGACCTTATGCTGACTCAGTG
>JAGCDY010000121.1 GCA_017650925.1 bacterium
CGGTCGAAGATGACGTTCAGGGCTTCGCCGACTTTTTCGGCGTCCGCCCTGCCGTCGCATTCCACGCTGCCGTCGGGGTTCTTGTGCAGGACGTAGCGAGGAGTAATGTCGAACATCGTGCCAACGATCTCCTCGGCGACGTCAATGGGAGTGATCATGCCGGTGACGGCGCCGTATTCGTCGACAGCGAAGGCCAGTTTGGCGCCCTGCTTCCTGAGGTCCCTTATGATGATGTCGGCGCTTAAGAGTTCCGGGACGAAATTGATGTCCTTGTACATGACTTCAGAAAGCGGCTTGCGCTCGGCGTTTTGGTCAAGCATGACGGCTTTCAGGGCCAGGCCCTTGTACATAATGCCTTCCACGTTCTCCGGGCGTTCGTCATAGACCGGGAAGATGGCGTCGTTTTTGTCGGCGGTGATGTCGAGGAAATCGCCGACCGTCATGGTAGAGGGGAAGCACTGCAGCTCGATGATGGGCGTCATGACGGAAGCGATGGTCTGCTGGGTAAGGTCCATGGCGCGCTTGATGAAAAGGAATTCCTCGTTGGTCAGGGCGCCCTCTTCCCTGCCCATGGAAGTCATGGCTTCCACTTCTTCCTTGGCGACGATCTGTCCGCCGCCTTTGCCGCCCAGCGGCTTGGCGATAACGGAAGTGATCCAGTCAAGGATCATGAGAATGGGCTTGAAAAGATTCCTGAAGAACAGAAGGGTGGGGGCGATCTTGAAAGAGAAGGAAGCCGGGTCGTTGAGGCCGATGGCCTTGGGCACGACTTCCCCGAAGATCAGCATGGCGGGCGTCGCTATCAGCGTGGTGAGGAGCGAGGTGGAGACGCTCTCGGGAAGATGCAGCGCGAGCCTCATCTTGTCCATCAAGGGCGTCACGAGCGCCGAAGTCATGGTGTTGAACAGATTGGTGCCGAGAAGAATGCAGGAGAGCGTCAGGCTCATCGTGGTTATGAGCTTGTAGGTGGCAATAGCGCCGCTTTTCTTGCCGAGGCAGCTCTTGACGTATGAGCGGTCGACGGAAAGCAGGGCGATCTCCGAGCCGGCGCAGAAGAAGCAGCCCATGAGGCAGAAAACAACGGCTATGATAAGGGCTGCGGTCACAGGGCTCCTCCGTTGTCAATGGGCCTTAATCTTACGGTCTCGAGCTTCAGGCCGCTGCGCTTCAATATGGTGATCTTCAAGCCTTCGCTCTCGAAGGTGTAGCCGACTTCCGGGATCTTCCCGGTCACGCGCATAATGTAGCCGGCTAACGTGGCGTCAAGGTCCGTCGGGAAATTAAGGGAGCATTCCCAGTTGAGGTCAACAAGTTTCGCGGAAGCCGCGGAGATAATGTCCCCGTTCGGCCGGAAGTGGATCTCCCTTTCCTTCAAGCCCATTATGCCGCCAAGCATGGTGTCGACGGCCTCGTGGCGCTGGATGACGCCGTCAGTTCCGCCGTATTCGTCAAGGATTATGGCGATCATCTCCTTTTTGTCGCGCATCTCTTCGATGAGTTCATCGAGAAGCCTGGTGCCTGGGCTCAAAAATGGAGGATGGATAAAATCGGAGGTATCGATGAGATCTTTTATGACGGCGTCTTTTTTAACGGCGCGCCAGTTTTTGGAGAGCGCCGAGATCTCCAGGATGCCGACTATGCGGTCAATGCTGCCTCTGTAGACGGGAAGGAAATAGACGCCGGTGCGCTCGGCCAGGGCGACCGCCTGGAAAAGATTTTCCTCCTCGCTTATGGCCGTCATCTCCGTCCTGGGAGTTCTGACGTCCACGGCCTTCATCGTCCTGAAGGCGCAGATGGCGTGGATCATGTCCGCTTCGTTCATTTCGAGCGCGCCCTTCTCCTTGCTCGACATCAAAGCCGCGAGATACGTTTCCCGCGTGAAACGGTCGGCTTTTTCTAGGGGAAGTCCCATAAGCCTTAAGATGCCGTTGGAGACTATGCGCAGGGCGAAACGAAAAGGCGCGCAGACATAGCAGCAGAAACTGATGGGATAGACCGCGATCTTGGACACGGTCATGTAGTTGCCAAGGCTTATGACCTTGGGCGTGATCTCTCCGAAAACAAGGAGCAGCACGGTCACCACGAAGACCGCTATGGGAAGTCCGCTAGGCCCGAAAAGATCGAGGAAGATCTTACTGAGCAGGGCGGAAAGGATCGTGTTGACCAGAAGATTGCAGAGGAGAAGGGTGTTGAGTACGCGCCTGGGATTCGAGAGAAGTTTCGCGATGGCGGCGCCTACTTTGCCTCCCCTCTCCCCCAGCATCTTCAGCTGCACTCTGCTAAGGGTAAAAAAAGCCGTTTCGGAGCCGGAGAAGAACGCCGAAAGGATTATCAGGACAGCTATTGTCAGATAAA
The DNA here is from genome assembly GCA_017650925.1 of bacterium. Taxonomy (GTDB): domain Bacteria; phylum Auribacterota; class UBA3054; order UBA3054; family UBA3054; genus UBA3054. The sequence continues at coordinate 2,356 of JAGCDY010000121.1, forward strand.
TTTTTACCACTTAGCGGAAGCGCGTTACTTGGCGAGAGAGCCCATGGGGTCCCAAGGCTTCAGCTCGATGAGCTTGGTCTTCAGGACTTTCTTGAGTTTCTCGGAAAGATATTTCTTGTTGACGGCGACTTCGTAGGTGTATTCGCTGAACCACTCGTCGGTCATGGTCAGGAAGCCTTTGCCTTCGTTCTTGTCGCCCCAGCTGTTCTCGATGAGCCAGCGGACGGGTTTACCAGATTTGTCGAGGTCGACGGCCGTCAGGACCATGGCGTGGTTCATGCGGCTCTCGTTGTAGTCGAGGCGCTGGGCCTTGTTGAGCTTGCAGCCGGCGTTGCCGAGGAGATCATCGTCGTAGAGGTTGAGGTCGAGGATGCCCAGGTTGCCGTCGAGCTGTTTGCCTACGTCGCAGCCGAACCAGACGACTTCCTTGCCCTTGATTGTCTTGATGGCCGCTTCCTTGATGGTGTCGATGTCGACGTTGAGGTATCTGACGGGATGACCGCCCACCACGTTGCCGAGGAACTTCACGGTGTACATCTTGTTGTAGGGTTTGTCCTTGGTGGGGGCGTTGATAAGACAGATATAGTCGTCAAGGTTGATGCCCACGAATTCCTTGTAGAACTTCTGCGGGGTCATGACGCCGGTGCGGTGGAATTTGTCCTTCTTGTCGCGCCACTGCCAGACGAACTCGGTGGGAGGCGTGCCCATGTGGATGGTCAGGATGTTGTAGAATTCCTGGACCATCTCGCCTTTCTTTTCCCTAAGCTCGGCGATCTTGGCGCCTTTCTTGTAGGCTTCCCTGAGGGTGCAGGCGTATTCTTTCAGTTTGCCGGTGAGGATGCCGTTCATGGCGCCGGTGGAAGAGCTAGAGAAGCTCTCGGGGTAGACGGTCTTGGGAACGAGGCCGTATTTCTGGACCAGGTTGACCATCATGTCCCACTGGCCGCCGTCGCCCAGAGGATCGGAGAGAAGGTGCTGGATGAGGCGGCCGTCGGTCTCCTCTTCCATGGTCTCAAGAATCGATTCAAGGAAGTAATTGGCCTTTTCCAGCTTGTCCCAGAACATGGGGTAAGCCTGGGAGAACTCGAACTCGTCCACGTTCATCTTCTTGATGGCTTTCATGCGGAAGGTGTTCAGCGCGGAGAAGAGCCAGCAGCGGCCGCTGCCTTTCTGGTTCGTGATGGCAGGCGTCTTGATGTAGTCGGAGAAGACGCGCCTCGGGGCCTTGATGACGTCCCAGTTGGTCACGGCGGCGCGGGGGCCGCTCTTCGTGACGGCGTTCATCGCGAGCTTGTTCTTCGGGCATTTGGAAAAGTCTTTAGCCAGTTTGCCAAGGTATTCCTTGTTCAGTTCTTTATTCATGTTTCTCCTTAATATGTTTGGGTTATTTATAAGCCTTTTGGTTTGAATTTAAAAGGGGCTTTTAGTAGAATTACAGCAATTGAGTCGGGGCGTTTAGCTCAGTTGGTTAGAGCGCTACCCTTACAAGGTAGAAGTCACTGGTTCGAGTCCAGTAACGCCCACCATCTATAGTTCCTCCCTCTCTTTCATGACTCTCAGCTGCTGCGCCGGATCAAGCCTATCCAGGAACAGTATCCCGTCCAGATGATCCGTTTCGTGCTGCAATACCACGCTCAAAACGCCTCCCTCGGATTCTATTTCCACTTCCTCCCCTTTCTCGTTGAGACCTGTGGCCTTCACGTGGGCGTAGCGCGTCACTTCGCCCCACAAGCCCGGGCAGGAGAGGCAGCCCTCGTCCCCTCTTATTTCGCCTTCCAGTTCGGAGAGCTCGGGATTGATCAAGACCTGAGGCTTTCTGCGCTTGGAGGTCATGGGATCGAAGACGATTATCCTAAGGTCGCTTCCGACTTGCGGAGCGGCAAGACCAACGCCTTTGGCGGCGTACATCGTCTCGATCATGTCCGCGGCGAGTTTTTTAATTTGCGCGGTGATCTTCGTCACGGGCTTGCAGATGACCCTGAGTTTCTCGTCGCCTTCCTTTAGGATCTTCAGTTTCATTTCAGGCCTTTTTCCTTGCGGACCGTGGAGGTGAAGCCGTGGGCCGGCAGCTGTTCGTAGCGGGAAAAGACTTCCATTGTCTGGGACATGTTCTTGAAGCCTTCCTTGTCAGCCTTCATGACGCTCATGCGCTTCAGGAAGGTGGCGGTGGAAAGCCCGCTCATGAAGGCGGCCGCGGCGCCTGTCGGCAGCACGTGGCTGGGACCGAAGGCGAAGTCGCCCATCGGCACGGGCGTCCATTTGCCCAGGAAGACCGCGCCGGCGTTGGTGATCATCGCCAGCACGCCCTCGTCGTCGCCGGTCATGATCTGCAGATGCTCGGGAGCGATCTTATTGGAGACCGCCGCGGCTTCCTTGAGGTTCTTGACTACGACGATATTAATGTTCGCGAGCCCTTCCTTTTCCAGGACGCCCGCCAATTCTTTCTCGTTGAGGGAGGAGATTTCTTTCGCGACGGCTTCCGCCGTTTTCTTGGAAGTCGTTATGACGTAGGTCTTGCTGCCGTGGTGCTCCGCCTGCGACATGATGTCGGCGGCGACGAAGCGCGGCTCGGCCGTTTCGTCGGCTATTATGAGGCTCTCGCTGGGGCCGGCGATAAGGTCGACGTTCACGGCGCCGAAAAGCTGGCGTTTCATTTCCGTGACGGCCGCGCTGCCCGGTCCCGCTATCACGTCGACTTTCGGAATAGCCCTTGTGCCTAAGCACATGGCCGCGACCAGAGAGGGGCCGTGGCCGCGGTAAAGCTCGTGGACGTGAAGAAGCCTGCAGGCCGCCAGGATCCCGGGATTGACCTTTCCCTCGCTGTCGCAGGGCGTGGCGACGCAGACGCTCTTCACTCCCGCTACTTGGGCCGGGATAACGCTCATCAAAACGCTGGAGACAAGCGGCGCCGTGCCGGCGGGAACGTAGACGCCCGCTCTTTCGACAGGGCGGTACACTTCGCCGAATTCCCCGCCGAAGGGGCCCTTTTCGCGCCAGGGACTCCTCAGCTGCTTCTCGTGGAAGGCCCTGATGGCCGCGGCGGAATTTTTAATGGCCGCCTCGAGCGCCGGGGAACAGACGGCGTTGTCGATCTCGCGTTTAGAAACTTTGAGCTTGCTGGGGCTCAGGGGGCATTTGTCGAATTGCTTCGTGTAATCACAGATCGCTGCGTCGCCTTCTTCCGTGACGCTCTTTATGATGGATCTGACGATCTCCACGAGTTTTTTGCTCGGCCTGGCGCTTTTCCGCTCCTTCAGGAGCTCCTCCAATCCTTCCAATGTGTCGATTATTTTCATTCTTATCTCAGAAATTTATTTCCATAAATTATAGCAAATCGCGGCTGGCGTCCTTCTTCACAGCCTTTTCCTTCAAGGCCGCGCTCTTGTCGTAGGTGTGTTTGCCCTCACAAAGGCCAAGTTCGACCTTGACGAGGCCGTGCTTCAAATACAGTTTCAGGGGAATGAGCGTAAGCCCCTTCCTTTCGATCTTCTGGGAGAGGCGCAGTATCTCGTTGCGGTGCATCAAAAGCTTTCTCGGCCTTTCCGGGTCGTGGTTGAAGCGGTTGCCCTTGTCGTACTCGTTTATCTTCGCGCCAATCAAAAGCAGTTCGCCTTTTACGGGCTTGCAGTAAGCCTCCTGGATGCTGCCGGTCCTTTCCCTCAGGGATTTTACTTCCGTACCGCAAAGCGAGAGGCCGGCCTCGAAGGTCTCGAGGATCCGGTAATCGTAGTGCGCCTTGCGGTTCTGGATGAGAACGGGCGAAGTGTTTTTCGCTTCCTTTTTGGCCACCTATTCTCCCCTCTTCCTGAGTTCCAGGAATTCCTTGGCGAATTCCGTAAGATTATCGTTCATTATCGCTTCGCGCATCTTTTTCATCAGTCCAAGATAGAAATGCAGATTGTGCACCGTCAGGTAATAACCAGCCAATGATTCGCCGACGTTGAAGAGATGCCGCAGATACGCTCTCGTATAGCGCTGGCAGGTCGGGCACTGGCAGCCCTCTTCCAGGGGCCGCTCGTCCAGAGCGTAGCGCCCGGCCTTGACAGGAACGTTTCCGTATGTCGTGAAGGCCGTGCCGTTCCTGGCGTTCCTGGTCGGCATCACGCAGTCGAACATATCAATGCCGGCCATCACGCAGTTCACAAGATCCTCCGGCGTGCCCACGCCCATAAGGTAGCGCGGCTTATTTTCCGGCATATGGCCGTCGCACAAAAAATTGCAGACACGGTACATTTCCGCGGGCGGTTCACCCACCGCCAGGCCGCCGATGGCCAGGCCCGGCAGATCGTATTGCATGATGCCATCCAGGCAGCGCAGCCTCTCGTCGTCGAGGACGCCGCCCTGCACGATGCCGAACAAAAGCTGTCTGGGGAAATTCCCGCCCTCACGTTCATTGAAGGCCTTGTTGGATTCCACGCAGGTACCCAGCCACCTTAGCGTCCTGTTGACGGCCGATTCGATATATTTTCTTTCGGCCAAAGCCGGCGGACACTCGTCGAAAGCCATGGCGATGTCGGAACCCAGGACCTGCTGCATGAGCATCGATTCCTTCGGGCCCAAAAACATCTTCTGCCCGTCGATGTGGCTCTTGAAGGCCACGCCCTCGTCGCTGATGTTCCTGAGGTCGGCCAGGCTGTAGACCTGGAAACCGCCGCTGTCGGTAAGTATGGAACGATCCCAGGACATGAACTTGTGCAGGCCGCCCAGCTTCGCCATAGTCTCCATCCCGGGGCGCGTCATCAGATGATACGTGTTCCCCAATATGATGTCGGCGCCCAAAGCTTCCAGCTCGCAGTTAGGCATGCCCTTGACCGCGGCCCTCGTCCCCACCGGCATGAAGCGCGGAGTCGTGAAAGTCCCGTGGGCCGTTCTGACGACACCCGCTCTGGCGCCGCATTGCGCGTCCTTATGTTCCAACTTATAAATCATATTTTTATTATACAAAATCCCCAAATAATCTACACTTTATCCCCTTTTCGCTCCGGCCTAATCCAACGCTTATCCCAAAAGAATTCACAATTTATCCACTGGCTGTGAATAAAAAAGCGCGCCCAAACCGGGCGCGCGTTCCAAAAAACTTATTACCTTCCGCTGTAGCTTGTCGAAGCCGTTGCGGAACCAAGGGAAGTCGAACCGCAATAAACGGTGTAGCTGCTGCCGACGCTTAATTCCGGCAGCGAGATCAAGGCGTTGGATCTCCTGCCGCCTCCCCAGCCGCCGCCAGGTCCGCCGCCACCGCCGCTGTTGCCGGCATAGTTGCTGGGAACGCTGAATGTGTAAAGCTCGGTATTTCCGCTTTTCACGGTAAGCGTCAAACCGGCCGTCACGCTGCCGGAAACGTCGATGACCGCCTGGGAGCCCGTCGTCGCCGTGACCGAGTTGTTGCCGCCGCCTAAGCCGAGGACGTTCCCGCCAGTGATATACAGGGCGTAACGTTCCGCAGCGTCAAGTCCGCATTCCGGATCAGACGATCCGCAGGCTATGACAGTTCCGCCTTCAATGTACAAGTCGCCGTTGGAATCGATGCCGTCGTTGTTCTTCGCCACGACCGTCACCGTTCCACCCTTTATATACATGTCGCCGGCGGAATTCAAACAGTCGTCGTAAGTGCTGGCCGTTATCGTTCCGCCCGATATGGTCATTATTTTTTTGCTCTCAATTCCCTCGCCGTTGCGGCCGGTGGTAGTCACGCTTATGGTTCCTCCCAGGATATCGATGTTCCCGTCAACTTTTATGCCTTTGGGCGAGGAGGTGTAAGCGTCGTCTATTCTTTCCGTGTTGCCGGTGTAGTTGGTGTTCTCTGTCGTGCCGTCGTTGTAATAGAGGCCTCCCGTTGTGCTGATCGTCATATTGCCGTTCGTCACGACCAGGTTACCGTCCACGTTGATGCCTTTGCCGCCGGAGCCCGTGGCCGCAAGCGTAAAGTCGCCGCCGTAGATCTTAAGGTCGCCGCCGCATTTTATAGCCGCGCAGGCAGTGGCGGAAACATCGTTCGTGTCGCTTTCGTCCCACATGCCTTTGCCGGCCGTCGAGATCTCAAACGTTCCTCCGGAGATAGTCATGTCGCCGCCGCTTTTCATACCCTTGGCGGCGGTGGCGGTGGAAGAGCATACGATCTTTACGGTCGTCGCGTTGCCCAAGTCATCGGATACCGTCATGGCGTCGTCGCACTTCAGGCCTTTGACGTCTATGGCCGTCACGTTCAAGGTGAGCTTTCCTCCCCTTAGGAACATTTGCCCGTCGTATTCTTCGTCCTCCTCGTTCGCCTCGACCTGGATGCAGTCGTCGCCGGCGGAAAGCACCGTAACGCTTCCGTTCTTCATGTCGAAATACTGTCCGATATGCAGCCCGTCGCTCACAGCGTCGTTTACGATTATGCTCCCGGTGAAGGTCTTCTTAAGTTCCAAGTATTCCCCGCACTTCAGGGCGTGCTTGGTATTGCCTGTCACATGGATCGTCCCGGAACCTTTCACCTCCGCGTGTCCCTTTATTATGAAGCAGCCCTTTTGCTTGCCATTGCTGCAATCAGTAAAAGTGTTGGTTCCGTTCACGGTAAGGTTGATCCTTTTTCCGTTGGCGATATTCAATGCCGCGCCGGAAGGATTGTTCAGAGAAAGGTCCGTTATGGTGAAAGTCGATTTGAAAGAACCGGAGATCAAAAATTCCCCGTCGTCCGAAGAGCCGGAGAGGAAATAAGAGATCTCCCCGCAGGTGTTGGTGCCGACTTTTTCGCTCTGGGTAAGAGTCACATGAGCGCCGCTAACAGTTGCGCTGACGTAATTCGTAATGTTGTCGGCGATCGAGACAGTCGCAGTGTCTCCCTCGTAAACAACATAGACCGTGTTGTCGGCCTGCCCGGGATCGGATTTCTCTTCCAAAGAGACCATCACTTTCAGAGCTTCGAACTTGCCCTCGGGGAAATCAGCCACCGCGTCCCAGGTCGCGCGGAAAGCGCCGTTGCCAGTGATCGTCCCGTTTGCTCCGTCTCCGGACAGAGTTGTCAGCGCGAAAGCCTCTCCGTCCCCTTCCTTCCCAAAGAAAGCGACCGTATATTCCTGATCGTCCTCTCCGCCTTCCACGACGTAGTCGATGTCAACTTTGCCTTCCCAGGGCGCGCGGGATCTGATCTCCACGCTCTTCAAAACTTCCGCCCTGCCGCTCAAAGCAAAAATAACGGCAAGCAAAAGGCCAAAAAGCAAAAAAAGTTTTTTCATATTGCTTATATCCTTCTGCTGAACTGCAGGAGATAGAGATCGTAATAGGCGCCCTTCCTGGCCATCAGTTCGGCGTGGCTTCCCCTTTCTATGATCTTGCCGTCGTCCAATACGAAGATCTCGTCCACCTTGTGGATAGTGGAAAGACGGTGCGCCACGATCATAGACGTGCGGCCGATCATCAGTTTGTCGATGGCGTCCTGGATGAGATGCTCGGTCGCCGGGTCGACGTTGCTGGTCGCCTCGTCGAGGATCAG
>JAGCDY010000122.1 GCA_017650925.1 bacterium
ACTCTTCCGCCGCGTTCGGTCACGGTCATGAGCCCCAGATGGTGGAAGAAGGCCTCCAGCGCACGATTGTCGAGGCTTTTGAAAGCGTCCTTGAGGAAGAGGCCGTCGCGGCCGAAATGGGCGTAAAAATCGTCTATGGGCTCGGCGTTGGTAAGGTTGCAGCGGCCCTTGCCGGTGATGGAGAGCTTTCGGCCGCAGCGGTCGGTCTTTTCAAGGACGAGAACTTTTTTGCCGCGCCTGGCGGCGGCAATGGCCGCCATCAGTCCTGAGGCGCCGCCGCCCACCACGATAAGGTCAAGCATTTCTTAAGGCGTACATGGCTACGCCGGCCGCCACGGAGGCGTTCAGGGAATTGACGCGGCCCTGCTGGGAAAGCCGGACCACGTAGTCGGCTTCGTTCAGAATGAACTGGCCGACGCCCTTGTCCTCGCCGCCTATTACGAGCATCAGTTTTTCGGGAGTGTTTGCGGCCAGTTCGTCCAGCTCGACTTTGCCGGCGCCGTCGAGGGCCGCGATCTTGTAGCCGCGCTCCTTGGCGAGCTTCAGGTACTGGTTGGCGTTGCGGTCCTGGGCGATGGTGAGGTGTTCGGTCGCGCCGGCCGAGGCCTTGACGACGGAAGGATAGACGCCGGGCGTGCCCTTCAAGGGCAGGAAAATTTCCTTGTAGCCGAAGATCTCGGCGCTGCGAAGAATGGCGCCCACGTTCTGGGGATCCTCGAGATTATCTAAGAGAAGTATCCTGGATGTCTGGCCCATTTCCCGGGAGGGAACGTAGGGGTAGGGGGAGCAGTAGACGACGACGCCCTGGTTGTCGCGGCTGTCGCACATCTGGATGAGCTGGCCTTTTTCCTTCCATTCGTAGGGGATCTGGCGCTTCTTGCAGAGCTCCTCGATCTTAGTAACGCGGGGATTCTTTTTGGCGCTCTCGGAAAGGAAGATCCTTACGATCTCGCGCCTTTTGGCTTTCATCAGTTCGAAGGCGGGATTGATGCCGTAAACGAATTCGGCTTCGCTCACTTCAGGAACTCCACTTTGTTTTCGCCGTTTTCCCGGTAGCACGCGATGATCGGCACATTGCGGTAATTGACGGTCACCTGGAGCAGAACGGGCTCGGGCATGGTGTCCAGGTCGTCGACGATGGCCTCGAGAAGCTGGGAGGCGTTTTCCTGAGCCAAAAAGAAGTTGCGCTTGGCTTTGTCCGTCACGACCAGAAGTATGCCCTTCTTGCCGCCAGCCACTTTGTCGATGAGGCCGGGCAGCCTGGTCTCGAAAACTTTTTTCAGCCGGGCGACGTAATCCTGCATGACGGCGTAACCGTTGGCGGTCTCCCAGCCGACGGTGTCGGTGTAAGTCTCGATGCCCTTGGTGTCGCGGTCCGCTTTTTTCGATTCGCGGTCGGCTCTCCTGTCATCCCTGGCGTCCAGTTCTTTCTGGACGGGATTGTCTTCCTTTTTCGGCGCCTCGACGTTCTTTTCCGCTTTGGCGGGAGGCGCGTTGGTCGGCTCCGCTATTTCGGCGGCGAAAAGGCAGGGGGCGAAGAGCAGGGAAGCCGCGAGGAAAAGAAGAGTTTTGCTGTTAATCAATTTCCGCCCTGTTTTAAAGTCAGTTTGCGCAGCTTGCAGTTTTCCCAGATCTCGCAGTTGTTGCCGTAGTATGGTCTGTGGCGCTTGCCGGGGATCTTCATTTTCTTGCCGGTAACGACGATGGAGTTGACCATGGCGGCCACGCGGAATTTCTTGATGATGCCTTTGGCCGGGATCGTGCTGTAGCTGTAGTAGGGATCGTCGCTGTCATGAAGGTCGGGGACGCCGGCACGGACCTGGCAGTCGTAGATGTTGGCCACGAAGATCTTGTTGATCTTGCCCTTGAAGTAAACGTTGGTGGCGCTGGTACCGGTAGAGGGATCGTCCTCGCGGCAGCCGACCCTGATATGCCCGGTCAGGTTGTAGGTCCTCAAGGCGCGGATCTTTCTGTCGATATAGAGGTGGGAGATGGAGGAGGAGCGGATCGTGCCGATCTCCTCGGCCTTTATCTGGGAGACCCAGTGCTGCTTGTACTGGTTGAACTTCAGAGTTTTGATCTTCTGGATGGAGCGGAAAATGACGACGCTATCGGGGATCGGCTCTTCATAGGAAGTGTCCGCCTGGTCGAGGTCGCCGATGTACTGCGTCACCTGGATGAAGTTGACCTTGGCGTCCGGGGCGTTCGCTTCGGAAAGGCCCGGATCGGCCTTGATGGTCCCGATCTTAAGTCCGTCGGAAAAGATCTTCAGGTCGCAGGTCGTCGTTTTGATGCTGCCGATGTTCTTGGCGGTCACGGAGACAGTGCCGGTCGTGCCCTTGCCCATGTCGACGGTAAGTTTCTTCAATGTGGCGGCGCCGCAGTTGACGTTTATGGTATAGGGCTTCTTGAGGCCTTTTACTCCCTGGGCGGTGTTGAAGGTGATGGTCGCGGACTTTCCGCCTCTTATGGTCATGTCGCAGGTAAGGGCGTCGTCGGTCTCGTTTATCTCAAAGGAGGCGGTGTCGTCGCAGGAATATTTGCAAAGGAGGTCGCCCACTTTTTCCTGGAGGGCGCCGAAGGACGCGAATGAGAAAAGACAGACGGTCAGAAAGACCGCCGCGGAAGCAAAAATATGTTTTTCTTTGTTCATAGCTAAAGTGTCCAGACTAAAAATAGGGGATAAAAAACCATTTTATATTATACGCTAATGACTAACGGCGGTCAACACGGGAAATTTCGGGCTTGGGCGGCATTTGCAAAAATGGTAGAATTTAGACAGGTATTGCATTGAGATAACCTTTTAAATCTTAAGGAACCTTATATGAGAAAGCCGTTCTTTTTCCTGTGCTTTTTGGCCGCGGCCGCGAGTTTTTATCTTCAGGCCGAGCCTACTCCCTACCCCACGGGCCGCATCACTCTGAAGACCGCGGTCGTCGTTTACAACCCGATCGTCACCAACACCATCGAGAATGCCCACGGCGGCATCTTCTCGGAAGAGATGGGCTGGGGCAACGCGACCAACACCGTCGACAACATCGTGAACTGGTGGCGCCAGTGCTCCCGCGGCATGGTCAATCTTGAAGTGGTCTACTGGACGAACCTTTTCCAGGTCATGAAGAACATGCCGGAAAGAGACAGACCGGCTTACCGCCCCTCTATTGAGAAAGTCTTCGAGGCGGCCAGGGCCAGGAAAGAATTCAGCGTCGGCCACCAGGACGAGCAGTACTGCCTGACCAACGATGTGCCTTACGTTTGGGAAAAGATCAAGAACAAGGAAGTCGATCTTCTGATCCAGGTCGTCTTCCCCTTCGCCCCGGGCGGCTGGGAATCGCTGATGCAGGGCGAGGGCGCTTCCTGGTGCAACAGCTGGGGACGCCACGCTCCCATAGAGCACTGCTTCATGTCGGTCTATCCGACTACGGAACGCCAGGACACGCCGATGGAGAACTTCGGCCACGCTTTCGAATCGCTTATTTCCACCTACTACAGCAACAGCACGGACTGGAACTACAATCCTCAGGGCAACGAGTGGACGCTCTTCACCAGGCAAAGCGCTAACACCAACGCCAACTTCTGCCACGTGGGCTACGTGCACTATGCTCCCAATACGCCTAGAGACTATCTCTGGGGCGAAGACACCATCGTCTACTCCTACGCTCCCGGCTGGCTCAGGTATCCCGACATGCTGAAGTATCCGCCCGTTGCCATGAACACGCGTTACTGGGGCGGCGGCGTGAACGCCAACCAGAAGCAGTGGCTCTTCTACCACGCGCCTCAGCGCTACGGCCTCTACAGGGGCCACCTTATGAACTGGCTGACCATCTTTTTGAACCTTAACACCGCCGCTTATCCTATGACTCCGGGAGAGACGCTCACGCAGGAAGTCGATCCCAGGGGCTGGTTCACCTTCCAGGTCCACGCGCCCGCCGGCACCACCGCGGTGGTCTTCCGCGCCGAGAGCCCCAAATGGCCCTTGCACAGCGGCATCAGGAAAGAATACATCCCCAAGCGCTACCGCTTCGGCCAGGAAGAAAAAGGCAAAGCCTACGCCGAATTCACGGAACCCAAGGAAAGGACGACCGACAAGACCTGGGTCATCACGCCGGACAAGGAATACGCCAAGGAGATGGAAGGCAACTGGTTTTTCATCTGCGGCGGCGGCGATCCCACTAATTCACCGCTGGGCCTTTGCGAACTGAAAGTTACGGCGGAAGTCCTGCCCAAACCGGAAGCGGAGCCCTTGAAAGTAACGGTCACCATGCCGGAAAAGATCGAGGGCGACGAAGCGCAGATCGTTTGGACCGCCACTCAGCCCAAAGTCGGTCTAAGGGGCGTGGAGATCTCTTTCAGCGGAAACGGACCTTCCGGGCCCTTCGAACCAATCTGCCACGATTTCGCTTTCGAACTCACTTCCCCCTACCGCTGGTTCCTGCCGGAAGGCTCCTATGAAAGAGCCTGCGTGAAAGTCGAGATCGAGGACTGCTACGGCAGGACGGCCTCCGCCATTTCCAAGCCTTTTTCCATCAACACCGAAAACGAATGGCAGATGTACGACGTCCCGAACGCTGACGACGCCTGGGGCGACCGCCTCATCTGCACGAAAGCCGGCACCGACGGCAAGGACTACTACTTCTCCAAAGGCAACGTGAAGATGAGCCCCTTCTTCCGCCGCTCCGGCAACGCCTGGCAGCCCCTTGAAAACATGCCCTGCGGCAGAAGGGACGACATGACGGCGCTCGCCCCTTACAAAGGCGGCCTTATCACCTCCCTCGGCTACACCGTTATGGACGCCGACTCCAACCGCTTCACCGAAACGGCTCTGGCGTTCTATGACCCCAAGACCGGCAAATGGGAGGAAGGCAAGCACGTAAGGGGCGCGGCCAGCGGCGCGGCCATGGCTTCCGTGGCCGACGGCACGCTCTTCATGGCCGAGGAAGGCTCCGACCACGTCTGCCTTGTCACCGACTGGAAGAAGCGCCTCGTGAAACCCTTCTCCAAAGCGCCGGGCGGGCCCTCCTACCAATGGGCCGCCGCCAGCGACGGCAATTCCGGAGCGTTCTTCGTCAAATTCGACGGCAGCGATCCCAAGAACCCCAGAGGCATAGTCTTTGTCGTCAACAGCAAGGGCGAGCAGATGGTCCTGGACAAAACTCCCTACCCGCCGGGCGTCGGCTGCTCCATGGTCTTCCTGCCCGCCAAGTACTCCAAGGAAAAACACGCGAAGCTTCTCATAACAAGAGGCGGCCAGGGCATCCGCCGCCCCTGGATCGAACACGAGGACGGCAAGCGCTTTAACGTCGACTGCCACAAGAACAACCTGATGATCCTCGACCTCCACACCGGAAAGTGGGAAGTTAAGACGCTGCCCGTTCCCACCGACGAAGGCAGCCGCCTCACCCTGGTCGGCGACAAGCTCTACCTCCTCGGCGCCTCCAACATCCACAACCCCCTTAGGGTCAAGACTCTCAAGACCTACTAGTTGTTTGAATTCCCCCGCTCTGGGGCAAAAAAAGTGGCACATATCCCTAAGCGAACTCACGGAGGACGCCAATCAAGGCCACGCACGTGTAGTCCGTGAGCGAGGGATATGTGCCATTTTTTTGCTGCAAAGCAAAAGAAAAAGGACCGCACTTTCGCGCGGCCCTTTAACCTTTAACCAACAACCAATGGAGTTTTAATCAACAACTGACGGGGGAGTGCACCGTGTAGGTGCCGTAGCAGCCCGGAATACGGCGGTACTTGCAACGGGGGCAAAAGCGATTGAACGGGCTGACCGATTTGAAATTGTGCCCGCATTTGAGGCACTTTTTCTGCGTGTGTTCGCGTTGAGCTTTCATTTTTGTCCCTCCTTATTGAAGTGAAACAGTTCTTGATAACTGACTAGTATAAAGCAAATAGCGTGCCAAAAAGAATAACTTGCTGAAAAACAGCAAGTTATTCTTTTTTAGGAGGGTAAATTCCGGGAAAAAAAGCAGCAGGGGAAGGGGCCCTTTGGGAAAATCTTGCAATCAGGACTTGGCAGTCTCCGGGACCGGCACGGCCGTCTCGAAGACGAATTCTCCCTCTTTGATCTTAACCGTCACGCTCGCGCCTTCCGGGATGACCTGGCCGAGGAAAGCCTCGGCAAGTCTGTCTTCCAGTTCGCTTTCCACCACTCTCCTGATCTCCCTGGCGCCGTAGCGGGAAGTGTCGCCCATATCGCAGAGCTTCTGCTTGGCGGCCGGGGTAAGTTTCAGGGTTATGTTCTTGTCTTCCAAACGGGAGGCGACCTTCTCGACTTCCAGATCGACGATCTGGAGGAGCTCTTCGCGTTTCAGGGCTTGGAATATAAGGATGTCGTCGAGCCTGTTGATGAATTCCGGACGCAGCGTCTTGCGGGCTTTTTCAAGCAGTTTTTTGCGCAGCGATTCGTAGTTTCCGGCGGGGTCGGCCGAGCCGAAGCCCAGCGTCTTGCCTTCCTGGAACTCCCTGGCTCCGAGGTTCGAGGTCATGATGATTATCGTGTTGCGGAAATCGACCAGGCGGCCCAGACTGTCGGTCATGCGGCCGTTTTCCAGGATCTGCAACAGGGCGTGCAGAACGTCCGGATGGGCTTTCTCCACTTCGTCCAAAAGAATGACGGAGAAGGGGCGCTTCCTAACTTTTTCCGTCAGCTGTCCGCCCTCCTCGTGGCCGACGTAGCCGGGAGGCGAACCGAAGAGCCTCGAGACGTTGAATTTCTCCATGTATTCGCTCATGTCGAGCGTAATGAGCGCGTTCTCGTCGTTGAAGAGGAACTTCGCCAGGGCGCGGGCCATCAAGCTTTTGCCAACGCCCGTCGGACCGAGGGCTAGGAAAGTGCCGATTGGCCTGGCGGGATCCCTTAGGTCCGCTCTGGCCCTTCTCAGGGCTCTGGACAGCGCGTCGATGGCCTTGTTCTGTCCGACGATGGTCTTGTGCAGTTCCTTTTCCATGCGCCGCAATTTCTGGCGTTCCTCCTCCTCGAGGCTCTCCACCGGGACGTTGACCCAGCCGGCGATGACGTTCGCGGCGTCGTGGGGAGTGACTGCCATGGGGCTTTCCTTCTTGAGTTCCAATCTGCGCAGCTGCGCCCTGGCGCCGGCCTCGTCAAGGACGTCGATGGCCTTGTCAGGGAAGTAGCGGTCTATGATGTAGCGCGCGCAGAGCTTTACGATCGCGTTGAGCGTTTCCTCGGAATAGACGACGGAATGGAACTTTTCGTAGCGGGCCTTGAGGCCTCTCAAAATTTCCAGCGTTTCTTCCTGGGAAGGCGGTTCCACATTGACGGGCTGGAAACGTCTTTCCAGCGCCGCGTCTTTTTCTACATAGCGCCTGTATTCGTTCCTCGTGGTGGCGCCGATGCAGTTGAATTCGCCCCTGCTGAGCGCGGGCTTCAGCATATTGGCGACGTCGTTGGCGGAATCCTGGACGGATCCGGCGCCGAGCATGGTGTGCATCTCGTCGATGAAGAGGATCGTCTTGCCGTCATTCTTAAGGGCTTCCAAAAGCTTGATGACCTTTTCCTCGAATTGGCCGCGATAGGCCGTTCCGGCCATCAGGCGCGAAAGATCCAAAGCGAAGACTTTCTTGCCAAGCAACGGTTCGGGGACTTTGCCTTCCACGATCCTTTTGGCCAAACCTTCCACTATGGCGGTCTTGCCGACGCCGGCCTCGCCCAGAAGCACGGGATTGTTCTTCTGCCTGCGGCACAAAATGACG
Source organism: bacterium (assembly GCA_017650925.1). GTDB lineage: Bacteria > Auribacterota > UBA3054 > UBA3054 > UBA3054 > UBA3054. The sequence goes on from JAGCDY010000122.1 coordinate 7,723, forward strand.
GAGAGACGGTCTATCTCTTTTTCACGGCCGATCAGCGGATCGAACTTGTCTTCCTTGGCAAGCTTCGTAAGATCGACGCCGAATTTGGAGAGTATCGTATAAGGATCGTCTTTTTCCTCCTCGTCCGGAGGAAGCGCTTCCTCGGCTCCCGGGGGCGTGAGCCCGCGGCGCCTCATTTCCCTAAGGTAGCGCAGATCCTGCGGATTGACTTTCTTCATGTCCAGCGGGATGAATTCCACTCTGATCCTGGGAGTCTCCTCTTCGTCCTTTTCGTTCCTCAGGTCGCTTCCCAGCCGCTCCTCGATGAAGCGCTGGACTTTCTCTTCCGTGATCCCGGCGCTGTCCAGGTATTCCCAGGCCAGCGAAGAGCCCTCGTGCAGAAGGCCCAAAAGGATGTGCATATCGTAGATCTGGCGATGACCGTGATTCTTGGCGTAGACCCCGGCGTAAGTAAGGGCGTCGCGGGCCGCCTGGGAGAAGACGGGTTCGCCGATGACTTTCTCATCGTCGCTGCCGGCGTATTTGCCTTCCACGGCTCTGCGCAAAGCCTCTTCGGTAACGCCGAAGGAGCTTAAGAATTCGCCGGTGGGGCCGCCGGGTATTATAAGGAGCCCAAGGAGCAAATGCTCGGGCGCCACGAAGCAATCGTTGTAAAAGATCGCTTCTTTCTTGGCGTTTCTAATAGCCTGCTGGGCTCTGGGAGTAAGATTTGATTGCATATCGATTAATTTTCACTGCCGGTAGTGTATCTCTTCTGTTCCTCGGCAAGGAACTTCTTCCATTCCTCGATCTCTTTCTTGACCATCCCGGGATTGGTGCTGCCAAGAGTCTTTTTCGCTTCCACGGAATGCAGGGCGGAATTTATTCCCAATATGCCCTCGTCCATCAGGGGAGAGATCCTTAATAGTTCTTCCGCGTCCAGATCCGTAAGCCCGCAGCCTTTGTTCACGGCCAAAGCCACCGCCTGGCCGACGCAGCCGTGCGCTTCCCTAAACGGCATGCCTTTTCTGACGAGATAGTCCGTCCAGTCTGTGGCCAGAAGGAAGGAATCCTTCACCGCGGAAGCGCAATTGTCGCGCTTGAACGTCACGGTCGGCAGCATGGCCGTCAGGATCTGCAAAGAGGAGAAAAGCGTTTCCGCCGCGTCGAAGACGGGCTCCTTGTCTTCCTGCAGGTCGCGGTCGTAGGACATCGGCAGGCCTTTCGTCACGGTCAAAAGCGCCACGAGGTCGCCGTAAACGCGCCCGGTCTTGCCTCTCACGATCTCCAAGATATCGGGATTCTTTTTCTGCGGCATAAGTGAGCTTCCCGTGCAGAAGCGGTCGGCGATGTCGATGAAGGAGAAGGGCTGCGACATCCAGAGGATCAGATCCTCGGCCATCCTGGAAAGATGCATGGCGCTAATGGAGCAGGCGCTGAGGAACTCCAACAAGCAGTCCCTGTCGCCCACGGCGTCCATCGAGTTGTGCGCAACAGAATGGAAGCCCAGCTTCTCGGCCACCAGCTCCCTGTCCAGCGGAAGCCCGCTGCCCGCCAGGGCGCCGGCGCCCAAAGGCATGCTTCTCAAGATCCTTCCGAACTGGTCGCCGAAGCGCCCGAAGTCCCTGTCCAGCATCTCGACGTAAGCGAGAAGGTGATGCGCGGCCAAGACCGGCATGGCGTACTGCATGTGCGTGAAGCCCGGTATAATGACGTCGGAATTCTTGTCAGCCAGCAAGACCAAAGCGCTCTGCAGATTCCTGATGTAGACCTGCATGCAGGAGATGGCGTAGCACAGGTACAGCCGCTCGTCCAGCGCGATCTGGTCGTTCCGGCTTCTGCCTGTGTGCAGTTTCCCGGCCGGCGTCCCGATCATCTCTTTCAAGGCCGACTCTATGTTCATGTGCACGTCTTCCTTTTTCGGATCGAACGTGAATTCGCCTTTCCCGATCTTCTCTCCGATCGAGTCGAGGCCCTTGTCGATCGCCGCGAACTCTTCCTCGCTCAAAAGGCCGACGGCCCTCAGCATAGAAGCGTGCGCTTTCGAGCCGGCTATGTCGAAATTAGCCAAAAGCTGGTCGTAAGAGACGGACTGCGTGAAAGCTTCCATCAAAGGATCGGCCGCGTCCTGGAACCGGCCGCCCCACAATTTCTCATTTTTCTTTTCGGACATAATACTTACTCCTAACAGACAATTATAGCAAATAGGCTGGACAATTTTTTGATAAAATTAGATAAGTGCTAAAATCGGAGTCGTTATGAAGAAAATTTTATGCCTAGTCGCCTGGCTACTTTTGTGGCCGAATTTGAGTTTTGGTACACCATACGGTTATTACGTCTACGAAATATTTCCACAAAGCATGTGTGTCGCGGATATCTTGGGAGGCGTGCAGTATTACAAAAAGCTTCAGCGAGCCAGAACCGCGTTCGACGCGCTCTTTTTTCAAAAAGAAAGCGGTTTTACAAACGCGGAGGACCATGTTGTTTGGCGCGGGTCAGATAATTTGGGCGGCGATCTGAAAAGGATTTATCCCCGAATGACGAACATAGTCACTTTGGCTCAGGCGCAAAATTATCTTCTCCTGATTCCGCTGACGAAAGAGTTGAAAGAAGCTTATCATCTGCAAGTTTGGGCGCCGGAATTGCTGTTCCAATTGAAAGGCGACGAGAGAATACGTTACTACTGCGAACTGCTGGACCGCAAGATCCCTATACCGGAGCTGATAAAAGCGGAGATAGAGAAAGAATACGCCGAAGATCCCTATTGGTTGGCTTATAAGCCGAATAAAAATTTTGCGAAAGATGACTTGGAGAGAGAAGAACAACTTCTGGGGAAAAAAGAAAACGACACAGAACCAGATCCGACGATAGCGCATGACGATTATGGTTTCATCGTTTATAAAAACGACGGGGGAAAATATCCGGAGGAATGTGAGAAATATTGGCTAAAGCGCCGCAAAGAAGCCAAGCGGTCCGGCAGTTTGGAGCAATACAAGCAAGACATCACTCACTCGATAGAAAAATGGCCGTCTTTCTTCACGCCGGTTAAATTTTTATGTGAAGTTTTAATAAAAGAGGGAAAGGAAGACGAAGCTAAGGCCGTATTGGAAAAGTATTATCCCGAGGAAAAACTCATAAAGCATCCGGACGCTCTCAATGACTATCTTGATCTCCATGTTTATCATGATTGGAAAATAAACGAGAAAGAGCTTTTATATAAGATCTTCGATTTTTGGTTTGCAGAGGATCCAGTCAAACTGGCCAACGGCAATCAGTATCTTTGGGAGCAGCTCTGGAAAAGGAAGTACAGGTATCTCAGGCAAAAGGTTAGAGAACATATAAAATCATGCGATAAATATTCCGATCAGCTGCTGACCCGTTTGGAAGAGATAACAACGCGAGAGGACTTCAAGGAAGCGCTTCGCGAGATCGGACGAAGAAAAGGGATCGATCTAGAGTTCACCAAAGGCGAAGAAAAAATATCAGAGCAGGAAAAGAACAGGGCTTTTTGCGAGATCAAAAAGAAAAACGAAGGCGGATGGACCGAGCCTTACGAAGGCAACGACATAATCTGGCAGGCAAAAGACGGAAAATTGGAAGTTACCCAAAGGAATCATCACCGGGAGACCAGTCTGCTGATGGATGCCATGATCTACGAAAAAGACCTGACCAAGGAGGACCATGGGTTCGAACTTTATCCCGAAGAACTGGAAAAAAAGTGCGCTTCTTTTCAGGATGAAGAAATTCGGCGGGCTTGGAAATCTGAGGCGGCGCTTCTGAAGTCTCAACCAGATTTCGACGACCTTTTGGCCCGTCTTCCGGAAGGCTTCGAAAAAACCCCTTCGAAATTCGATTTTAGAAGGTCCTGCTGGTATTTGATGAAAGGCGGCAATCCTTTGGCGAGTCTTAAATTCCTTTTTAAATATTTTCCAGAAGATATAGAACGCAGGAATATATCCGTTGCCGAGTGGCGAAGAGTGCTGCACGTCGCAAGAGACAACCTGTATAGCGGCACCAATTATATTTTCCTTGCGCAAAAAGATGTGTCACCCAAATTTTTAGAAGCGTTATCTTTTCTTATGCCGTTTTGGGAGAATTATGATTATCAGAACGACATAGCGGCCTATTATGTGAAAACATTGGCAGACAATACGTTCACCACAGGGGCACGGATCGATTGGGAATACCTTGAAGGTTTTTATAAACACGCGCTCAACTATTATGGATGCAACAGGGCGTCGCTGGAATATTTGAGCTTATTGTCAAGAAAAGGGGACAAAGGTTGGTATTTTCAGTCGAAATTTTTGGAGCTCTGCAAGAAAATTAAAAAACTGAAATATCATGATGTAAGGCCGGTCCTAAAGATAGAATATTCCGATGGTGTTTTGCCTGTGTTCGGGGTGTCTGAAAATTATGAAAAAATCTTCGGCGCGCTTTATGAGCTTGCGGAAAAAACCGGAACGCCGGAAGAACTGACCGCTGCCAGAAAAGAATACGCGAAAGCCGTTGTTAAGATATTTCAAAGCGAATGTGAGGCAGATCACGGAATCTTCTCTGACGGCAATTATATGGTAAAGGAACACCTTGATTTGTTCAAGCAGGATGATCTTGTCAAAGAATTGGTTTCCGGGTACTTTCTTGTGAAAAAGAACCGGGCGCTTGCGTTAATTCACCTTTATTTTCATCTTTTGGATTTCCCTGAGCAAAGTATAAGCCATATCGGCGGCAAAGCGGATTTTAAGACGCTGGCCGCGCATTTTGCCATAGGTGATATTCGCGACGAATTAAAAAAAAGCAGCGGATGGCCTCTGTGGTATTCCGAAGACATGGATAAAGCGATTAGCAAAGCGAAGGCCCGAAACGACAACGAAGAATTGGCAGTGCTAAAAGAGCTGGAGGGAGTCAAAACGGAGTTGCTTGAGGAAAGAGATAAGAAGAGTGAGGCGTATTATAAAAAACTTGAAAAACTTCACAAAGACGATCCCCCTTGGGCAGATAGACACCAACCC
>JAGCDY010000123.1 GCA_017650925.1 bacterium
CAGAGGTCAGCAAATGTCAAACCATTCCGGCAAGATCTTATTCGCAGCCGCTCTTCTGACGGCCTCCTTTGTCTGGGCTATCCCGCCCGGGCAGCAGGTCCCGCCGTCTCCCAGAGCCAGCACGACCGCGCAGCAAGGCACAACCCAGACGGCCCAGCAGCAGAGAGCCCAGGACAACACTCCCCAAGGCTCCATCACCGTCTCCGGCACCCTCGAAAACCAGCTGCGCGCGCTTGATCCGACGAACACCGTGGACTACAGCGAAGGCAGCTTCGTACTGAACTTCGAGGACGTCGACATCCGCTACGTCCTGCTGCTGCTCGCCCACATTACCGGAAAGACCATCCTCCCCGAGAGGAGCATGGCCAAAGACACCATTACGATAATCGACCCGAGGCCCCTGACCAAGACCGAAGCCAAGAGCCTTATCTTCACAACTCTCCGTTCCCGCGGCTTCACCGTTGTGGAGAACGACTACCTCATTAGGATCGCCACGGTGGCGGACGCCCCCGGAGAACCTATCAAGACCGTCCTTCCTACTCAGGCGGAACTTGATTCCGAAGACATCATCAGAACCCAGATAATCTATCCGAAGTACGTTCCGGCCAAACAGCTGGCCGACACCATCAAGCCCTTGATGAGCAGACTGGGCGGCAGCTCGATCGTCGACGAGAACGCCAACATATTGATGCTCTTCGACAACGGCGCGAACATCAAAAGGCTGCTTGAGATCATCGATCTTATAGATACGGAAAAAGCCGGCAGCGATATCGACATCAGGATCGTCCCGATGGAATACGCCGACGAGTACGAGATGGTCAACAAGCTCGAGCAGATCTTCAACTCCCCCGTTCTGTCTGACGAATCCGCTAGGCAGATGACTCTGCAGAGCGGCACGCCCCAGGTCGTCAACAGGGCTACGCCTCCCCAGCAGAACAACCAGACCAGCATGTCGCTTGGCAAATCATCCGCCAACGTCAGCAAGGCGACCTTCATCCCGGACGACCGCCTTCACGCGGTGATAGTTCTCTCCTCTAGGCAGAACTTCCCGATGATATTGGCCCTAATACACGACCTTGACACGCCCTCCAAGAACAGCGACGAGATGTACCGCATCTATCCCCTGCAGCACGCCAAGGCCGAGGAGATCAGCTCCACCCTGGTCGCCATGTTCGGCTCGGACTCCGTCTCGAGGTCGACGACCTCTTCCGGCAGTTCTTCCCAGAACCGCAACCAGGGCACGAACCGCAGCGGCTCTTCCTCGAGGACTTCCACTTCGAGCAGCCGTACCTCCTCGGGCAGGACCTCCTCGAGCGGCAACAGCTTCCTTTCCGGCAAAGTGAGCTTCCAGATCGACGAGCCCAGCAACTCTTTGATCATCATGACGAGCCCGCAGTATCTGGACGCCGTTCTGACCGTCGTCAAGAAACTTGACCAGCGCACTCCCCAGGCCTATATCGAAGCCATCATCGTGGAAGTGACAAGGGACAAGGACTTCGACTTCGGCGTCGGCTGGCAGAAAGTTCTAGGGAAGGGCGAGCACGTCAACCTTATCCAGGCCCTCGACACGACCATGGCCCCCGCCCTTGAATCCGGCAGAAAAGAGATCGTTCCCAACAACATGAAGGGCTTCAACTACGCTTTCGGCAAATACGACAAGTCCGGAAACTTCGATCCCTACTTCACGCTGCAGACTGACGAAAAAATAAACGACATCAACATTCTTTCGACGCCGTCGATCATCGCCTCCAACAACAAGACGGCCTTGATCTCGGTCGGCCAGCAGATCCCTATCGCCCGCTACAGCCGCAGTGGCAGCGACTCCTCTACCCGCGACTACAGCTACGACTACATCGACGTCAACGTTGAACTGGAGGTCACGCCCAGGATCAACCGCCACAGGGAAGTTTCCCTGGAAGTGCACGTGACCGTCAAAGAGAACGGCGGCGTCGCCTATGCCAGCGACCCGACCTCGCCGCCCATCATCCTTGACCGCGAAGCGCAGACGGAAGTGGTGGTCCAGGACAGCCACACGCTCGTGATAGGCGGTCTTATCAAAGACTCAACTCAGACGACTCTGTCTGAGATCCCGATCCTTTGCGATATTCCCCTCGTAAAATATCTCTTCCGTTCCGAAGTCAGGAGCCAGTCCAAGACCGAGCTTATGGTCTTCGTCACTCCGACGGTCATTCTCGACTCCTCCGAAGAGGAAGTCCTGACCGAGGAAGTCAAGACGAAGTTCCCGAACGCCATCCGCTTCATCAAGGATGAGACGAGAGAGAACCTGACGGACAAGATGAATTCCACCGACCGCCGCAAGACCATCATGGACGATTGGGAAGTCTTCGAAGGCCACTTTGACGACGCCGAATACTATCTGACCGGCAAGAGCCCGAAGCAGAACGAGACCATAGAGATGTTCGAGAAGTCCTATTCTCCGAAGACCTCGAACAACTTTGAGCCGCTCTTCGACTCCTCCGCGGCCAGAAGACAGAAAGCGGAAGAGGAATTCCTGGAAAAAGAACAGGAACTGCTCTCCGAATAAGATTCTAGAGGTTCCGTATGCAAAACGTCTTTGATCCCGACCAGGCTCCGAAGAGGCAGGATGGAGGAAGTTCGTTTGTCATAAAGAACGTTCTTCCCTATCTCAACTCCGCGCTCATTCTGATCACGCTGATCATCATCGTCTTCAGCCTGAGAGCCAGAAAAGAACCCGTCCTGCAGACGCCGACTTCCGACGTCCCGCTGACGGTCGCCGTCCAATCCCTGAACGACCGCATGGAGGTCGTCGACAAGTCTCTGGAGGCCGTCAGGGAAGAGATCCAGAATCTCGCCAAAGACCAGTTCGAGGCCAGGGCCGAGAAAGAATCTGAGATCGAAGACGTCATGGATGAGGTCGACAGCAAAAACGTCGTCACTCCGCAGATGGGCGCGAAACTCGCCGCTTCCACTAAGCCCGTCACGCTCTCCAAAGAAAAGCTCTCCTCTTTTGACGAGCTCATCAACGGCGACAACGACAACGGATACGACGTCAAGAATTTCCTCTCCTCCCTGGAAGACCCGGCGGAAAAAAGCGCGTACCTGAAAGTCCTTCAGAAAAAGGGCGACGCTTGGTTCAACTCCGCCTTGAAACTTCTGAAATCCGGCGACAAGGCCGGCGCGGACAAAACGCTCGAGACCGCCAAGTATTTCTACAACGCCATCTCCGAGAGCGGCGACAGCGACCTTCTGTCTTCGCACGTGGCCGCCAAACTCTCCCAGTACGATCTGGAAGTGCAGCGCCAGGAGATGCAGGAGCAAATAAGCGCCCAGAAGAACGACTTTGAGGAGCAGCTGGCGGCCGCCACCCAGAAAGCCCAGGAGGAGACCGAGAAAGTCCGCGCGGAGCTGGAAGCCAAGACCGCCCACAAGGAGACGGCCACGGAAGCCGCCCAGCGCCTCGAAGAGAACCGCATGCGCAATTCCGGCATCAAGCCCTACAAGGGCACGCATCCCAAGAAATACCAGACCGACTGGGATCCCGACCCGAGAGTCCGCGAACAGCGCGGCATCATCCAGCCTAACGAACGCGACAATTGAGCCGCTAAGAAGAAGAATACGTGAGCAAAGATTATTACTCCAATCCCCTTGTCGGCCGCTACGCCGGCGAGCAAATGTCGAAACTCTTTTCCATGCAGAAACGCCTGGAGACCTGGCGCGCGCTTTGGATCGCCCTGGCCGACGAGGAACGCAAGCTTGGACTGCCCATAACTAAAAAGCAGGTCGAGGAATTGGAGAAATACGCGACCGACATCAATTTTGACGTCGCGGAAAAATACGAACGGGAAGTGAGGCACGACGTCATGGCCCACGTCAAAGCTTACGGCGACCAGGCCAAGAGCGCGGCCGGCATCATCCATCTCGGCGCCACCAGCTGCTACGTGACCGACAACGCGGACCTCATCATCTACCGCGACGCCCTGAGGATCATCTCCGACCATCTTGTCGACGTCATGAAAGCCTTGGTCGCTTTCTGCGACAAATACAAAAAGATGCCGACTCTGGGCTTCACACACCTGCAGCCCGCGCAGCTGACGACCGTCGGCAAACGCGCCACGCTTTGGCTCCAGGATCTGCAGCTCGATTTCGAGAACGTCCAGTTCGCGATCAACAAACTGAGATTCCGCGGCATCAAGGGCACGACCGGAACGCAGGCCAGCTTTATGGAGCTCTTCAAGGGCGACCAGAAGAAGATCAAAAAATTAGACCACGCCCTGGCGAAACGCTTCGGCTTTTCCGCCTCCTATCCTGTCGGCGGACAGACCTACCCGAGAAAAGTAGACGCCGACGTGCTGCATCCCCTTGTGACGCTCGCTCTCTCCGCCTGCAAGATGACCAACGACATAAGATATCTGCAGTCCATCAACGAGATCGAGGAACCCTTCGGCAAAAAGCAGATAGGCTCCTCCGCCATGGCTTACAAGAGAAATCCCATGCGCTGCGAAAGGACCGCCTCGCTTTCGAGACTCATTCTCTCTTTGGCCACCAGCCCGCAGCTCATTGCCTCCACGCAGTTCCTTGAAAGGACGCTGGACGATTCCGCCAACCGCCGCATCTCCATTCCCGAAGCCTTCCTGGCGGCCGACGCCGTCCTCGCCATTCTTAAGAACGTCTGCTCCGGCCTGGTCGTCTATCCCAAGGTCATCGCCAAGAGAGTCAATGACAATCTTCCCTTCATGGCGACGGAAGCCATCATCATGGAAGCAGTCGCCCGCGGCAAGAGCCGCCAGGACGTCCATGAGGCCATCAGAGTCAACTCCATGGAAACGGTGAAACAGGTGCGCTCCGGCGGCACGAATGATCTCATAAAGCGTTTGGGGAACGATCCCGCCATCGGCATCTCCGAAAAGGAGATCGCGGCGATCCTAGACCCCGCCCGCTTCGTGGGCCGCGCTCCCGACCAGGTCAGCGATTACCTGAAAGAGGAGATCCGTCCCCTGCTGCGCCGCTACCGCCGCTACTTCCCTTCCGAGGAAGCGCAAGTCAAATACTAAGTGGCCCGGCATTTCAAAAATATCCAGGATCTGACGAACGATCCCTTCGCGGACGTCTCGGAACAGATAAAGGATATCGAGCCGCTCTGCTTCGATAAGGGCGAGGACAACACTTTTATAGCCTGCTTCAGAAGGTATCTTCTTTCCTGCGGCGAAACTCTTCCCTACTGGCTTTTGATGGCCATATCCGGCGCCGCTTTCCGCCTTCAGATCCACTACGCCGGCTGGCGCCTCGTATCTTTGGACGCCGCCTGCGGCCAGAACCTTCTCCCTAATCTTTACGATCTTCTTGGCCACGAGCTCAGCGAACGCTGGATCTGCGCCAACAGGGAGCGCAACGAAGCCGCCAAATTCGAGATCCTCGATCACCTGAGGGAAGGCCGACCCGTCATCGGCTTGGGGCTCGACGGCTACGCCCGCTACGGGCTAGTCACCGGCATCCGCCCCGGCGGCATCCTCATCGCCCAGGATTACTCCCTGAGCTTTTACCCGCATCCCGTTTCCGAAGAAATGGTCTGGTGCTATTTCCTCGGCAGCAAAAAGGAATCAAAGAAGCTTCCCGATGAGAAAGAGCTTTTCATCGCCGGCTTCAGGCAGGCCCTGAAAATGGCGAAGCTCGAGAGAGTGCACGGCTACTACCTGGGCCAGACCGCTTACGACTACTGGTACGCCACGCTCGTCAATCCCATGCACCACGATCCCATGAATCAGGATTGGCGCGCCCAGGAACGCAACGAGGGCAATTACCAGCTTCTCAAAGACCTCATGCACTCCCGCTTCCAGGCCGCCAGATTCTGCCGCGAGGCCGCCATCGCCTTCCCGGAATGCGAAACCTTCGCCCTGGCCTGCGCCGGATGCTACGACGGCATAGTGGAAGAGATAAAGCCCTTCTTCGACCGCCGCATCGTGAGGCCAGCATCTCATATCAATATCGGACGCCCCTGGACGCTTAGGGAGCGCCGCCAGCAAGCCAAGGCCTTAAGAAGAGTAGCCGACATAGAAATGCGCCTCATGCCGCTTTTGGAAGCGACTCTCAACACCCTGCAAGGATAATAAATGCAATACGAGACTGAACTAGCCGTCATGAAGACCGCGCTGCGCCAGGCCGCGCGGCTCACCTCCGCCATTCAAAGAAAACTCCTTGAAAAAGACGTCCTTCAAAAAGAGGACCGTTCGCCCGTTACCGTCGCCGACTTCGGTTCTCAGGCCATCGTCAATTATGTTTTGGCCAACAGCTTCCCTACGGATAAAATGATCGCCGAGGAAGGCTCGGAAGAACTCAAAAAACCCGAGAACGCCCCGCTCTTCAAACACCTCGGCGAGGAAGTCGAAAAGATCGTTCCCCTTAAAGGCGAAGCGATACTCAAAGCCATCGACCACGGCAGGACGGACGATCCCAAAACTTTGTCCCGCTTCTGGACTCTGGACCCCATCGACGGCACCAAGGGCTTCCTTAGAGGCGACCATTACGCCATCGCCCTGGCGCTCATAGAAGGCGGCGAAGTCAGAGCCGCCGCACTCGCCTGCCCGAACATGCAAGCTCCC
>JAGCDY010000124.1 GCA_017650925.1 bacterium
CTGCACAGAGGGCAGATGATGAACTGGCTCTGCGTTTACCTGAACCCCGCCAAGGCCGCGCACCCCATCGGCGTCGGGGAAACGATCACTCAGGAAGACGTGGACTTCGCGGGCTTCTTACCCTTCTCGTTTGAACTGCCGTCAGGGACGACTCAGGCGGTCGTAAAAGTGACGACGGGCATCCCGGTGGAATTCGGCATCAGGAAGAAGTAAGTGCCCATGAACAGCCGCAACTACATGATAACGGGCCCCAACAACGCTTACGAGGAATGGACGTATTTAAGGGATACCGAAAAAGTTTGGACCTTGACGGAAGACAATTGCTTCGGCCAGGTCCTGACGGGAAAATGGTACATCACCTTCGGCAAAGCCTACGATTATTCGCTCTCAAGGCCCTTTGACGACAACACCAATTATGTTGTCAGCGTGGAAGCCTGGCCCAAAGTTGTCAACTCACATCCGCCGGAACTGGAAGTTACCAAGCCCTTGGAGGGCGAACGTTACGATTCCGCGGGAAAGATAACCTGGGAGATCAACGATCCGCCCGCCGACGGCTGGCTCTCCTTCAACCTGGCCTATTCCACCAACGACTTCCGCGACCCTTGGATCGAGATCAGCGAGGACTACGCCTTCGAGCTCAAGTCTCCTTACAATTGGAAGAATTTCCCCTCGGGCGTGAAGAGCGACTGCGCCAGGATCAGACTGATCGCCAACGATCTGCACGGAAACGCCTACACCAATTATTCCGGGCTTTTCGGCATCCGTTTGGATCCCGTGCCGGAGCCGGCGCTCGCGATATTTATTTTGACCGCTTTTGGTATAATCTTTCGCAAAATCAAAATTTCAGGAGAATAAATAATGGCAACCGTCAAAACCCCGAAGTTCGCGAACGGAAAAGTGTTCGCGTGGGTGGACAAATGGAACAGAATTTGCAAGCCCGAGAAGATCGTGGTCGTGAAGGGCACGAAAGAAGAGCATCTCGCGATCTGCGAGATGATGGTCAAGAAAGGACAATTCATCAAGCTTGATCCCAAGAAGCGCCCGGACTGCTACCTGGCTAGGTCGCACGAGAGCGACGTGGCGCGCGTTGAAGGCCGCACCTTCATCTGCTCGAAGCGCGAGATCGACGCCGGACCGACCAACCACTGGATGGATCCTGTGGAAATGAAAGCGAAGATGACCAAAGCTTACACCGGCTGCATGAAGGGCCGCGTGATGTACGTCATCCCCTTCGCCATGGGCCCCATCGGCAACCCCATCACCCAGTACGGCATCGAGATCACCGACTCTCCTTACGTCGTCGTCAACATGAACATCATGACGAGGACGGGCGAGGCGGTCCTGAAGCACCTCGGCAAGGACGGCTCCTTCATCCCCTGCATCCATTCCGTCGGCGCGCCTTTGAAGAAAGGCCAGAAAGACGTCGCCTGGCCCTGCGCCAAGAGAATTGAGGACAAATACATCACGCAGTTCCCGGAAGACGGCGAGATCTGGTCCTTCGGTTCCGGCTACGGCGGCAACGCGCTCTTAGGCAAGAAATGCTTCGCTTTGCGCATAGCCTCGAAACTGGCCAAGGACGAAGGCTGGATGGCCGAGCACATGCTTATTCTGACGCTCACTTCCCCTGAAAAGAAGAAATATCATGTCACGGCCGCCTTCCCCTCGGCCTGCGGCAAGACCAACCTCGCCATGATGCTGCCGAAGCTTCCGGGCTGGAAGCTGCAGACCATCGGCGACGACATCGCCTGGCTTAAGCCCGGCGAGGACGGTCGCCTCTACGCCATCAATCCCGAGAACGGCTTCTTCGGCGTCGCTCCCGGCACTTCCAACGACTCCAACCCGAACGCCCTGAAATCCTGCAAGAAAGGCACGATCTTCACCAACGTGGTGCTGACCCCGGACGGCGACATCTGGTGGGAGGACATGGGCATCAAGGCCCCCAAGGAAGGCGTGGACTGGAAAGGCAACAAGTGCTACGTCTGCGCGGACGATCCTTACCGCATGGGCCCCAAACCTGGCATGACCAAAAAGGAAATTAAGGAAATGGGTTACGTGGCGGCGCACAAGAACAGCCGCTTCACCGCTCCCGCCGAGAACTGCCCGGTCCTGGACAAGGCTGGCTTCAACGGCTTCTACAACGGAAAACCCACGGGCGTGCCCATCGACGCCATGCTCTTCGGCGGCCGCCGTCCCTCCACCATTCCTCTGGTCAACGAGGCCAAGAGCTGGACGCACGGCGTCTTCCTTGGCTCCGCCGCCGGGAGCGAAGTGACCGCCGCGGTCATCTCCGATCAGATCGGCCAGGTCAGGCGCGACCCCATGGCCATGCTGCCGTTCTTCGGCTACAACGTCTGCGACTATTTCCAGCACTGGCTGGAGATGGAGCGCACCTCGGCCGACGCCTCGAAACTCCCGAGGATCTACTTCGTGAACTGGTTCCGCAAGACCGCGGACGGCAAGTTCATGTGGCCGGGCTTCGGCGACAATTCCCGCGTTCTGAAGTGGATCTGCCAAAGGATCGAGGGCAAAGTCAAAGCCAACGAGACACCGATCGGCAACCTGCCCTTCCCGAAGGACATCGACCTCGCTAACAACGACGACCCGAATCCCAATTTCCGTGTCGACCCGAAGTACCTGAAAGACCTTCTGACGGTGGACGTCGAGGGCTGGAAGAAAGAGATCGCGACCGTGGGCGCCTCCTATGACGAATACGACGCCAAACCCTCCAAGGACAGCAAGGAAATATCAAAGACCGCGCGCCGCGTGCCTAAAGCTCTGCGCCAGATCCTCGCCGACGTTTCGGCCGCGCTCGCGAAATAAATAAAAAAAGGACACGGAAATGTTCAAGATGGCAAGCACGGCAATCGCTCTTTTCGGCGCTTTTTGCGCCGTCGCCGGCATGGGCGGGGTAAAGGAGCTGAAGGAGGCGTTCGAGGCTGATCCTCCGAAAGTCATCGAGTCAGCGAAACTGACTTTCAAGGGCGTCGAAAAAGGTTACGACGTGTACAACTGCTCGATCCCGTTTTCCTATGACGGAACGGAGTATATCCTAGGGCGCGTGGAGCCGCGCGACAAGTGGGCGGCGAGCGTGACGATGCTTTTCAAGAAGACCGGCAAGGACGAGTGGACGCGCGTTTTGGAATTCGGAACTCTCGAATTAGAGGATCCGTACGTCCAGTACATCCGCGGCGAGCTCGTCGTGGGAGGGACCCGCGTCTTGAAGATCGCCGGCAACATCGCGTCGTACCGCGGAGCTTTCTACCGCGATAACAAAAAGGGCCCGCTGCACCTTGAATACTTCACGACCGGCCCGGAATTCATGAAGGACATCCGCCTCATAGAGCTGAAGGACGGACGCATCGGGGTCTTCTCGCGTCCGCGCAGCGAGGAAATAAGGAAAAAATACGGCAGCGAGGCCGTCATAGGCTTCACGACGGTCAAAGACCTCAACGAGCTAACGCCGGAGGTTATTGAAAAGGCGCCCGTTATAGAGGGGGTCTTGGGAAAGGACGAATGGGGCGGATGCAACCAGGCGTATCTCATGGACGACGGCAAGGTACTCGTCGCCGGGCATCTGTGCTTTACCGGCTCCAAGGCTTCCAACGGAGTCAACCGCGGCGTCTACTGCAACGCGTCCTTCCTTTTCGACCCCGCGACGCACAAGGCGACGCGCATCCGCATCGTCGCCACGCGCATGCTCTACCCTGAGCAGGAACCGAAAGTCCCGCACCTCGATGACTGCGTCTTCACTTCCGGCTTCGTTTTCAATGACGACGGGACATGCGACGTGTACACAGGCCTTTGCGACTCCGCGGAAGGCCGCGTCCGTTTGAGCGCCAAAGACGTCAAATGAATCCGGCGGCCGCACTTGAAAATTGATCGGGTATTTGGTAACATATCCTTCCTATGAATTGTGATATGAGTTTTTCCATGCGGCTCAACAGGGAGTCGGACGGCTCTTTTTCCGCCCTCTGCCCCGAACTGGGCCTTTTGGCGAATGGTTGGGATAGAAAAGAAGCGGCCGACCGGCTGACCACTCTCATCATGGAATGGCTGGAGAGAAGGCAGGCTGTCGAAGCCGAAAGGGAGCCCGGCCTCCCCAGGAGCGCGAATTTCGCTTTCAGCGTTTTCCCGCTCTGCAAAGGCGACGAAGTGAAGCTTCTTTTCCTCCCCCACGATCCCATGGTCAACTAAAACATAAAAATTTTTGATCTGCTTTGAAACTGGGCGTTAACATCGATCATGTGGCTACCCTGCGCCAGGCGCGGGGAGGCCAGGCTCCGGAGCCAGTCTTCGCCGCCGCTATAGCGGAACAGGCGGGCGCCTCCGGGATCACCGTGCATTTGCGCGAAGACCGCCGCCACATCCAGGACCGCGACGTCCGTCTCTTGAGGGAGACGGTACAGACGAAACTCAACCTGGAAATGGCTGTGGCGAAAGACGTGATGGAAGTCGCGCTCCAAGTGAGACCCGACTGCGTCTGCCTTGTCCCCGAAAGGAGGCAGGAACTGACGACAGAAGGAGGTCTGGACGTGGCGGGACAGCTTGCGCAGGTACGCAACTGCGTCGTGAAGATGCAGAGCGTCGGCACGGTCGTGAGCCTTTTTATCGCGCCGGAAGAGGAGCAGATCATAGCGGCGGCAAAATCCGGAGCGCAGTTCATCGAGCTGCACACCGGCTCTTTTGCCAACGCTAAAGGGGAAAGCGAGCAGAATTTCGAGCTTGACAGGCTTATAAGAGCCGCGGAACAGGCCCATTCCCTTGGCCTCAGAGTGAACGCGGGGCACGGCCTGGACTACTTCAACGCTCATCTTATGCACCACGTCCCCTACCTGGAAGAACTAAACATCGGTCATTCCATCATATCCCGCGCCGTTTTTACCGGGCTTGCCCAGGCGGTCAGGGAGATGCTTGACATAATAAAATAACCAAAACCCAAATTAACCTGTTTAAGACATGAGCCCGAAGCTTATTCGCGGCGAAGTCTGAACGAACAAAAGGAACACTTATGTCCGTTATCTCCATTCAGGAACTTCTGGAAGCCGGAGTCCATTTCGGCCATCAGAAGCGCAAACGCAACCCCAAGATGATCCCCTTCATCTTCGAAGAAAGGAAAGGGATCCACATCATCGATCTTCAGAAGACCCAGCGCTACCTCGACTACGCGACGCAGT
This sequence comes from bacterium, assembly GCA_017650925.1. GTDB lineage: Bacteria > Auribacterota > UBA3054 > UBA3054 > UBA3054 > UBA3054. The sequence continues at coordinate 5,175 of JAGCDY010000124.1, forward strand.
ACGCCCGCTTGGTGGCCCAGAAAGGCGGCAAGATCCTCTTCGTCTGCACGAAGCTGCAGAGCAAAGCGATCGTCTCCGACCTGGCCAAGAGCTGCGAGATGCCCTATGTTTGCGAACGCTGGCTGGGCGGCACTCTTACCAACCTCCGCACCATCCGTCAGTCCGTCAGGCGCATGAACGAGATCGAAGACCTGCAGAAGAAGGGCCTCTTTGAGAAGCTGCCCAAGAAAGAGCAGGCCGTTATGACCAGAGAATACGCTAAGTTCGACAAGAACCTCTGCGGTTTGAGAGACATGCAGGAAGCCCCCGCGGCCATCTTCATCGTCGACGTCAACAAAGAGCGCATCGCGGTCACCGAAGCCAAGAAGCTCGGCATCCCCATCATCGCCCTTTGCGACACCAACGGCAATCCTGACAACGCCGACTTCGTCATCCCCGGCAACGACGACACCATCAGCTCCGTCACTCTGATCACGACCACTATCGCCAAGGCGATCAACGAAGGCAGAGTCTATTTCGAGGAAGTCGAGAAGCAGAGAAAGGAACGCGAACTCATCGAAAAAGAGCAGGAGAAGGCCCAGGCCAAGCCCCGCCCCGAGAGACCGAAACGCGCTCCCAAGGCTGAGAAGGAAGCCCCGAAAGAGGCTGCTCCGGAAGCTCCCCAGGAAGCCCCCCAGGAATAACATAAAATTAACGAACAACAATACAGGAATATACATATGGCCGAAATTACCGCTAAACTGGTCAACCAACTGCGCGAGCTTACCCAAGCCGGCATGATGGAATGCAAGAAAGCCCTGGTGGAAGCCGAGGGCGATATCGAAAAAGCCAAAGAGATCTTAAGGAAACGCGGCGTGGCGAAAGCCGTCAAGAAAGCGGCCCGCGCCACCAACGAAGGCATCGTCGCCAGCTACATCCACTCCAACAACAAAGTCGGCGTGCTCATCGAAGTGGCTTGCGAATCCGACTTCGTCGCCAAGAACGAACTGTTCCAGGAGATGGTCAAGGACCTGACGATCCAGATCGCCTCCATGGCTCCGCAGTACGTTTCCCGCGAACAGGTCCCCGCCGAAGTGGTCGAGAAGGAAAAATCCTTCTACCGCGAGGAAGTGGCCAACAAGCCCGCCAACATTCAGGACAAGATCATAGAAGGCAAACTCGAGAAGTTCTATTCCGAGATCTGCCTCGTTGACCAGCCGTTCGTGAAAGACGACAAGATAAAGATCAACGACCTCATCAAGGGCGTCATCGCGAAACTGGGCGAGAACATGGTCGTCCGTCGCTTCGTCCGTTATCAGGTCGGCGAAGAGCTGTAAAAGAAAAAATAAAGAGCGCCCCGCAAGGCGCTCTTTTTTTTAAGCCAAATCAGGGGATCCTATGAAATTCAAACGCGTACTGCTGAAACTGAGCGGCGAAGTCTTGGGCGGCGCCTCCGGAACGGGCCTCGATCCGGAAGCCTTGAGCCGCGTGGCCAAAGAAATAAAGGAAGCGGCCGAGACGAAGACCGAGATCGCCGTCGTCGTGGGCGGCGGAAACTTTTTCCGCGGCCTTTCCGAAAAGGGCCACGCCATGAACCGCGTGTCCGCGGATTACATCGGAATGTTAGGGACCGTCATGAACGCCCTGGCTTTGAAAGATTTTCTCGAGGCGGAAGGCGTCGCGGCGGAAGTGATGTCCGCGGTCGAGATGCCGCGCCTGGCAAGCCTCGTGCAGCCCCTGAAAGCGAAAAGATGGCTCGCCAAGGGCAAGGTCGTCATCTTTGCCGGCGGGACCGGACACCCCTTCTTCTCTACCGACACCACGGCGGCCCTGAGGGCGGCTGAAATAGGCGCGGAAGTCGTCATGAAGGGCACGAAGGTGGACGGCGTCTACACCGCCGACCCGATGAAAGATCCTAACGCCAAAAGGCTTCCCGAGCTTACCTACGATGAGGTATTGGAGAAGGGCTTGGGCGTCATGGATCTGACGGCCATCACCATGTGCCGCCAGAACGGCCTCAAGATAATGGTCTTCAATATGCGCGAAGCAGGCAACATCGCCAAGGTCCTGAAGGGCGAGGCGAACTGCTCCATAATCGGCTAACAAATATTTTTGGGAGAGCACCATGTCGGAACTCAAATTTTACAGATGCGCCAAGTGCGGCAACATCATCGCGTTTGCCAAAGCGAGCGGCGTTCCCGTCGTCTGCTGCGGTGAGAAAATGCAGGAATTAGTCCCCAACACCACCGACGCCTCGGTGGAGAAGCACGTGCCGGTGGTCGCCGTTGAAGGCGCCAAGGCCGTCGTGACGATCGGCTCCGCGCCCCACCCCATGACGGAAGCGCATTACATCGAATGGATCGCCGTTCGTACCAAGAACGGCAACCAGAGGAAAGCCCTTACCCCCAGCGACGAGCCGAAGGCGGAGTTCCCGCTCCTGCCGGGCGACGAAGTCCTTGAGACGGTGGCCTACTGCAACCTGCACGGCCTCTGGAAAAAGTAATTAGATGAGGCCTACTCATTTCGCGCGCTTGGCGCTCGTGATGGCGCTGTTTTTCGCCGCGGGGCATCTTCTTTACGCCGCGGCGCTCTATACGGCCAAAAGCGACCCTGTGAAAGTCGAACGCATCGAGACGCCGCGTCAGGCCGCGCCTTTCGCGCTCGACATCCTTCTCGTTCTGGGAGTCTATTTCACAGGGCTTCTGGCCTCTTCTGTCAAGAAGGCCCCCAACATCGTTTCCCGCAAGCGCCAGTACACGATCCTCTGCTTCGTGCTGCTGATTTTCCTTGCGCTCGTGATCTGGTGGACAGGGAAGGAGCCGCATCTTATGCCGATACTCAGGCGGCACGTTTTCATGGCGGTCGTCTTCGCGCTCCTGGGCCTTTACAACAGGCGTCATTTCGCCCTGACGAAAGAGGAAGAGGAGGAGTATGAAAGGTAAGCTGCTTTTCCTTCTGATGCCTTTATTTCTGCTCGTTTCCTGCGCGACCGTAACACCCGAGCCCGACGATCAGCCGGCTTTCGGGCCTGACCGGAAAGAGAACGCCCTTAAAGAGATCAAGGAAAACAAGAGCCAAAACGCCGGGAGCGTCTTCCGCTACAACGTCGATCTTGAAATAGAAACGCTCGACCAGGGGAAGCAGAAGATCGCGGCCATGGCGCTCTGGCAGCCAGATCGCGCGATCCGCTGGCGCCTGAAATACATGGGCTACACCTTTTTCTCCGCGCTCGGCAACAACGACGTCTGGCTGCTTTTCTTAGAGGATGCGGGAGTCGTCTACAAGTGCCCCGCCGCGCGCCTTCCGTACGTCATAGCGCCAAGCGTTCCGCCCCTGGCCTGGAAGGTGCTCTCGCACTCCATAGGCGGCTTCTGTCCCGAACCGGGGCGCGTCAGCAAGGCCTATGAGAGCGGAAGCCTGGTCGTTTTGGAAACGGCGGACGGGAAACTGGCCTACGACGAGCTTTTACTGCCCGCGCAAGGCTTTTGGGAAGCATCGACCGGCGAAAAATGCAAAGGCACGTTCAGCAAGCCTGAAAAAGTCAACGCGCCCCACGCGTACGACCCGTGCACCAACAAATATAGGGTGATGACTCTGCAGTAATGGAAGAAGCCTTTCTCCCTTCTGTTTCGGAAGAGCTTTTCAAGCCTCTCGAAGTTTGGTTTGCCGAAGCGGGTGAAAAACCCTACCGCTTCCGCCAGTTATTGGATTGGTATTTCAAGCGCCCGGAAGTCGCGAATTTTCAGGAGCTGGCGAATTTTCCCAAGGCGCTGAGGGAAAAGCTCGAGCAAAATTTCGCTTTCCTTAGTTTGTCTTTGGAAGAGGCGAAGCTTGCTCCGGACGGCTCTAAAAAACAGACTATGCTTTTGCGCGACGGCCTTGTGACGGAGACCGTGACGATGCCGATGGAAGGCCACACTACGGTCTGCCTCTCCACTCAGGTCGGTTGTCCGGTTGGCTGCCGCTTCTGCTTCAGCGGGCGCCACGGTCTTAAAAGAAACCTGACGGCCGGCGAGATGTGTGACAGTCTGCGCTGCTCGCTTCCCGCTTCGGGCGCCGAAAGCCTGAATCTCGTCATCATGGGCATGGGAGAGCCTTTCTACAATTACGAAGCGCTGAAAAAATTCCTCTTCATCTGCAAGGAAGGCTTCGGCATCGGGTCCAGAAGAGTCACGGTCTCGACCGTCGGCGTGATCGCTGGGATAGAAAGATTCGCCGCCGATTTTCCGCAGATGAACCTAGCGGTCTCTTTGCACGCTCCCATAGAAGAATTGCGCAAAAAGCTCATTCCCAGAGCGCCCTCCGAAATCAGGGAGCTTATCCCGGCCCTGAAAAAATATTTCGCCGCCACGAAAAGGCTTGTCACCTTCGAATACGCCATGATCAAAGGCGTGAACGACAGCGCAAAGGAAGCCAAAGAATTGTGCGCTCTTTTGTCCGGCTTCGACTGCAAAATAAACCTCATTCCCCTAAACGACGTGCCGGGCGGGGAATTCCAGCCCAGCGCGAAAGAAACCTTGGAGCGCTTCGTAAATTATCTGAAGGAGCGCGATATGAACGTCACGGTAAGGAAAAGTCTAGGCGGCACGGTCGGCGGAGCCTGCGGGCAATTGGCCGACAAGAGGAACAATTAATCGTTGGGCACGAAAGTGTCCTTGTTCTCAGCCCACCATTTTTTCCATTCTTCCGTCGTCTTGAAATCCACGTCAGTGTAGAATCCGAGGTTGAAGACGGCGTTCTCCACCACATCCTGGTATTGGCTGTCAAGGCAGTCGACAAGGATCTGATATTTCCTGCGGCCCTTGCAATAGTCCGCTATGGTCTCCATGGCGGCGTCCCTGACATCCTCGTTCTCGTCGTTAAGGAGAGGAATCATGTCGTCCAGCATGAAGTTCACGCCGGCGTAGTCCTCGAGCGCGCTGAGAGCTTCCGCCCTGAGGTCGGCGTTCTCGCTTTGGAGCATTTTTCTGAAAGCGGCTCTGACCGAAGGACCGCGGCTGGTGGTCCTGCTTAAAAGAGTCGCAAGCTGCGCCAGGATCACGACGTTGGTCTCCTGTTCCACCTTCTTCAAAAGCGCGTCGGTCTCGGCATATTTCGAGGTCTTCGCGAGAGGACTGATATCTTCGGGATCGAACAAAGGCTCGGCTTTTATGCCGACGGGCCTCAGGCCATTTCCCTGCGAAGAAGTTTTGTTGTCTTTGTCGCAGCCGGCGAAAAAGAGCGCTGCGATGATCATGATGACAAAGCAAGAACGGGTGGTGGTCATGTGATTTCTCCTCTAATAATTCCGCCTTCTATTTTAGCAAAAAGAGGCGTCAGATTTGAGGAAGCCGTCTATTTGTTTTTAAGCCTCTTTTTGATATAATCCTATATTACCTAATAGAACAAATTAATACGCGTTAGGAGAGTGGATTATGGCAGATCAAAGGAATTTGCTCAGGATGACAGATCTCAGCAGGGAGACGTTGGAAAAAATATTGAAAGTCTCGGCCGCGCTGAAGAAAGAACCGGAAAACGACCTGATGAAGGGCGAGACGCTCGCTTTGATATTCGAAAAACCGAGCTTGAGGACCCGCGTCAGCTTCCAGCTGGCCGCCGAGGAAATGGGCGGCCGCGCGCTCGTGCTGCGTCCGGATGAAATTAAGATGGGCGTGCGCGAAGCGGTTAAAGACATCGCCCGCTACCTTTCCAGGAACGTGACGATCGCCGCCATGCGCGTCTTCTCCCACGGAACTTTGGATGAATTCGCCCGCTACGCCACCATTCCCGTCGTCAACGCGCTTTGCGACGAGGAGCACCCCTGCCAGGCTTTCGCCGATCTTCTTACCGTTCAGGAGTGCTTCGGCAAGACCGAGGGCATAAACATCACCTATTTGGGCGACGGCAACAACGTCTGCATTTCCCTGATGCTCGGCGCGGCCATGACCGGCGCCAACATGACGGTCGGCAGCCCCAAGGGCTTCGAGCCGCCCAAGGAAATTATAGAGGAAGCCAAAACGATCGCGGCCGCTACCGGAGCGAAGATAAACATCACGAACGATCCCAAAGCGGCGGCCAAGGGCGCCGATGTCCTTTATACGGACGTTTGGGTGAGCATGGGCCAGGAAGACGAGAAAGCCACCAAGATGAAAGCTTTCGAAGGCTTCTGCCTCGACGACGAATGTTTGAAGCTCGCCTCTCCGGAAGCGATCGTTCTGCACTGCCTGCCCGCGCACCGCGGCGAGGAGATCACCGACTCCGTCATAGAGAGCAAGAATTCCCGCGTCTTCCAGGAAGCGGAGAACCGCCGCCACGTCGAGAAGGCGGCCCTTCTCTACGCCCTTGGGAAACTGGACCAGGTCAAGATCTGACATAACTTATGGCGCTTTTCGATTTCTGGCACAAGAAGAAGGAGACGAAGGAAGAGGAACTCTTCCCGAAGATCGACCTTCACGCCCATATCCTCCCTGACGTCGACGACGGCAGCAGGAGCGAGGATATGACGCTGGAAATGATGGAAGCCGCTCTCAAAGCTTACGTCGTGCACATCAACGCCACGGCGCATCACAGGAACAGCCTGAGCCCCGGCGAGGAGACGATCAGCGAGGCCTTCGATAAAACGAAAAAGCTGCGGAACGACAATCTTCTGCCTCTTTCGCTCTCCTGCTCCATGGAAACGGAATTCTATCCGGAGGCGGAGGAGTTTTTCAAGAAGTGCCGCGTCTCGCTTACCGGCAAGGCCGGCAAGTACGCCCTCATAGAATTCACCGCGGACGTCAACAGACAGTCGGCCATCGCGGCGGTCTTTCAGCTATCCTTGGCGGGCATCCGCCCCGTCATTGTCCACCCCGAGCGCTTTTATTTCGTGCAGCGCCATCCCGAGGTCGCGGGCGAGATGCAGTCCAGGGGCGCCCTCATAATGCCCAACGCCACGAGCTTCATGGGCCACTACGGCGTGGACGCCTTGGAGACGGCGGAAAAGATCGTGCAGGACGGTTTTGCCGACGCCCTTTCCTCCGACGCGCACAGGCCCGATTATTACGAGCAGTATCTTCTCGGCTGCAAGCAGGTCGCGAAAAAATACGGCTCGCACCTCCTCTACGAACTGACTTGGAAAACGCCCTGCCGCATACTTGGCTACGAGCCGGGAAGCGAGCGCGACGATTTCGATCCCTTTGAAAAATAAAACTTTTCAATCCATAAAAAAAAAGACCAGACCAACTATGAACGAACAGCAAAATTGGGAAGCCAAAACGGAAGAGCGGGACATCCGCTATTACTTTGAAGTACTTACCAAATACGCCCCTCTGATCTTCATCATCACCGTCATCACGACCGGCCTGGCCGTGGCGATCACCCTCAACATGCACAAAGTCTATCAGGGCAAGGTCCTCCTTTGCATCGAGCCGCAGGACACCACCATCATAGACAACAACAGGGTGAGCGACCAGCGCGCCTACGCCCTGAGGCAGACGCAGATCCAGATGTTCTACAGCCGGCACCTCATAAAGATGACGCTGGAAACGCTGAGAACGAACTCCATGGCCTCCTTCAGCATCCCGAACCGCAGGGCGACGGACACGCAGCTCGTGACGGCTTTCAGCAAAAAGATCTCGCTCAAATCCGAGATGCGCACGGACCTTGTCTGGCTGTTTGTGGAGGACGAGGACAAGAAACGCGCGGCCATTTACGCGAACACCTTGGCGGAAACTTACATTCGCTTCAACGTTCAGAGCCGCATGAAGGTCATGCAGCTTTACTACAAGCAGATGAACGAGAGCGCCAACGCCAAGAAAGCCGACCTCATCGCGGAGGAGCAGGCCCTGCTCGAATACAAGTCCACCAACAACTACCAGAACGTCTCGGGCCACATCGAGCTTCTCAACACCGAGATCGCCGATCTTCAGCACGAACTTCAGGAGAACCAGGCGAAGCTTGAGGACAAGGAACTGACCGAGACCGAAAGGTTCACGCTCAAGGAAGCCAACGGCAAAATGAACCGCGAGATCGCCAAGAAGAGAGCGGCCATCGTCGCCCTGGACGAGATCCTAAAGAACGTCAAGGTCCGCGAGATGCAGGTCGAGTCCATAAGGAGCCAGTACAGGGATCTTCTCGCCCTGGTCTCGAAATTCGCCCTGGGCAGCAATATGGAGAACTACAACGTCCGCATCGTGGACTACGCCGAGACGCCCACTTCGCCCATCAAGCCCAACGCGGTCAACAACCTCATCATGGGCCTCGTCATCGGCTTGCTCTTAGGCCTCGGCCTGACCTTCTTCCTCGAATATTGGGACGACACCTTGAAGACGCCCGACGACGTCGAGCGCTTCATCCATCTGCCCGTCATGGGCACGGTCCCCAAGATGGTCAAGAGCAACAACGTTCAGGAGCTCGAGCGCATTGTGGAATTCTTCCCCAAGAGCATCATTACGGAGAGCTACCAGTCGATAAGGACCAACATCCTCTTCTCGAGTTCCAAGCCCATTAAGACCATGGTCATCACAAGCTCGGCCATGAGCGAAGGTAAGACGACGACAGCCTCGAACGTGGCCCAGGTCATGGCGGCGGCCGGCGACAGAGTCCTGCTTATCGACGCTGACATGCGCCGTCCCCGCGTGCACAAGATCTTCGGCCTTGAGAACGAGGGCGGTCTTTCGGCCTATCTGGTCGGCATGAAGGAGATCGGCGACCTGGTCAACAAAACGACCATGGCGAACCTTGACGTCATCAACGCCGGCCACACTCCGCCCGTGCCGGTCGAGCTTCTGAACTCCCCGAGGCTTGGCGAACTAATCAAGTGGGGAAGCGAGAATTACGACAGGGTCATCGTCGACGCGCCGCCTTACATGGTCGTGACGGACAGCGCCATCATCGCCCAGCACACCGACGCCGCGCTCCTGGTCGCCAACGGCGACAGAACGCCGAGGGATCAGGTCAAGAACTGCGTGCTGCAGCTTAAAAAGATCAACATCAACGTCCTGGGCATCATTTTGAACAACGTCGACATCAGCCGCGGCGGCTATTACCGCTACGGATACACCTACTCCTATTACCGCTCCTACCGCGCTTACCGCAGCTCCTACAGGAGCGCCTATAAGAGCGCCTACAAGAGCGCTTACCAGAGCGCCTACAAGAGCGACGACGAGAAGAAGAAGGAAGTGAAGCCCGCGTCCGCCAACCCCGCCGACAACCGCCGCAAGGCCCTGGAAGCCTATGAAAAGCTTCTCAAGGAGAGGGAAGCGGCCAAGACAGCCGATAAAGAAAAGAAGGACAACGAAAAAAAGAGCTGAGGAGCTTTTATGAACAACAAGAGCCGCACCCTTTGCCTGGCGAGCGTCCTGGCTATCTTACTGTCGTCGCTGCCCTGCGTGTATTTTTTGACCGTGCAGGAGTATGTGCGCCTGGCGGCCCTGGGCATTTTCATCCTTTCCCTGCTTCTGATCTACCGCAAGGACTTTTCCGCGGCGATCTGGCGCAGGGTGGCTTTCGGGGTGTGCCTTGTCTTTCTCGTTTACGCCTGCGATCCTCTGACGGCCGGCGGCTTAGACCCGACGAAAGACATAGCGCCGCTGAGATACTTTTACGCGATACTCGTCCTGTTCTTCGCTTTTTTGTGTTTCGTGACGATTGCCGTCAAACTGCTTTTCAACCGCCAGACCTTCAAAAATTTCGCGAAGCACATACCGCTCGGCGAGTGGCTGGCCTACTTTGTGGCGATGGTCGTATTGCTCTTCCTGGCGGCTTCGGAAATAATCGGGATGCTGAGGAACGGGAACGCTCCCCTCTACGTGTTCCTGACCTGCGTGAAGCCTCTGGCCCTGCTTGTGCTTTTCTTCACGCTCGTCCGCTTCTGCGCTCCCGGGGCGCACGGCTCCGATGAAAGCGAAAATTCCAGGAAAGCCGGGGTCTTCAACTTGACCTATGAGATGATCGCCGCCTTCTTCGTTCTGCTCTCCGCTTACGCCGTTGTCTTCGGCGGCGCGAGGGTCGGCATCGCGGTCAAGAACACCCGCTTTACGACCCGCGACGTGAACCGCCTGAAAGTTTCCGAAAACGAGAGGGACGCCTTCGACAAGCTTTTGCGGGCTTTCTCCCTCTGCGACGAGGAGGCAGCCAAGGTCTACAAGCTCGGATATCTGGCCGGCGAGCGCAAGTATCTGGAGCAGGCCCAGAGCGCGTCCGAAGATTTCGACAGCCGCCGCAACCTTGAAACGGAAGCGCTTGTCGGGGCCTGCATCGGATGCACGCAGCTTTTTGAGGCGACTTTCCATCTTGATTCCCTGGACAAGAACTACCGTTTCGTCACCGGCAGCGTCACGCAGAACATCGCGACCGTGATGAAATCGGCCCAGAAGAACAACTACCTTCTGTACCTCCTTGCGAAGATGCACGCCATGAGCGGCAACACGGTGCTTTCGCGCAACTACCTCAACACTTTCGCTTTCAATTACCCGGATCACCCCAACGCGGTTTTCATGGCCGGGCAGTTCAAGAAGGACGAAACGAAGACCTACGTTCTGCCCTGCAACTACTGGCTCGTTCCCAACGAGGACGGCCAGGTCGAAAGGACCGAAGAGGAGATCGTCATGCTGAACGGCCGCAGCGTCTCGGGCTACCTCTGGCTTCCGGAGGGAAAGTATGACATCATCCTCTACGCCAGGGACGAGGGTGCCGATCACGAAAAGGCCAGGGAGATGAATTTCGATCCCACGTGCAAGGCCGAGATCTGGATCGACGACAATACCCAGAGCCTTAAGATATTCTCCGAAGAGCGCCGTTTCCAGCCCTACGGGATGACGGTCGACATCAAAAATACGCCCTCGCTCTTCACCTTGCGCTTCACCAACGACAGGGATGAAGGCAAGGGGCTGGACCGCAACCTCGGATTGCAAAAGCTGGAGATAAAATGCGTTCAGTAGGCTGGAGAACCTATCTGCTGATCGGGCTGTCGTTCGTTTTCGCGGCCTTGGCTTTCTGGCGCTGCTATTCCGGACGTTTCCAGCCGGTGACGCCCGTCATGCTCATGAACAGCGGCCTTTCCATTCCCTACGCCGCCGAGCAGGACTTTCTGTCCGTCACCAAGTGCTGCCTGAGGCACTCGGCCTCCTGGCTCGAGCAGATGATGTTCTACACGATGCACCACGACGACGCTCTGCCCGATACCCGAGGCCTTTACTTCGTCTACGCCATGGGCGCGGCCCTCGCCTGCATCATGGTCTTCAGGGTCGGGGCCGCCTGCGTGAACGCCTACGTCGGGCTGGCCGCCTCGCTTCTTTTGGCCTGTATGCCGCTGCAGGACTGGGCCAACTGCGCTTTCACGGCGGCTCTGGTCCTTTTCAACTGGGACAGGCTGCTCTCGGCTTTGAAATTCAACACGTACCTTACCTGGGCGCTCTATTTCCTCTCGTCCATCATGATGCTCTTCAACTGCTTCTTCACGGAGACGGTGCTTTTGCAGTGGTGGTTCGGGGCGCAGCTGGCTGCGCTGCTGATTAGGTACGCGCTGGTCTCGAAGCGCCACAAGTCGCCCTACTTCATGTCTTCCGAAGTCAAGCCGAGGATATTGGTCAAGGGCGAGAGCCACGTGAAAGACGTCTACGTTTTTCTAGGGATAAACATCGCGGTCGGGGTCACGTTCGCGGTCGTTTCCTTAATGATCTATTCTTTCGCCGTGCAGCATGACATGCACATGCGCACGTTCTTTTTGATAATTCTGCGCTCCATGGCCCTGGTCTTCATTTTGGGCACGGTCTATATCCTCATGCCCGTCCACCAGGATCTCAGGGAAAAATTCGGCAAGTATCTCAAGAGGATGCTCGACAGGATCTTCAACCAGCATCCGGGCCGCACGTTTTTCTACATGAGGATATCGCACCTCGGTCTGGCGCTCGGCGTCTACGCCCTGGCCATCATGGCTTTCGCGCCCTTCGTTCTGAAGATCTACGGCATCCAGATGCGCTTCTTTGTGTCGAACGGCCTGGCCGCCTACCAGGCTTTCAGCGACGACGCGGGGCTTTTGATCAAATGGGCTCCCATAGCGCCCGTTTTGTGCGCCGCTCTCGCCTTCGCGATGTACAAGGCCGAAAGGCTGCATTCCCAGGACACCTGCGGGATCCTGTCCGTCTGCTGTTTCGCCGTTCTCTTTATCATCCAGCAGCGCTACGCTCCCTTGTCGGCGCCTTTTTACGTTCTCAGCGTTCTTAGCATTCCTTATCTCGTCATAAAGCTGGCCATAGGCCGCGGCGAGGAGGTCAGGTTGGAGGGCACGCCCGGTGCTTAAGGTCCGCAGCGCTCTCATTCTCCTCGCTTTTGCGCTTGCCGCCTGTCAAAAAGAGACCGCGGGAAGCGCCGCGAGCGGGCTTTCCTTCACGAAGGAAGCGAACAGGGAGGCCTACGCCGCCATGAACGGCCTTTACGTCGACGCACCCCTTATCCTGCGCTTCAGGGAAGGCTTCCAGCCGGAGGGCTTCGAAAAGTGGCCGAACAAGGTCTTCTTGGAAGAGCTGGGAAAGCAGAATATCGAAACGCAGGAAGACGGGACGGTCGTTACCAGCGCTGTTGCGCTGGCGGTCTCCCCCACCAACGCCTATCTTGTCTCGTACGAGCTGGAGGGGGGATTGGAGCTGCCTCTGCCCTTCGACAGCGACGAACGGTCCCTGCCGAAGTGGGAGAAGCTTTTGGCAAAGTGGCAGGACGAGGCGGCCCAGTCGAACTCTTTCGTTAAGGAGGCCTGCGCCAGGCTGATCCTGAGAGCGCCGCAGAGCCTCATCGCGCGCCATTTTTCCTACGAGGATTTCCGCGAGGCTTTCCTTCTGGAGCGCGCCTGCGGCACCTTGGCCGCGCGTGATCTGGCCGCCGTTTGGGCCAGGACGTATTTCTTTTTGCGGAACGCCATAAAGGAAAAGCGCTTCGAGGACGTGAAGAAGATCGCTTTGGAAGCGGAGGAGATCGAGGGCGATTCGCCGGAATGGGAAGCCATGATGGCGGAATATTTGAGAGCCTGCGACCCGACCCGCATACGCGACATCGCGCGCCATTACGACAGGGCCATGAAGCTCTACGCCAAGCGCTCCAAAGGCATACCCTTCTACCGCGTCTGGGTCGAAAAGACCGGCCTCGACGCCTTCGTAAACGACAGCGAGACGGTGATCTCCCGCTATTACGCCATTCTGAAATCTCTCGACGAAAACGAGAACAAGGGCGCAATAAGGAGCGAATTCGCCAACGCCATCAGGGAGCAGACTTACATCAGCATCTCCTTGCTGCTCATCCGCTACGACCAGACGGTGAACGCCGCCCTTTGGGCCAAGCGCCTCTTCGGGAAAGAATTTTCCCGGGAAGCCAAGGAGCAGGGCATGACGCTGCTTTTCAAGACCGCGGAGAAGAGCGGCGCCATTTTCGAGGCGATAGCCAACTACGACAAGCTCATCGAGGAGGCCTCGAGCCCGGAAGAGCGCAACTTTTGGCGCCTGGAAAAAGGCACGGCCATGATGCGCTTCGACATGCCGGAAGAGGCTACGGAACTTTACGCCGACATTTTGAAGGAAGACCCCGGCATAGAGAACAGGCAGTTCGCCCTCAACGCCGAGGATCAGGACTCGCGCTTCATGCACCTACATTACTACGTGCTGAAGGTCAGCGAGGACGACATGCGCGACACGGCTCTTTCCAATCTCAGGAAGCGCGGCATATTGAACCGCGCCAATTCCGTCTACTACCTCCGCCAAGTGGCCCAGCTTCTGGTCTGCATGCAGAGGCTCAAAGAGGCCTACAACATCTATGACGGGATAGCCAAGGACGACAACATGGCCCTTCTGGAATATATTTACCTTCTGTACCGCAACAGCCGCTATGACCAGTGCATCACCATGTTCCGCCGCCTCCCCTTCCACAAGGGAAGCGACGTCGCCAGGGATTGGCGGTTCGTGGTGCTCAGGCTGTTCCGCGCCAAAAGGCAGCGCCCGGAGATCAGCAAGGTCATAGCGGAGTACAACAAGCTGACGAACGAAGTGACTTACGCCAGGCACTGCAACGGACTCGGCAACATCTATCAGGCTTACCGCGACAGCGCCAAGGCGGCCGCCTGTTACGAGGAAGGGATAAAGGCGGAACCCGGGTTGCTGGACAATTATCTGGACCGCGGCTTCCTCTACTGCATGTCGGCCAACAAGGAAAAGGCCGCCGAGATGCTGGACCTTATACTCTCCCTGACCCTCACCCCGGACCAGAGGGAAAGGATGCGCTACGACTGGAGAGCCATAGAGCTTTACTACACCGCCGGCAGGGAAATGCCGAAGGAGGAATATGAATAGGGAAGAAAACACCTCCTGGCTCTCCCGCTTCCTTGCCGTCAAATGGGTCAAGGCGGGGCTCGTCATCATAGCGCTGGCCCTTCTGTATCCGGCGGTCCTTATCTACAGCATGCCCTTCAAGTACATGCAGGAGATCTCGAATTACGACAGCGACGCCAACTTGAAAACGTGGAGCGTCATGACGCAGTTCATCAAGGAAGGCGACGCTTTGGTGATCGTTCAGCCGGACGGAAACTATACCGTGCAGGTCTACGAGGGCAAGGGCGTTTATTCTTTCCGCCACGTTCCCATTATGGCTCTGGAAAAGGATTTTTCCAAGCTGATAAGCGACTACGGCCGGGTCTGGGTCTTTGTCTACAACGGCGTTCTGGCGTCCGGAAGGCTCATAATCCCCGAACCCTATAGGGAAACGCTCAAGGAGCAGTACCAGTCCTGCTTCACGCTTCCCCTCTTCTTCGGCGAGACCGTCTACCTCCAGCAGGACGACAAGGCTAAAATGGCCCGGGCGCTCTTCAGTCAGCAGCTCCTCAACTACATCTCCGACATCGCCAAAGAGATCGATTACCGCGACCTGGCCGTCTTCTTCCAGAAGGCCGGACAGTTCGAGAACGCCAAGGACGTCCTCACCAGGGCGCTGACGCTTTTCCCCAACAGCCCCCTGCTCTACAGGACGCTGGCGGAGTGCTACGTGGCCTCCCAGAACATAGAGGCCTACAACGAGATCTACGAGTGCAACAGAACGGCCAACGCCCTGACCAGGTCCGAGACCGGCAAGGCGAACCTTACGGCGCTCTTCCAGAACGCCATCTACACCGCCAGGAAAGGCCTTTACGAAAAGGCCCGCACGCTTTATTTCTCGCTGCTCGGCATTTTCGGCCACCAACCCGACCCCGTCATGGAATCCCAGGTCCGGCGTTATTTCGTGAAAGACGTTCTTCTGCCGACCGGCGATACGAACGAGGCGATCTCCCAGCTCCTTGTGGACATTAACCTGGGAGCCCAGAACACGGAGTACGACTACAACATACTTCTGGACATCCTTGACAGATGCGCCTATTCCAACGCCGCGGTCTCGCTTGGCTACGGCTATTTCAAGTCGACCAACCACCAGAACGTCGAATCGGCCCTCCGCTACGGACAGATGGCCATGAAATACGGAACGGAAGAACAGTTCAAGGAGGCCCTGGATCTCATAAGCGAAAGGAACCGCTACAATCCTTTGCTGATAGAAAAGCTGAGATTGCAAAGAGAGTGGTTCAGGGAATGGACTAACATGGCCCTCACAAGAGGCTACATCCCCTTCCAAGGAGCGATCCACTGATGATCATTAGAAGAATTATTTCCAGTTTCGGCGCCTTGCGGTTGCGCGCCAAAGGCCTTAAGATCAAAAAAGGCCTGGTGCTTTACGGAAGGCCCATAACTCACATAACCGAAGGCGGAACGATCTCTCTGGGCGAAAACTGCGTCCTCTGCTCCAAAAGCGAGGCCAATTTCGCCGGGGTGAACCATCCGGTCATCCTGGCCCTTCTGAGGCCGGGCGCGACACTTGAGATTGGCGACGACACCGGTATCTCCGGCGGATCATTCTGCGCCGCCAAGAGCGTAAAGATCGGCAGCCACTGCCTGATAGGCGCGAACGCGATGGTGTCGGACTGCGACTTCCACGCCGTGAAGCCCGAGGGCAGAAGGCACAATTCAGATCCTAAAGACATAGGCTGCGAGCCTGTCGTGATAGAGGACAACGTTTGGCTCGGCGCCAACGTCACCGTTTTGAAAGGCGTGACCATCGGCAAAAACACGGTGGTGGCCGCCGGAAGCGTCGTGACGAAGAGTCTGCCGCCAGGCGTGTTGGCCGGCGGCGTACCCGCCAAAGTAATCAGAAACCTGTAAGAACTTGAATCCTTTTGTTCCAGTCATAGTCGCGGTCGGAGGTTTGGCCGCTTTGTGGATGGCGCTCCGCCGTCCCCTGTGGCTGTTTTATTTTTTGATCTTCGTTCTTCTGGAGCCGAGCAGATACCTGAGCCTCAGCAGCATTTCCCTGGGCGCTTTTTCCATCAAGGGGTATGAGATATTTCTCCCCTTGATCTACTTCGCGGCTTACAAGCACAGGAAGCGCGCTCTCAAGGACTGCGTTCCCGTCTTCATGCTGCTCTTTTTCCTGATGACCGTCGTTTCGCTTCTCAACGGATTGAAGAACGGCTACGGGGCCGGGGCCTTCAACTATTTCAGGCCTTACGCCTCCATATGGATCGCCGTGGCGATCCCTCTCTTCTTCAAGACGTCCGACGAGATGGACGGATTGATGCGCTTCTTCACCATCTGGGCCACGATCTTCATTCTGGTGGAAATAGTGGCGCTGCAGACGGGCATAGGCTATTCTTTCGTCTATTCCCCCATCAGAGCCTCCTACAGTTCGCTTCTTAGCGACACCAGCTGCTCCAACATGGCGTTCATCTTCATCTACCTGTTTTCCATGTTCGACCTCGAGATGAAGCACGCTTTCCTTTACCTCGTCCTCATCGGCTTCTCTTTCATCTGCACGATCATGAGCTCCGCCCGCGCCGTCTGGCTCGGCATGCTGGTCTCGATCGCGGGCTTCTTCGCCATGGGCAGAGTGCGTTCCAAAATTTACCTGACCTTCTTCTCGATCCTCGGCATCATCGCTCTCTTCTTCCTCGGTTCGCTGTACATCGCCCGCTACGACATGACGCTGGCGGAACGACTCCCCACGCTTTTGAACACCCAGGAAGGCACTGGTCACTGGCGCATCATGGCCTGGCACCAGACGATGGAGGACATCAAACTGCATCCCCTGCTCGGCTGGCCGATGGGCAACGAGCCGCTCTTCTACGTCGAGAGCTCCGGCATCTTCTGTACCAACGCCACGCACAACGAGTTTTTGAAGATCGCCCGCTACACCGGTCTGACGGGCCTCTTTTTCTTCCTGTGCCTGATGGTGCAGACGCTCGTAAAAGGTCTGAAATACATTTGGACGAGCGATGGGCAGGACCAGAGGAAAATGCTGGCGCTCTTTTTGTGCGTAGTCTACATTCTTGTGACGTCCACCTTCTCCCAGCGCATAACTTCCATAGACATCTGTCCTTTTGTCTGGGCGATCTTCGGCATCGTTTACCTGAAGTTCATAGAGAAGGAGGAACAGATGAAGGAGGCGGCGCTTTGAAGATCCTTTTCCTGAACGCCAACATCATAGGGGTCGGGACATACCACCGCGCCCTGTGGTTCGCGAGGATGTGCGCGGAAGCCGGCCACGAGGTGACCGTCTGCACGACCGGCCGCGCCAATTACTGGACGAGGAACTTTCTGAAGGATCGTCCCAACGTGACGATAATAGAAGGCCCGAGGGCGGGCTTCGACCTCTACCCCGGTAAGGGCTCCAACATAGACATTTTCTGGCGCCTGAAATATCTTCTCAAGGACGATTTCGACGTCATCTACACCTTCGAGTATCATCCCAACGTCTCCTGGCCGGTCTGCCTCGGCCGCAAAGGCCGCAGGATGGTCAACGACTGGTGCGACCTTTACGCCGGCGCCGCCAATGTTTTCAAAGGGAAGAAGTGGATGCACCGCTGGGACGCCAAGAGGGAAGCGAAGATTCGCCGCAAGGCTGACATCGTGACGGTCATAAGCAATTTCCTGGGCGACAAGGCCAAAGAGGTCGGCGTTCCCGCGGAGAAGGTCGTCCTCATCAGGGAGGGCGTGGACACGAACTATATGCGGCCCTTCGACAAACGGGAAAGCCGCGCGAAGTTCGGGCTTCCCGAAGGCGCCAAACTGATCGTCACCCTGCAGGACGGCGCGGCGTTCCCGCCTCTGCTTGAAAGCCTTTCCCTGCTTCGCAAGGAAGACCCTGAGATCTCCTTGCTCTTCGTCGGCAGAATGCGCGACGATCAAAAGAAGTTGGTGGAGGAAAAGGGATTGTCCGAGGCGGTCTATGTCACGGGCTTCGTTTCCGACGAGGATCTTCCCAAGGCTCTCTGCGCGGGCGACGTCGCGGCTCTGCCGATGGTCGACTCCCTCGCCAACCGCTCCCGCTTCCCCCACAAGATCGGCGATTACATCGCCTGCGGGCTGCCTTTGGCGACGACTGACATTGGGGAATATCCCTTGATGCTGAAAGAAGCCGGACTGGCGGCCGTGGCGAGCCCGGGGGAAGAATTCACCGCCGCTCTCGGCACGCTTATGGCCGACCCGGAAAGGCGGGAGAATTACTCCCTGAGGGCGAGGAAATGGGTGGTTGAGAATCTTGACTGGCAGGTATTGAAAAACACAATCGTTCGCTGCGTGGAGGGAAGTTGATGTCTTTGGTGCGTAAAATATCCTTTTATCTCTTGTGCGCTCTCGGTTTCCTGGCGTCTTCCATGTACGTATGGTCCTATCTCTCCCAGTCGCAGAACTCGCTCAGGACCGTCGTCTTCGGAATGTTTCTGATAGTCATCATGCTGGCCATGATAAGCTGGAAGGCGGCCGTAATGACTTTTATATTCTGCCTTCCCCTTTTCAACACCCTGCCCACCATCCTCGGTTTGGACAAGCTCTGGCCGCCCTTCAGCTTCAACCTTCTCTTCCTTTCCGGCCTGACCACGGCCTTCCTCATCTATACCGTGATGGGGATGCCTCTTGATTCCAAGAGCAGGCACAAAGGAGGGATCGCCGCCACGCCGTACGATCTCCTCTGGTTCATTTTCATGCTCCTTGTCGTTTTGGGGATGATAGTCGGCGCCTGCCGCTACGAGAATGTTTTCTCGTTGGGCTTCTACAGCGAGCTCCCGGGAAAGCTTACGGGGATCCCCTTCTCCTCCCAGACCGACAACGCGCTTTGCTACACGAAGGCCATGCAGTTCATCTCCATGATGCTGGCTTTTTACTTCGTCTCCTCCGTTCTGAAGGAGCAGAGGGACGTTTACACCGTCCTCAGGCTTCTTCTTAGCGCGGCTGTTTTGGTCTGCCTTTACGGCGTCTGGCAGAACAAGACCAAAATGTTCCTGGTCGGCATCCAGGAGTTCTTCGGACGAATCAACGCCACCTTCAACGGCCCCGACTCGGCCGCGACTTATTATCTCGTGATGGGCGTCCTGGCCTTCACGGGTTTCTGGTTTGCGAAGAAGATCGTCCACTATCTCGTTCTCATTTTCCTTTTCGCGCTGTCTTTCGTCTGTCTGTGGCTTACCGAGACCAGAACGCCGGTCTACGCTTTCGTCCCGGCGCTTGGCATCGTTTTTATTATGGTCCTGTCGCGCTCCAGGAAGCTTCTGAAGCCCCTGCCTTATGTTTTGGTCATCCTGGGGCTCTTTCTCTTCTTCGCCCCCGCCAACAACATGACGCTTCCCGGAAGCTGCACCATGAAGGCCTTGAAGGGGCAGCGCCTCGTCCAGGGACTCGATAAAGTAAAGATAGATCCGAAGAGGATAGACGAGCTGCTCAGTTTCCGTTCCTACCACTGGTTCGCTTCCCTGAAGGCGATAAAAGCCTCGCCGATCTTCGGCCACGGACTGGGAACGTTCGACAAGCTTTACAAGAATTACAAGACGACCCGCGACAGCTACAAGACGGCTTTCGCCCACAACCTCTACCTCGACTACTGGGTCGAACTCGGCTTGCCCGGGCTTTTCCTGAGCATTTTCTTCTTCGTCTTTTCCATCTTCCTGGCCTGGCGGTTGTGGTCCAACGAATGCTGCGGGAAACATACGCGCAGCCTGGCGCTCGGGCTTATGACGGCCCAGCTTTCCATCGCTTTGGGCAACCTTTTCTCCAGCAGCCTTTACTACGTTACGGAACTGATGTTTTTGCAAAGCGTCTTTTTGGCTATGCTGGCGTCCCTCTTTAATTTCGTCTATCCCGCGCAGGAGAGCTCCCTGAAGGGAAAGGTTGGCGCCTGCTTCGACAGGCTCGCGAAATCGAGGCCTTTGCGTCTGGCCTTGGCCGCGGCGTTCGTGGCGGTGTTCGGCATTTTCCTCTTCCTGTGCCATAGATCCGCCCTCAAGGGGGAGAAGCAGTATTTCAGCTGCGAGCCGTACGACAATCTGGGCCGCATGCTGGAATACGGGATACTGCACTACGAATACGACCAGCACAGCAACAAGTTCGCCCGCACCAGGCGCCACGTCTACAGGCCGCTCCTAGTCCAGTCGCGCTATCTTCAGGTCTACCTCAGGGCCAGCCATCCCGACGCCGAACTTAAGCCGGTGCCGGCGAGTTTCTCGGTCAACGGGAAGCTGGCGGGCTCCTGCGTCATCTCCAACCGCGCCTGGAACGCTTTCATAATAGACGTCGGCAGGATAGTCCCTGTCCTTACCAACGAGGACATCGCCGTCAGCGGGGAAAAGGTCCCCATAAACCTTGAGCTTATCTCGGGCCGCATGTGGAATCCTCTGGACTGGAATCCCCAGGAGCAGAACATAAAGTACGGCGTGGATCTGGGGACGATCATCCAGGGACTTTTCTAAGCAATCAAACCTAAAGGGGAATCAGCATGATATCGACCGCTTCCAAGATCGTAACCAGAGAAGAGCTGGCCGAGCGCTGCGAACTTTTCCGCAAGGAAGGCAGGACGATCGTCACCTGCAACGGCAGCTTCGACCTTTTCCACTACGGGCACCTCTGCTTTTTGGAGGAGGCCAAGGCCCAGGCGGACGTCCTTATCGTCGGCCTCAATTCCGACAGCTCCATCAAAAAATACAAAAGCCCCCTAAGGCCCATAATCGGCCAGGAACAGCGCGCCGCGCTGCTTTCGGCCCTTTCCATCGTGAGCCTCGTCCACATCTTCGACGAGACCGACCCTATTGCCTTCCTCGAGGTCGTCAGGCCGAACGTGCACGTTAACGGCTCCGAGTACGGAGAGGACTGCATCGAGGCCCCGACCGTCAAAAAATACGGCGGCCGCATCCACTTGATGCCGAAGGTCGCCGGCCTTTCCACCACCGGCCTAATAGAACGCATAAGGAATCTGCCCCTCAAATGAAAAAGTTAGCCCTGGCCCTCTTTATCCTCTTTATTCTCCTTACGGCGGCGCTCGTCGCCCACAAGGTCTATATGGAAAAGAAAGACGACAGGGAATTGGCGAAGCTTAGCGAGACGCGCGAAAAAAATTTGAGATCGGAGGCCAAAGCCGAAGAGGAAAAAGCCCCCGAAAAGCCTAAGGATTTCGAGGAGGCCTCCAGCGGCAAGGAAGGAGAAAGCTTCGCCGCGCTCTACAGGGAGCAGACGTCTGTCTTCATCACCGCTGACGCGGCCTACGAACTTTTCCGCAACTATTACGAAAGAGCCGCCGACGGCGTCTACGGGACTTTCCTCTACGACCAGTACGCTTCCCTCTTCATAGACCTGGTGGAAAATCTGGAAGCCCGCTACGAAAAGACTGAAGGCTCCGAGCGCATGGCGGTCAGGAACGCGCTGCTTTTCGCTTCCGTCTGCATGAAGATCTGCCTAGACGGCTCGAGAGTCCCGGCCGCCGTGCAAAGGGAGGTCGAGGAAGAGGTGAAAGCCGTGAAGGAAGCGGCCTTCATCGGCGAAAAGGACGGCAAACTAAAGGATTACACGATCTACGCCGCCTACAGGGAAAAGGCCAATACGCCCTGGGGGAGCGCCGCGCTTTTGAGAGCTTACCTCGGCAACAACTACTTCGCGATCACCGACGAGGAAACCTTCGAAAGCCTCTCGGTCCTTGCGGACGCGCTCTCTAAAAGCGACATAGCCACTCTGAATTACCGCGAGGCCGTAAGATATCTCAAGGCCTTCGACGGCGAGACGAAAGTCATGACCATCGTGGAATTCCACGAAGCGCAGAAAGGAAGCGAAGAAGAGAAGAAAGCTCTGCTGCAAAAAGCCAAAACCAGCTTCGAGCAGCCGCCCTGGAAAGATCCCGCCCATATCGGCGAGCCCACAGCCAGAGTCTGGTTCTTCCCCCCGGCCGCGGCTCCGAAGGAAAGGACCTTCAGGGAACTGCACCGCTGGGTCGTCCCTCCCAAAGTTAAGCACATCCTTTACGTTCTGGGCGCCACAGAAGACATTCCCGAGGCGGAAGCAACCCTTCTCAAAGACTTGAGAGAGGAGCTGCAAGGACACTTGGGCCTCTCTGAGCGCGCCGTCGCCTCCGCCGCGAACCTCAGGAACAAAGCAGAAGCCCTCCCTTCCGCCTGCTGGATCCGCTCGGCCGTTTACAGCGCTGAGAAACCCGAGGAAATTAGGGAGGAGAGAGACTGGCCGAAGATCAAGGCTGTGAAAGTCGAAAAGGAAGCGGAGTTTTACCGTGCCCTGGCCGGCCTTGTAAAAGAGCTCAACGAGCTTTACACGGAGCTTGACCTCTTCCGCGTGATGTCCAGTTATAAGAAGACGCCGCTCACTCCCGACCATCTTCTCGAAGCGGAGCAGATCTTCCTCGATCTGGCCGACATGTCTAAAGACGGCGAGATCGACAGTGAAAGAGCCCTCATGACGGCCAGGCGCTTCCTGACGCTCCTGGCTTCCGGCAAAAACACCGACACCGTCTGGGGCAAGGAAACTTCCCTCGGACTGGAATACAATTTCCTTCTTAGGACCGTCGCGGGCCTTCTCAAGCCTGGTCAGACGCTCGTCACCTTCCCCAAGGAAGACAACGCTTCTTATCACGGAGTCCGCTACAGGACCTTCGAAAAAGAGGAAACGGTCAAGGAAAGCAAATGAAAAGCTTCGTCTTTTTCGCGCCGGGAATGCGCTGCTCGGGCTGTTCCTCCAAGGTGAAAAACAGCATAGACAAGCTTCCGGGCGTAATTAGAAGCGGCGTCGATCCCATCAGCAAACGCTGCATCGTCTACTATGACGAAACACAGGTAAATGAAGAAGCGATCCTGAAAGCCACTTCCGACGCCGGCTTCACGCCCTCAATAGAAAATCCCCTGAAAAAGAAGGAGAGCCCGGTCGTAAAGAACGTGCTTTTTGTTTTCGCCATACTTGGCGCGATAATCCTCTTCCTGATAGAGTGGGATCTCTTCCCGCATCCTAAGAACCATATCGCCGACGGCCTATTTCAAATGCTTCTGGCGCTCCCCGCCCTCGTTTGGGGAGCTGACATTTTCAAAGGCGCATACCAAGCCGTCCGCTACCGTCATCCCGACATGCAGCTTCTTGTCGGGCTCAGCACCGGCACGGCTTTCCTCTACAGCCTGGCTGAACTGATCCTTTTCGCCCTCGGCCAAATTGAGCATCCCCATTATCACTTCTGCGCTACCGCCATGGTCTTGGCCATCGTCGGCCTCGGCCGGAAACTCGAGGAGCGCGCGAAAAAGCGGGCCGATTCCGATCTTGAGGAGTTGTCCGATCTTCTCCCCAAAAACGCCCATCTCCTCGTCGACGGCGAAGAAAAGGACATCCCCACCGAACTTCTAGGAGCGGGCGACCTCTGCCTCGTCAAACCGGGCGAAAGAGTCCCCGGCGACGGCCGTATCACGGAAGGAAGAAGCTCCTTCGACGAATCGCTTTTAACAGGCGAGAGCCTCCCGGTCGATAAAGGAGTCGGCGACGCCGTCACAGGAGGCTCTATGAACCTTCTGGGGGCCTTCACGATGGTCCTGGAACGCAGCGGCGACCAAACCACGCTCTCCGGCATGGTCCGGCTCGTCGAGGAAGCCAGGACGACCAGGCCCAAAGTCGCTCTTCTCGCCGACAAGGTCTCCGGGCACTTCGCCCTGGGCGTCATCACGGCGGCAATTATAACGCTCGCGATCTGGTGGTTCATAAAAGATTTCAACACCGCTCTGCCCTACGCGCTTACCGTCCTCGTCGTGGCCTGCCCCTGCGCCCTAGGCCTCGCCACTCCGGCCGCCCTGGCCTGCGGGCTCGGCAAAGCAGCCAGCTGCGGCATCCTCTTCAAAGACGCCGCGGCCCTGGAAGCCTTCTCCAAATGCAAAACCATCTTCTTCGACAAGACCGGCACCTTGACGGAAGGCAGGCCCAGAGTCGAAGGCGCTTATTCCCTCGAGGCCCTGGAAGCCGCGGCTTCTTTGGAACGCTATTCCGAGCATCCGCTTTCTCTGGCTGTTCTGGAAGAAGCCGAGAAGCAAGGCTTGGCGTTGGCGGAGTGCGCGGATTTCCGCGCCATCCCTGGCAAGGGGATCTGCGGAACAAGAGTTTCTGACAACGTTGAACTTAAAGTCGGCACGAAAAGTTTTTTAAACGAAAACGGAATAGCCTGTCCTGAAGTTCCTTTTGCCATACACGTGGCTGCGGGGAAAGAATACCTCGGCGCTATCAAGATCGTCGATCCTCCCAGAAAAGAGGCAAAGGAAACGATAGAACAGCTGAAAGAAAGGAACGTCGAATCCATCCTATTGACCGGCGACAGCAAGGAAGCCGCTCTTGAATTCGCCAAGACCGTTCCGCTCTCAGACGTCAAATACCGACTCCTTCCCGAAGACAAGCTCGCCCTTGTCCGCCAAGCCCAAAAGGAAGGCAAGATCGTCGCCATGACGGGCGACGGCATAAACGACGCCCCGGCCCTCAGCCAATCCGACGTCTCCATCTCCCACTACAAAGGCGCCGGTGCCGCGCAGTCCGCCTCCAAGATGTTGCTCACAAGAGACGACCTCACTGTCCTCGTCACCGCCTACGACCTCTCCAAGCGCACGCTCACCATCATCAAGCAAAACCTTTTCTGGGCGCTCATCTTCAACCTCATCACCATCCCCTTGGCCGCCGGCGCTCTCTCATCTTTCGGCCTCTCCATGCGCCCCGAAGTCGGCGCCGCCTGCATGGCAGCAAGCTCCCTCCTCGTCGTCACCAACGCATTGCGCCTCCGCCGGTGACTCTCTAAATTTCTTTATCCGGACTCAAAAGCATTTTGTCAATAACGGGATGTATTAGGTCTGTGCTTTCTTTGAAGTCACAATTTGTGATTTCACGGGAACTATCTGGTTTAACGCGAGTTGAAGCACAAAAACCTTCTTGAAATATATTCTTCTCTATTAGATTTCCGTGAAATCACAAATTGTGATTTCACGAAAACTATCTGGTTTAACGCAATTTACAAAGCAAAAAACATTTGAAATTCCGTGAAATCACAAATTGTGACTTCACGAACATTTTGAATTATACATAAGCGGAAGATCGTATTATGTGGGCGAAAGAAGAAATTTAATGTCAGCCCTTGGATGACATGACTATGCATTCGGCGGCAAAGAGCAAGCCCGTCGTGCGTTGACTTTTAAACCCCAGTAGTGATAGAATATCGCGAGTCTTTTGGGTATATATACCCAAAAAGTTTTTCCCCCATAACCCCCCGGCCGCTGGCTAAAGGAGCAAATGAGTGCCACCCCTGACAGTCCAGACCTACCAAGCCCAACTCAAGCGCATCACTTGGCTGGGGGTTTTTTGCAATGTCTTTCTAGCGTCGCTTAAGATCCTTTTCGGAAAACTGGGGCATAGCCATTCGCTGTTCGCCGACGGTATCCACAGCCTTTCCGATCTGGTCACCGACGCCGCTTTGCTTTTGGGTTCCCGCTTTTGGAGCGAACCTGCCGACGAAGCTCATCCCTACGGGCATTCCAAGCTCGAGGCGCTTGTCACTTTCTTCATCGGTTGTTTGCTCTTCGCCGTAGCATTGAGGATACTCTTCGTCGCCCTGATGACTTTCGGCTGCGAGGAGCTGGTCTTCTCCTGGATGATGGTCATCGTGGCGGCAGTGTCTGTCATAACGAAAGAAATTTTATATCAGAGAACTTACCGTCTGGGCGTGAAGCTCGAGAGTCAGGCCCTGAAAGCCAACGCCTGGCACCACAGGACTGACGCCATGAGCTCGCTTCCGGTGCTTGTCGTTTTGCTGCTCACCAGGGTCTTCCCGAAGTGGTACTTCCTCGACAACGTGGGCGGCATACTCGTCTCCTTCATGATCTTCTACGCGGCTTTCGAGATCGTAAGAGGCGCCTTCGACGCGCTGATCGACAGAGGGCTTCCCCCCGAAACGCTCGAAAGCATCAGAAGGACAGCGATGAGAGTCCCCGGCGTCAAAATGATCCACGCCGTGAGGTCCAGAGTGAACGGGAACGTTACCTTCCTCGACATGCACATCCTGGTCGATCAGGACATGACGGTCTACGAAGGACACAAGCTTTCCCACACGGTAAGGGACATACTAGTTGAAAAATTTTCCTTGAGCGATGTGCTCATACACGTAGAACCTTTTACTGATGAAGAAAAGGAGGAACACTAATGCTGAAGATCTACAAAGCTGAAGATGGCGTTCTCGTCGAGACCCAGAAGATCGAGCCCCATACCTGGATAGACGCCAGCAACCCCACGCCGGAAGAGCTTC
>JAGCDY010000014.1 GCA_017650925.1 bacterium
GACGTACCAGTCAACGACCACGTCGATGGGATCGTTGGTAAGGGAAGTGTTGCAGTAGATGTTGGCGGTCCAAGTCAGCCTGTCGCCAGGCTCGGGACGGTAGGTGCTGCCGATGTCGTATTTGCCGATGCCGTATTTGGGGTTGCGTTCCAGCCAGGCCAGGCCCATGTCCCATTCCGTCGTGACGATTATCTCCCTTACGTAGACGTCGGAGAGCACATAGTCGGAGGAGAGGACCTGGAAATACAGATTCTGCTTTCCGGCTCTGGCGAGGATTATCTCAAGGTCTTCCGCGATGTCGAGCCACTCGGCGTTCTGGAGTCCGGCTTCGCTGTAGGCCCAGCGGATCTTAGTGGCGTTCGCGGGATAGGCGAGATGCAGTTCGTTTTCGTAAGTGTAGGTCGTGCCGGAACCGTCGTTGATCACGATGGAAGTTGGTTCGGCGACCTTATAGGCCGTGTTGGTGAAATAGAAGTAAGCCGTGTCGGTCTGGCCCTTCAGGAACTCGTAGTTGAGCCTGAGGGAGTCGATGATCTTGTAGTTGGACTTGTCTTCGCCGGGCAGCTTGAAGATGAAGCTGTTGGCGTAAAGGTTGTTGTTGTCGTAGCTGTAAGAGGGCTTGAATTTGGCGCCTTGATCGTAGGTGAGTGTGTAACTAGGCCTGGTGTTGCCGAAGGCCAGTTCGTAGCCGCTGCCGGTGCCGCGGTAGATATCGATCGTCGCGCCGGAGATCTCGCGCCCGCCTTCGCCGAAAACTTTCACGCAGATGTTGGTCGGAAGAAGCGAGAACATCCAGCCTTTCTTGCCGTTGTGCATTTCCGGAGGATAGCGGCGCTGCTCGCCGGCGTGCAAGTTGATGGTGGCGCATTCCAGCTCCGTGAAGACGTCCCTGGTGCCGTTGTAGCAGTAGCGCATGATGTCTTCCTTGCCTTTGGGATCGGCCCAGTTGCAAGTGTAGGCTTCTCCGAAGACTTTGTTGTTGGCGGCCGGCATGTTGAAGCGGTAGGTGTCGGGGAAGCCGAAGGAGTGGCCGGTCTCGTGGCAAACCGCGCCGTGCCCCATGGTCGAAAAGACGCCGTTCCCGTTCCAAAGGAAGGTCTGCCCGATCCAGTCGTAGGGGTTGCCAAGGTATCCGCCGTAGTCGTCGCCTTCGCTGTAGCTGACCGTAGTGTAGTAATCCTCACAGCCCTCGAAGCGGGTGGGATCCTTGGCCACGTTCATCATTTCAACATGGTCGACTCTGTAGCGGTCGATGATGCCGTAGGGAGCCAGGGGGTAACTCATGGCGGCGTAGCGGCCGTTCATGAACTGGATGGTGTCCTCAAGGTTGTCGTAGAAAGATTTCGGGGAGCGTCCCTTGACTGTGTATTTCCAGAAAGTATTGGTATAGACCTTGACCCTGAAGGTCATGGCGTCAAGAAAGATCTCTTTGGAATCGTTGGACCTGTTATTGTCCCTCGCGGAACCGGAATAGCTCATGGCAACGGAGAGCATGTTGGTCAAGGGCCTTGTGAAGTCGTAAGTATAGTTTTCCGGAACGGTCCAGGTGAAGGAGTCCTGGTAAATGCCAACGGCCTTGGAGAAGGTCTGGGTGTGAACGGCCTCCAGCTTCGTGTTGACGATCCATTTGAGATAGGCGGTCACATCGCCCTCTTCGTCCTCGCTGTTGGAATAGATATTGGCGGTCCAGTGAAGCGTGTCGCCCGGGGCGGGGCGGTTCCAGGAGCCGTCCGCGTCCTTGGGGTTGGGATACTTCTCAGTCCGTTCGATCCAGGCGATCCCCAGATCCCAGGCAGCCGAAGCTTGAAAACATATGGCAAGCGCGAAAATTGTGAGAAGCAGGCGTTTTTTCATCATTCTATTTCCTCAAAAGTTGCTTTCGTGATCCCGTTCGCGGGGCAGTTGAATTTGTAGATCGGCGTGGGGACGCAGTCCTTGGAGCGCGCTTGGAAGTAGAAGCTAAGCTCTTTTTCGTCCGACCTGACGTTGTGCAGAAAATAAGAGTTGAAGGGGCTGAAGCCTCTTTTCTTCAAACCGGAAACGGTGGGGGAGATCCTCATGGAGGCGCCCTCGCTGTCGCTAAGACCTATTTTCCAGACCGCCGTGTTGCCGTTGACGCGGCAGGAAAGATCGGTGAGCTCCGTTTCGCTGTAATCGTTGGTGAAAGAGAAAGACTGAAGATACGTTTCGCCCTTGGCGTAACGGTAGTTGAAGCGCAGCTGATCCAGGACCAGCGACTTTCTTCCTTCGCCTTCGCCGACCGTTATGAAAAAGGTGTTGACGCCGTGCTTGCCCTTTTCGGCCTGGAACTTGGGATCGAAGCAGATTCCGCCTTCGGGATAGGCGAGCTCTTTCATCACTATGTTGGTAACTCCGATGAAGTATCCCCGGTCGGCGCAGCGGTAGATCTTAACTTTCGCGCCTGTGAGTTCCCGCCCGTTTTTGGAGTAGAGTTTGAGGCGCAGCTTTTTGGGCAGGTCGCTTATGAACCAGCCCTTGTATTCGCGGCCGTAAGCGTAGGCTTCCTCGGAAGGCTGCTTCCTTATGACGCCGGCCTGGCGGTTGGCCTCGTAAGCGGTAAGTTCGGAGAAGTGGGAATAGGGCGTGTAGCTGTCCCGCATCATGCAGCGCTTGCCCTCCGTGTCCATCCAGGCGCAGGGGATCTCCTCGCCGGTCACGTCGTTCAATTCCGGGCGGATGTTGAAAATGTAGGTGTCCGGGATCTGGAGCGAGTGGCCGAACTCGTGGCAGAGCGCGCCGTAGCCCATGGCGGAGAAGATCCCGTGTCCGTTCCACCAGAAGTTCATGCCGATCCAGTACCAGTCGAAGCCCCTGTAATTGCCAATGGGACCCTGGTCATTGTAGATGACCGTCGTGGCCACGTCGGGGTCTCCGGTGTAGCGCTTTTCCAGGAAATCCTCGTCCACGAAATAAAGCTTCTCAACCCTGATCCTGTCGATGATGCCGTAAGGGGACATGGGATAGACTGCCGCGGCGAAGCGCTTGTTGATCCACTCGAAGCAGTCGTTCATGCGGTCGAAGAAAGAGAGCTTATCAGGTTCGGTGTAGCGCCGGAAGGTGTCGCGGAGAATGGGCACGCTTATTGGCAGCGCGTCCATGTAAACGCGCAGGAGATCGTTGGAGGGATTGCGGTCGACGAGCCCGCTTGGCGGAATGATCACAGCTACGAGAGTGTTGGTCAAGGGTTTGGTGAAATCGTAACGGTAATCGCAGGGAACGTTCCAGCTGAAGCGGGATTCGTAAAAATCCTTTTCCTGGCCTTTTTCGATTTTCGTCTCGGCGCAAGTTTTCGTGTTCACGAGCCAGCGGACGGAAAAACCCTCAAGGGCGGGAAGCGTTCCGCCGTTCTGATAGATGTGCGCGGTCCAGGTCAAGGAGTCTCCCGGCTTGGGACGGTTCGAGCTGCCTATGCTGCGCATTTGATTGGGATATCTGGGGCTTCTTTCCAGGTACACCACGCCGAGGTCCCAGGCCTCGTGGCCTTCCTCGATCCCGTATCCCCAGCCGATGTCCTTGGCGTTGCCAAAATTCGTAGTACCGTCTTCGCCGAGGGCGGAGATGGTCAGGAGCATGAAAAAAGAGAGAAGTAAGATCCTGAACATATGATAAATCCCAATGTTAATTTCAATTCATATTTTATCTAAATATAGGCATTAACTCCATGCGAAATGGAAGCCTCAAAAAATGCGCCGGCTTTTTGGTAAAATCTAGGTATGAAGATGAAAAAATATTTTGTTTTCGCGGCCCTGCTGCTTTTGGGTCCTCTGGAAGCCTTTGCCCTCTGGGGGCTCGATTCCGTGCAGAGCGCGGCGGGGGAGAAGATCATCAGCGCTTTGACGATCGACCTCAGCGGCATCAAGTACTACGAGGTGCCCAAAGATGTCCTCGCGCCGCTCGACCTTCTGTCGAAAGAGGCGACCAACACGGTCCTCGCGATCCCCGCGCCAACGCTCACCCCTCTGGTGGATTTCGTCGTGAGCAACGCCTTTTCGGGGAAAGCCTGGGAGCTGCCCTGCTCCAACGGCGTCTTCGGCGCTATGGCCATAGGCGTTCTGACGAACTCTTTCGAGGAGAGGGCGGCCTTCTGTCTGCCGGCCTTTCCCGATCATGCCGTTTTTTCCACTCTGCGGTATTCTGAAGAGCTGACCAGCAAAAACGGCGAGATAGTGAAGAACATCTTTTCCGCTCCGGAAGGAACCCTCAATAGGGACCATTCCCTGAACTTTGACATCATTTCCCCCAACGAGACCAGCGGCGCCTACTACAGCTACACCAACACCAGGATCTACGTCCAGGGGAAAGTGAATGACCGTCGCGTCATGGTGACGGGGACCCTTATGCACGCTCCTTCCTCCATCAGCTGCAAGGGCGCCCTCATAGATCCAAAATATCCGGGGCTGTATTTCTATTCCACGGAAAAAGGTTTGACGCTTCCCGGCGGCGGCTGGATGGAAACGACCATGGACTACTACCGCTCCTTCACGATCAGCATTGAAATGAGCAGCAATGTCTACGCCTTCGCGACCATGTCCTGGCTCTCGGCCGGTTGGAAGGGGATAAACGTTTTGAGAACGCACCACATCTATGAAGTCCTGAGCGAGATCATAAAAGAGCTGCAGACCTACGGCGGACCGCAGGGACTTAGCCTCGCGAAGATCAGAGGGTGCGTGGAAGCTGGCGAAAAGATGAGCGACGCCGAGGTTGACGAACGGTACAAGAAGTACTGCGATTTCTGCCATAAAATTGGCGACACTTCCATGCTCAGCGTCAATATGGACGCTTTCAAGAGGATCTACAGCAAGAAAGACCTGGAAAACTTGCCGCGGAAATTGCGCCGGGCCCTGGTCGTGCAGGAAATGATGAGGGAAGCAAAGGGCTGTCCCTCCTGGTCTAAAGCGGAATGAATCTATGTTTGTCGATAAAGCGAAAATAATTGTCGCGGCGGGCGACGGAGGCAGGGGCTGCTGCAGCTTCTTCAGGGCCAAGCACAATCCCAAGGGCGGCCCGGACGGCGGCGACGGCGGCGACGGCGGCAACGTCATCATAAGGGCCGACAGGAACCTGGCGACGCTTTGCGACTACATCTACCAGCCGCAGTACAGGGCCGGCAGAGGCGCGCACGGCAGCTCGAACCAGAAGCACGGCGCCGACGGCGAGGACGTCATCCTGCGCGTGCCGCTTGGCACGATAGTCTATGACGGCGACAGCGACATCATGCTGGCGGACCTCACTGAGGAAGGCCAAGAGATAGTCGTCTGCAAAGGGGGAGTCGGCGGCCTTGGCAACGCCCGCTTCAAGAGCAGCACGAACCAGGCCCCCAGGCGCGTGACGCCGGGAACGGAAGGAGAAACAAGGACGCTGAATTTGGAACTGAAGGTGATGGCGGACGTCGCGCTAGTGGGTTATCCCAACGCCGGCAAATCGACCTTTATCTCCGCCGCCACGAAAGTGCATTCCAGGATCGCCAGCTATCCCTTCACGACTCTCGCTCCCATTCTTGGCATCCTCGATTTCAAGGATTACAGCAAGGCGGTCATCGCGGACATCCCGGGACTTATCGAAGGCGCGCACCGCAACGTCGGATTGGGGCACGCTTTTCTAAAGCACGTCGAGCGCTGCCTCATTCTGCTCATAATAATCGACATGGGCGCCATGGACCAGCGCGATCCCAGGAACGACTACGCCGTGCTTCTTAACGAACTGGCGAGCTATTCCGAGGAGCTCACGGAAAGGAAGAAGATCGTGGTGGCGAACAAAATGGATCTGCCCGACGCCAAGGCCAACCTCGCGAAATTCAGAAGAAAATACAAGGGCTTGGAAGTCATCCCCATCTCCGCCAAGGACGGAATCGGCATCGAGGACGTCACTGACAAGATCCACGACGTGCTCAACAGTACGCGTTTGCCTGATGAAGGGGAAGAAATTTAAAACGCGCTACGACGGCTCGCTCGGGGAAGTGCGAGTCGACGCCTTCCTGGCCAAGTGGCTGACGGAGATATCGAGAAGCCGCATCGTGGGCCTCATCAAGGAAGGATACCTCAACGTGGACGGTGAAAAGGTCCGTCCGGCTTTCAAACTGATTGGTGGCGAGACCGTGACTTTTTTCTCGCCGGAGGAAACGCCCACCGAGCTCAAGCCCGTGGAGGGTGAGCTCGACGTGATCTATGAGGACGAAGGCCTGTTGGTCGTCAACAAACCGGCAGGACTTACCGTGCATCCCGGCGCGGGGACGGAAAAAGAGGCGACGCTCGTGCAGCTGCTTCTGGCGAAATATCCCGGTATCTCCTCGGTCGGTGACCCGGAGCGTCCGGGGATAGTTCACCGCATCGATAAGGACACTTCCGGCCTCATTATGGTCGCCAAGAGCGAGGCGGTGCGCTTGAAAATGCTCGACATGTTCTCCGAACACGCCTTTGAGAAAGAATACCGTGCGCTCGTATATGGGCTCCCGCAGAGTTCAAATTTCTATCTGGAAGACTATCTTGCCCGCAGCACGGCCGACCGCAAGAAAATGGCCGTCGTGAGAGATCCCGAGAAGGGGAGGCAGGCCATCACCAATGGGCAGGTTATAAGGGCTTTTTCCACCATCGCCTCGGAAGTCAGCCTTATGATCGAGACCGGCCGCACCCATCAGATCAGGGTGCAGATGGCGCATTACGGACACCCCGTTTTGGGCGACGAGACCTATGGCCGTTCGGGTGCTAAGCTCAGCAAACTCTGCGGCGCCTCCCGCCAGATGCTGCACGCCTACCGTCTTTCTTTTTCCCATCCCGTGACCGGAGCCGAACTCGATCTTACGGCCCCGCTGCCCGCTGACTTTTTGCGTGTCAGGGAGGCTCTCAAGGAGCTCTCCGTTTCCAAGCGTTCCGACCGCAGAAAGTGACATTTAGTCGCGCCTAACACGCAAGTGTGACGTTATGTCGCAAAATCGTCAAAACCGCTTTTAGATAAGTGGCGGTTTTATAATTGGTTATTTTTGGCATGCTTATTGCTTATATTACTAAGATTAGTTTTCTCAAACCGTAAACAAAAACCAAAGAGGTAAATTATGAGCAATAAGAACAAAATCATCGGTATCGACCTTGGCACCACCAACTCCTGCGTTTGCGTCATGGAGGGCAACGAGCCCAAAGTGATCGCGAACAGTGAAGGCGGACGCACGACTCCTTCTATCGTCGCGTACGACAAAGACGGCAATCGCCTCGTGGGCACGGTGGCCAAACGTCAGGCCGTTACGAACCCCGAGAACACGGTCTTTTCCATCAAGCGTTTCATGGGCCGCAAGTACAGCGAAGTGACCGCTGACGAAAAGCAGGTCTCTTACCATGTCGTCGACCACAACGGCGGCGTGGCTGTGAAGCTTCAGGGCAAGGAATACACTCCTCCCGAGATCTCCGCTCAGATTCTGCAGAAGATGAAACAGACCGCCGAGGATTATCTGGGCGAAGAAGTGACGCAGGCCGTCATCACGGTCCCGGCTTACTTCAACGACGCTCAGCGCCAGGCTACCAAGGACGCGGGCAAGATCGCGGGCTTGGAAGTTCTGCGCATCGTCAACGAGCCGACGGCCGCCAGTTTGGCCTACGGCCTTGGCAAGGACAAGAAAGAAGAAAATATCGCCGTTTACGACTTGGGCGGCGGCACATTCGATATCTCCATTCTTGAAATTGCCGACGTGGACGGCGATCAGGAGTTTAGAGTGCTCTCCACTAATGGCGACACGCACCTGGGCGGCGACAACTTCGACCAGGTCATCATAGATTACATCGCCAGCGAATTCAAGAAAGAAAACGGCATTGAACTGAGGAGCGACAAGATGGCCCTGCAGCGCTTGAAAGAAGCCGCTGAGAAAGCCAAATGCGAACTCAGCTCTTCCATGAGCACCGACATTAGCCTGCCCTTCATCACGGCCGGATCCGACGGCCCGAAGCATCTGCAGATGAC
Source organism: bacterium (assembly GCA_017650925.1). GTDB lineage: Bacteria > Auribacterota > UBA3054 > UBA3054 > UBA3054 > UBA3054. The sequence goes on from JAGCDY010000014.1 coordinate 7,966, forward strand.
CCTTACCAGAGCGAAACTTGAACAGCTCTGCGCCGACCTTATCAACAGGACGGAAGGCCCCTGCAGGAAAGCTCTGAAAGACGCTGGCTTCTCCGCTTCCGACATCGATGAAGTGATATTGGTGGGCGGCATGACCCGCATGCCGGCTGTCCAGGAAAAGGTCAAAGCCATCTTTGGCAAGGAACCGCACAAAGGCGTGAACCCCGACGAAGTCGTGGCTACCGGCGCCGCTATTCAGGGCGCTATCATAGCTAGCAGCGGTCGTTTTCAAGGTCAGGGCGTTCTTTTGGTGGACGTCACCCCGCTTTCCCTGGGCATCGAGACCTTGGGCGGCGTTATGACGAGACTCATCGAAAGGAACACCCCCATTCCCTGCAAGAAGAGCCAGATCTTTTCGACCGCGGCCGACGATCAGCCCGCCGTTTCCATTAAGGTTCTGCAGGGCGAGCGTGAGATGGCCGCTGACAACCGCGTGCTTGGCCAGTTCGACCTGGTCGGCATCCCGCCGGCGCCCCGCGGCGTCCCGCAGATCGAA
>JAGCDY010000015.1 GCA_017650925.1 bacterium
CTCGAAATGCTTCTTCCAGACGGAAGCGCCGGTGGACTCGTAGTTGTGGGTGATGGAGTCGCCGATGAAGGCCACGTCGATCAGGCTGCCGCGCTCCTGGATCTCCTGAAGCTTGGCTCTGTGCCGGATCATCCACCAGTAATTCTGGTCATAGCTCTGCGGCACGGGCGTGCAGGAAGTCGGTTCCGCCGCCTCCAGCAATCCCGTCAGAAGGATAGACAAAAGAAGAAGTTTTCTCATATTCCACTCCTTGGTTCTGTATGATGTTGTTTATTTTTTCGGTTTCAAATTGGAGGATACGTGATCCGCCATGTAATCTATTCCTTTCAGGATCGCCTTTTCGTTCTCGGACAAAGCCTGGGCGCGTTCCGCCAGGGCTTTCTGGGTGAAAGGACGGTCCGCGGCAGGATCGTCGCTTTTCACGGCCTTCGAAATGGCCGCCTTGAACTCCGAGGCGTCTTTTTTTACGGCTTCCGCCGCTTCCTTGTTCGTGGTCTTCTTGCCTTTCGCCTTGTCGACTTCCGCGGAAACTTTGGCGGCGAGCTTGTTGTGGCTGTCCACCCACTTTATGAGCGCTTCCGAATTGACAACTCCGTTGGTCTTTATATCCCCGAAGGCCGTGACGTGCATCCACTGCCAGGCCAGGAAAGCGACCTCGTAGAGCGCTTCCTCCTTTTTGGAGAGACGCGCGTACTCGGAGAAAAAGCTCTTGGAAATGGGCTCCCACTTGGTCTCCTCAACGCCCGCCGCAGACGATCTGCAGGCCATCACGTGGCGGTTGGTGGTGGAAGCCGGGTCGCCGATATTTTTTACAAGGCGGCAGTAGAGCAGGCCGAAGACCTTCCCTTCGTCGTCCATTACGGGGTACCCGGTGTATCGGGGAGGAATGATCCCTTCCAGATCGAGGCGGCCCTCTCCGCGGCCAGAGGACTTCACGTGATAGCTGCTCAGGGTCTTCTTCTGCAGATCCAGAGAGACCATGTTCAGTTGGGCGCCCTTTTCGGGCACGGTCTTCTTGAGAAGGCCGAAGGGGTTTTCATTCAGCTTGAACCTTAAAACGCGGCCGTCCTGCGAGCATTCCGCGCTGCCCGGTTTGATCTTTTCCTTCTTGGCGTCCGTCAGGACGACGTTGGCGTTGTCGACCAGAAGCTCTGGCGCCATGACGAGGTAATCCTCCTCGCCAAGCTTCGTGAAGAAGGCTGTCCCCTGCTTTTTCGCGCCTTTGACGAAGACCAATCCCATAATGACCTCGTCAGAAAGCTTAAGCTCGCCCTGATCGCCCATGTCTTTCAGCAAAGCGGCCACGGTGTCCTCGGTGACGCCGGTGTCGCCGAAAGCCAGAAGAGGAAGCAGGAGAAAAAGGAAAAACAATTTTTTCATACAAGCATCAATCCTTGAAATTTGAGCTGGTGAACTTCAGCATTTCAGGAGTTATTTTGTTCCAGTACCACCAGCTGTGGTTGCCGTCCTCCACCCTGAACTCGTTAGGGATACGGGCGTCCCGCATGGCGGTGTGAAAATCGCTGGCGCACTCGAAGAGGAAATCGTCGTCGCCGATATTGACGAACCATTTGACAGTCCTAAGCTGCTCTTTCTTCTCCTCGGAGGCGCGCTTTATGAAGTTGACAGTGTCGAAAGCCAGAACGGAGCGTCCCAGATTATAAAGGGGCGTTCCGAAGGGCGCCTCGGGATACCATCTCGTGGAATTCACCCAGGGGCTCATGGCGTAGACGGAACTGAACATCTCGGGATGCTGGTAGGCGTAGCTCAAAGCTCCGCCGCCGCCCATGGAGATGCCGGTAAGGGAACGTCCGCCCTTGTCCTTTCTCACGCGGAACTGCTTTTCGATCTCAGGAATGAATTCCTCAAAATAAAAAGTCTGGGCTTTCCAGCCGGGCTGATCGAAATAGCCTATCCCCTCTTTGTCGTCGTTGCCCATGGCCTGGACCGTCACCATCACGAAGGGCTTGATCTCGCCCTTTTTGATCATCTCCTCCATTATGTCCGCCATGGGAATGTTCTTGTACCAATTGACCGGCTGGTCGCCCAGTCCGTGCAGAGTGTAGAGCACGGGGAAGAACGCGTTGGTGTCGCTCTCGTAGGCGTCCGGGAAAAGCACGGCGTAGGTCCTCTTTGTATTGAGGATCTTGCTGTCCATCTCAAATGTCTTCAAAGTCGCGGCTCTGGAGACGAAGGCCGCAGCGATCAGAAAGAAAAGGAGAAGTGATTTTTTCATGATTTTTTTGGAGGGCGGCGGGAAGCCCCGCCGCCTTTCTTTTTTGTGGGTTTACTTGGAGGCTTCCTCAACGGCCACGGCCACAGCCACGGTCGCGCCGACCATGGGGTTGTTGCCCATGCCGATCAAGCCCATCATCTCGACGTGGGCCGGAACGGAGGAGGAGCCGGCGAACTGGGCGTCGCTGTGCATGCGGCCCATGGTGTCGGTCATGCCGTAGGAGGCGGGGCCGGCAGCCATGTTGTCCGGATGCAAGGTTCGGCCCGTGCCGCCGCCACTCGCAACCGAGAAGTACTTCCTGCCCTGCTCGACGCACTCTTTCTTGTAAGTGCCGGCCACAGGATGCTGGAAGCGGGTGGGGTTGGTGGAGTTGCCGGTGATGGAGACGTCTACTTTCTCATGATGCATGATGGCCACGCCTTCCCTAACGTCGTCGGCGCCGTAGCAGCGGACTTTGCCGCGCTCGCCCTGGGAGTACGGAGTCTCCTTGACGATCGAGAGCTTGCCGGTGGCGTAGTCGAACTTCGTCTGCACGTAGGTGAAGCCGTTGATGCGGGAAATGATGAAGGCCGCGTCTTTGCCGAGGCCGTTCAGGATGACGCGCAGGGGCTCTTTACGAACTTTGTTGGCGGACTTGGCGATGCCGATGGCGCCTTCCGCGGCCGCGAAGCTTTCATGGCCGGCTAGGAAAGCAAAGCACTTCGTCTCTTCTCTAAGAAGCATGGCGCCCAGATTACCATGGCCAAGGCCGACCTTGCGGTCGTCGGCGACGGAACCGGGAATGCAGAAGGCCTGGAGGCCTTCGCCGATGGCTTCCGCGGCGTCGGCGGCTTTGGTGCAGCCTTTCTTGATGGCGATGGCGGCGCCCAGGGTGTAAGCCCAGCAGGCGTTCTCAAAGCAGATCGGCTGGATGCCGCGGACGATGGCGGCCACATCGATACCCTTGGAAAGGCAAAGCTCATTGGCTTCCTCAAGAGTCTTCATACCGTATTTTTCCAGGACAGGAGTGATCTGCCCGATACGTCTTTCATAACTTTCAAACAACATAGCTTTTCCTCCTTATTCGTGGCGCGGGTCGATGTACTTAGCGGCCTCGGCGAAACGGCCGTAGCAGTTCGTGGCTTTCTTCAAGGCTTCGCCAGCCTCGGTGCCCTTCTTGATCATTTCCATCATCTTGCCCATATGGACGAATTCGTAGCCGATGATCTCGCCTTCCGAATCAAGGCCGAGCCTGGTGATGTAGCCTTCGGCCAGTTCGAGGTAGCGGGGGCCTTTGGCCAAAGTAGCGTAGGTCGTGCCGACCTGGCTTCTCAAGCCTTTGCCGAGGTCTTCCAGACCGGCGCCGACGGGCAGGCCGTTTTCAGAGAAAGCGGACTGGGTGCGGCCGTAAACGATCTGCAGGAAGAGTTCGCGCATGGCGGTGTTGATGGCGTCGCACACTAAGTCGGTGTTGAGAGCTTCCAAAACCGTTTTGCCGATAAGTATTTCAGCCGCCATGGCCGCGGAGTGCGTCATGCCGGAGCAGCCGATGGTCTCGACCAGGGCTTCCTGAATGACGCCTTCCTTGACGTTCAGGGTCAGCTTGCAGGCGCCCTGCTGAGGCGCGCACCAGCCGATGCCGTGGGTGAAACCGTTGATGTCTTTGATCTCCCTGGACTGCGTCCACAACCCTTCCTGCGGGATGGGGGCCGGTCCGTGATTCGGGCCTTTCTTTACACAGCACATTTCTGTGACTTCCTGTGAATAGATCATTTTTCCTCCAGATAGTTATTGATTGATTAGATATTTGAAAAAATTGTTTACAGTCCTAGGTCCTCGTTGACTATGAGGACTCTGATGTCCGTCATTTTCGGCGGCCTCGAGAAGACCGCGGTCACGCGGCAAATATTTTCGGGGCTCAGGCAGTTCTCGCATTTCCCGGTCGTGACGCAGGGCGTCTTGCAGCCCAGCCTTTCGGCGTTCATTGGCGCCGCCACGTTCTTCGCCCTCTTCACGGCCTCTTCCAGAGTGCCTTCCACGATCTTGTTGCGGCCGGCCAGCATGATGACCATCTTCGGCCCGAAGATCGTGGCCGCCACGCGGTTTCCCACACCGTCGATGTTGACTATCTCACCGTCGGCCGTCAGGGCGTTGATGCCGGAGAGGAAAAGGTCGCAGGTCAGCTGCGCCCTTCTTATTTCCAGCTTCTCCTCGGGGGAGAGCCCTTCCGTGGAATGGTTCATGATCTTTTTGCCCAGGGCCTGGATGGCCTCGTAGACTCCCGCCTCCGTCATGGACAGCGAGCCGCCGCAGCCAATCGTCTTGGCGGCCCTTGCCTCGTCCAGGATATACTCCCTGGCTTCCGCTGAGGTCGCGAAATATTTGGCTTTGAAACCGCGGCGCTTCAGGCTTTCCACGGCCCTTTGGCAAAGCTTCGCGCCCTGCCAATCTCTCAAGACTTCCGTCGTGGTGCTCATCTCTCTTCCCTCTTCTTCTGGATGTATCTCCAGTCTTCGTCGCTTAAAGTGTGCATGCCGTAAACGCGCATCCTCTCCAGTATCTCGTCGAGCTTCGGATCGCCCGTGGCGCTCTCAGTTTTCTCAGACGGCCTGAAAGAGGCCTCCTCGTAGCTTTCCCCGCGGTAGACCTTCGCCCTTTCCTTGAAGCGTCCGAAAGAATCGTCCCTGGGAACATCGCCCGGAGCGTAGCCGATGATCTTCCTCAGCCACAGGAAATTCTTGACGTACATGAAGCCGAAGAGAAGCCCGCCCAGGTGAGCCAGGTGTGCCACATTCCCGCCGCCTTTTATGGCCATAAGCAAAGTGAAGCCGGCGTAAAGAAGTATCATTGTCCGAGCTTTCATGATAACTGGGATGAAGCCCAGGAAGACCATGAGTTTCGTATTGGGGTTCATGACCGCGAAGGCCGCCAGGACCGCGCACAGCGCACCGGAGGCCCCGACCATGGGGGTGTCGTAGGAATGGATGAAAAGCAGGTGGCAGATGCCGGCGAAGATGCCGCCCAGAAGGTAAAGTTTCAGGAAGGGCAAAGACCCTATCTGGCGCTCGATGTAGCGCCCGAACATGTAAAGCGCCAGCATATTGAACAAAAGGTGCGTAAATCCGCCGTGCAAAAACTGGTAAGTCAGGTACTGGCTGAAGAGGTAATACGTCTTGAGATAAGGCACATACAGCGCGAATATCATCTCGTACTCGGAATAATGAACGCTCACTTCCCCATTCATTTTACGGGAGTACGTTGTGACGAAGAAAGGTATCTGAAAGACCTTATCGCAAAAATACTGCACGACGAAGACAGCGACGTTTATGATGAGCACCCATTTCACAACGGGCGTCAGGCCGACCAGGAATCCGCCCCTTGTTCCCGGGGATTCCTGATAGCGGTAGTAGTCTCTGTCCTGCAGACCCATTAAAAATCTCCTTTCAGATCGGCGATCGACGCGAATCCGTTTTCAGCCATGTATTTCTCCAGGCCCTTGGCGATATTTTCCGCCGTCTTGGGTTCGTAGAAGGTGGCGGTGCCGATCTGCACGGCCGCGGCGCCCGCGATGAAGAACTGCAGCGCGTCGTCGAGCTTTTCTATGCCGCCCAATCCCACCACCGGGATCTTTACGGCCTTGGCCGTCTGATAGACCATCCTGACCGCGACCGGGCGGACGGCCGGGCCGGAAAGCCCGCCCGTAATGTTTCCCAGGACAGGCCTTCTTTTTCTGGTGTCGATGACCATGCCCGTTATGGTGTTGATGAGCGAGACCGCGTCGGCGCCGGAATCCTCTGCGCACCTGGCCATCTCGGTGATGTCAGTCACGTTGGGCGAAAGCTTCACGATCAAGGGCTTCGTCTTAAGCTCCGCCCTGGCCAACTTCACCGCCGGGCCCAAAACCTTCACATCCGTTCCGAAGGTGATGCCGCCTTCCTTGACGTTTGGGCAAGAGACGTTCATCTCGACGGCGGTGACGCTTGGGCATTCCTCAGCTTGCGCTGCCATTTCCCCGTACTCTTCCGCGGAGTGTCCGGAAATGTTCAGGATCGCCGCGACGCCCTTTTCGGCCAGGTAAGGCGCTTTTTCTTTTAGCACCGTCTCAAGCCCGGGATTCTGCAAACCGATGCAGTTCAGTATCCCGGAGGGCGTCTCCACTATGCGGCCGTAGGGGTTCCCTTCCCTAGGATTGAGCGTCGTGCCTTTCATGATGACCGCGCCAAGAGAGGAAAGGTCAGTCAACCCTTCCAACTCCTCTCCGTTGCCGAAGGTGCCGGAGGCTACCCACACGGGGTTCTTGAAAGTGACCGAGCCGATTTTTACGCTAAGATTTGGCTGCATTGACGTGCTCCACTATTTTTTGCGTGACTTCTTCCCTGGTCAGGTCGCCGGTATCAAGGGGAATCGCCTCCGGCAGCTGAATGAGGGCGCCCACCGGGCGCTCCCGGTCGCGTTTGTCCCTTTCCAGGACCGAGCGCAGGACTTCCTCTTCGGGAACGTTTTTACCGTTCTCTTTAAATTCCAGGCAGCGCCTGTGGGCTCTCACTTCCGCCGGCGCCGTGATGAAAAACTTGATGTCCGCGTCCGGAAAGACCACGGAACCAATGTCGCGCCCTTCCATGACGGCGCCGGGGCAAGCCGCGAGGCCCAGCCTGCGCTGCTCCGCCACCAAGTGTTTTCTGACTTCCACGTTGTCGGCGACGTCTGAGACCGCTTTTGCCACCGCCGGGCCTTTGCACTGGGCTGTCAGGTCCTCACCGTTAGCAAGGACGTGCTGTCCGTCCTCTTTGTTCACGAGGTCAATCGTAAGTTCTTTGGCCAGTGCGGCCACTTTTTCCTTGTCCGCGGTATCGATTCCGGAATTGAGGCAATAAGCCGCCACCGCCCTGTACATCAACCCGGTGTTGATGTAAAGGAGCCCCAGCTCGCGGGCCACGTTTTTGGCCGCGGTGCTCTTCCCCGAGGATACCGTTCCGTCTATCGCGATTATCATAAAGCAAGACTATATTTGTTAATAAGATTATACCATAGAATGAGTCCTGCCAAAATACCATAAAAAAACGGGGCGAAAATGCCCCGTTAGAACCTTCCGAAACGGCATATTTCACCGTCTCAGACTTTCAAAAAGATCTCTTTTTTGTAGAGGAAATAGAGGATGAGCCAGCAGAGCGCGGTGTAGGTAAAGCAAAGGACTAGCTCCTCTAAGCCCCCGAACATTGAAGCGAAGGCCCCGAAGAGGAACTTGTTGGTATATTGAAGGTAAACCACGCTCTGGAGCATGTATATCGTTATGGAATTCATGCCTATGACCTTGAAGAAGGTCAGATATTTCCCATAGGATTTATAGTCCGCCAGGTAATAGAAAAGCCCAAACAAAAGCGTGGAGTAGCCGCCGGTCACCAGAACGAAAGAAGGCGACCAAAGCTTTTTGTTTACGGGGAAAGAAAGCGAGACGATAAGTCCCAGAACGACGAGCGCCGCGCC
>JAGCDY010000125.1 GCA_017650925.1 bacterium
AGCGATCACGTCTTAGTTCAGCGCGTGGAATCCCTGTCCCAGAAGGGCGGGATCTTCATCCCGGAATCCGCCAAGGAAAAACCCCAGGAAGCGAAAGTCATCGCCGTGGGACCCGGCAAAATGGATGAAGGCAAAAGAGTTCCTCTGGAAGTCAAGGTCGGCGATCACGTCCTCATAACCAAGTACGGCGGCACCGAGATCACCTATAACGACGAGAAATACATCATCCTGCGCGAGGAAGACATCATCGCGATCATAGACTAACTTAGAAATATCTTTAAGGAGAAAATATTATGGCAAAGCAACTGCAATTCGACGAGAACGCCCGCCGCTCCATCTTAAAAGGCGTTGAGACTTTATCTAAAGCCGTGAAGATCACTTTGGGCCCCAAGGGCCGCAACGTGATCCTCGACAAGAAATTCGGTTCCCCGACCATCACCAAGGACGGTGTTTCTGTCGCCAAGGAGATCGAGCTGGAGGATAAGTTCGAGAACATGGGCGCGCAGATGGTAAGAGAAGTCGCTTCCAAGACTAGCGACGTGGCCGGCGACGGCACCACCACCGCGACCGTTCTGGCGGAAGCCATCTACAAGAAAGGCCTGAAATACGTGGCCGCCGGCGCCAACGCCATCAGCGTCAAGCGCGGCATCGACAAGGCGGTCTCCGCCATCGTCGACGAACTGAGGACCTTCTCCAAGCCCGTTGACAAGGAGAAAGAGATCCAGCAGGTCGCGACCATTTCCGCCAACGGCGACGGCGAGATCGGCAAGACCATCGCGGACGCCATGCAGAAGGTCGGCAAAGACGGCACCATCACGGTCGAGGAAGCCAAAGGCATCGAGACCACCCTGGACGTCGTGGAAGGCATGCAGTTCGACAAGGGCTACCTCTCCCCGTACTTCATCACCAATCCCGATGAAATGGAGTGCGTGCTTGAGAACCCCTACGTTCTCATCTACGAAAAGAAGATCAGCGCCATGAACGACCTGCTGCCCATCCTGCAGAAGATCGTCCAGACCGGCAAGCCCTTCCTGGTCATCGCTGAGGACATCGAAGGCGAAGCGCTCGCCACTTTGACTTTGAATAAGCTGCGCGGCACCTTCACTTGCTGCGCCGTCAAGGCCCCGGGCTTCGGCGATCGCCGCAAAGCCATGATGGCCGATATCGCTGCTCTGACCGGCGGCACCTTCGTCTCCGAAGACCTCGGTCTGAAGCTTGAAAATCTGGAACTCGAAGCCCTCGGCCAGGCCGGCCGCATCGTGATCGACAAGGACAACACCACGATAATAGAAGGCAAAGGCAAGAGCGCCGATATCAAGGCCAGAGTCGAGCAGATCAGGATCGAGATCGACAAGTCGACCTCCGACTACGACAAAGAGAAACTCCAGGAACGCCTGGCCAAGCTCAGTGGCGGCGTCGCCGTCATCAAGGTCGGCGCGGCTACCGAGACCGAGATGAAAGAGAAGAAAGCCAGAGTGGAAGACGCTCTGCACGCGACCAGGGCGGCCGTCGAAGAAGGCATCGTCCCGGGCGGCGGCGTGGCGCTCCTCAAGGCTCTGCCCGCTCTCGAATCCTTGAAGGTCAAGGGCGACGAGAAACTCGGCGTCGACATCATAAAGGAAGCCGTCGAAGCCCCGGCCCGCACCCTTTGCGAGAACGCCGGCGTGGAAGGCTCCGTGGTCGTCGCGAAGATCAAGAATGGCGAGGCGGCCGGCTACAACGTGGCCACCGACAAGTTCGAGGATCTGGTCAGCTCCGGCGTCATCGACCCGACCAAGGTGACTCGCTCCGCTCTGCAGAACGCGGCCTCCGTCTCCGGCCTGCTTCTGACCACGGAATGCATGATCACCGAGCTGCCCGAGAAAGAGCCCGCGGCTCCCAATCCGGGCATGGGCGGAATGGGCGGCATGATGTGATCCGCCGATACCGGAAAGCCAACAAAAAAGCGCGGGTGCTCCCCGCGCTTTTTTTCTAAGCAAATTTGGTATAATCATTAGATATCAATATTAAGTTATATCATTGAGATTTAAAAATATGAACAGCGAAGAAAACATCCCTGAAGCAAACGAACAGGCTGCGCCCCAAACGAAGGACAAAAACATAAGGAGACTCAGTCCCAAGGAACTGAGGCGGAAGATCTCGCGCCTGCAGTCAAAACTCGACGAAGCAACGAAACTGGCCGCGGAATCCGAGGCGAACGCCAAGGAGCTTCAGCAGGCCAAGGAGAAAATAGCGGAGCTGGAGAACCAGCGCCTCTACGACCAGGCGGAAGCCGAGAACTATCGCAAGCGCGTCCTGAGAGAAAGGAGCGAACTTTTGCGCTACAATGGCGAGAACGTTTTGAGAGATCTATTGGAAGTGGCCGACAATTTCGACCGTGCCCTGAAGCACGCCGAAAGCGCCGACAAGGAAAGCCTGCTTTCCGGCTTTTCCATGATAAGGGACGGACTGCTCAAAGTACTTGCGAAATACGAAGTCAAGGAGATGCCTGGCGAAGGCGAGAAATTCGACCCCAACGTCCATGAGGCATTGACGGTCTGCCCGGCCCCCGGGAAAGAGGACGGCACGGTGCTGTCCGTCGAACAGCCCGGCTACTTTTTCAAAGACCACGTGCTGAGGCCCTCCAAGGTCGTGGTGGTGCAGAATCCGAAGGAAGAAACAAATGAATGACGAATATTACAAACTCCTGGAAGTGGAGAAGACAGCCACTCAGGAAGAGATAAAGAAAGCCTACCGCAAGATGGCCATGAAATATCATCCGGACAGAAACCCGGGCGATAAGAAAGCCGAGGAGATGTTCAAGAAAGTCTCCGAAGCCTACGAGGTATTAAGCGATCCCCAAAAACGCCAGCAGTACGATCAGTTCGGCGCCGAGGGCATGAAGCAGCAGTTCGGGCCCGGAGGTTTCCAGTGGTCGAACTTCTCGCACGCGCAGGACGCCGACTTCGGTGACATCTTCGGCAATTTGGGCGACCTTTTCGGCGGTCTCGGCGGCATTTTCGGCGCCGAGCCGAGGGCTACCAACCAGGGCGCCAGCCTGAGGGTGCGGGCGACCGTCACCTTTATGGAAGCGGTCAACGGAACGGAAAAAGTTATCAGCATCACGAAGCCCGAGACCTGCCCCGTTTGCGGCGGCTCCGGAAGCGAGCCCGGCTCCAAGACTGTGAACTGCCCGAAATGCAAGGGCTCCGGCAGGCTCAGGATCCAGAGCTTCTTCGGCATCATGGAGCAGCCCTGCTCAAACTGCGCCGGCACCGGCAAAGTGGCCGAGAAGCCCTGCCATGAGTGCCGCGGCGAAGGCAGGGTCAAGAAGAGCAAAAAGCTCAACATAAAGATCCCCGGCGGTGTGGACGACGGCTCGAGACTTAAAATGAGAGGACAAGGCGAAGCGGGCATAAAAGGCGGACCGGCCGGCGACCTCTACATCGACATCCAGGTGAAGCCGCACGAGCTCTTCCAAAGGGAAGGCAACAACGTCATCTGCGAAGTGCCCATTTCTTTCCCGAAGGCGGCCTTGGGCTGCGAAGTGGAAGTTCCGACAGTCCAGGGACAGATGACCTTGAAGGTTCCCGCGGGCACCCAGAGCGGCCGGCTCTTCCGCATGAAGGGGAAGGGAATTAAAGACCTGAACGGCTACACGGGCGACCATTATGTCAGGCTGATCGTCGAAACGCCGACGAATCTTAACAAGGATCAGGTCGAGCTTCTTAAAAAGTTCGCCGAATCTTGCGGCGAGAAAGTCCATCCGGTGGCTGACGATTTCATGAGCAAAGTTAAGAGATTTTTAGGAAAGAAATAAATGTCCCTCATCCGTCTTCTGGTACCAGATCTGCCGCTCGTCGGCGAAAGGGCTCCCCTGGAGGAGGCCCAGTACCATCATCTCATCAGGGTGAGAAGGAAGGAGGCGGGGGATCGTGTCATTATCCAGACGCCGGAGGGGAAAAGGGCGCTTGCGGAGGTCGGCTTCGAAGAGAAAAGCCCCTTCGTCGTCTGCCTGGAGATCCTTGAGGACGTTCCGGGCGTCCTGCCGATAAGGCTTTATCCGGCGCTGCTGCCGGATTCCGCCTTCACCTACCTTCTGCAGAAGGCGACGGAGATAGGCGTCCGGGAAATTACCCCGATCATCACGGAATTCACGGTCGCCAAAGTTGGCGACGAAAAGAAAAAGCTGCTTCGCTGGCAGAAAATCTGCGACGAGGCGGCCTGCCAGTGCGGGGGAGTCCCGGCCAGGATAAACGCTCCGCTTTCCTTTAGGGAAGTCCTTGAAAAGGAAACGGCCGGGCTTAGGATCCTGGCGGACGGTTCCGGAATAACGCTTAAGGACATTCCCGGAAATTCGGAGAGCGTAGCGCTCCTAATAGGCCCGGAGGGCGGCCATTCGCTCCATGAAATGGACGAAGCCGTGTCGGCCGGTTTCACAAAGGTCGCTTTCCATCCCTTCATCATGCGGGCCGAGACGGCCGCCGTCGTCTGTTCCGTCATGCTTCAGCAGCGTTTTGGAGAACTGTAAATGACCCGTCAAGTCAAAGTGAAAGATGTCATAATAGGCGGCGGAGCTCCCGTTCCCGTCCAGTCGATGCTGAACGTTCCCACGTCTGACGCTTCCTCCGCTTTAAGGCAGATAGTAAAACTTGAGAAGGCGGGCTGCGACCTGGTCAGGCTGACGGTCAACGACAAAGAAGCCGCCGCCGCTCTTCCTGAGATAGTGGAAAAATCTCACGTCCCTCTCATCGCCGACATCCATTTCGATTATCGTCTGGCCCTCGCTGCCCTGGAGGCGGGGATAGCGAAACTGAGGATCAACCCCGGCAACATCGGAGACCCCAAGAGGACATCTATGGTGGCCGAGGCGGCGGGGAAGAAGGGGATCCCAATAAGGATCGGCGTCAATTCCGGAAGCCTGAGGGAGGACGTCAAAAAGAAGATCTTGTCCGGCAAACTGTCTTTAGGCGAGGCCATGGGGCGCCACGCCCTTACGGAAACCAGGCAGCTTGAAAAATGCGGTTTCCGGGACATCGTCCTCTCCGTCAAATCTTCCAGCGTTCCCGAGACGGTCAGGGCCTATGAATTCTTGCATGACAATTGCGACTATCCCTTGCACATCGGCATCACGGAAGCCGGTACGGTCGAGGACGCGCTCCTGAAGTCCGGCGCGGGTCTTGGCCACCTTCTTTTGAAAGGCATAGGCGACACCATAAGGATCTCTATTACGGGTCCCGTGGAGAAAGAGGCGGAAGCCGGCAGAAAGCTTCTTCAGTTCTTGGGGCTGAGGCCGTACGGACCGGAAGTCATCAGCTGCCCGACCTGCGGCAGGACGCAGGTCCCGCTTGAGAAGACCGCGGAAAAAGTGAGGAGCGCCCTCAAGGCCGACAAAGAGCTCAGATCCTTCCCCTGCAAGGTCGCCGTCATGGGCTGTGTCGTCAACGGACCGGGCGAAGCCTCGGCCGCGGACGCCGGATTGGCCGGAGGGAAAGGCTACTTCCTTTTGTTCGCCAAGGGAGAATCCGTAAGGCGCGTGAGCCCGGAAAACGCGGTAGGGGAGCTTTTGGAAGAACTTAGATTGATAAAAAAGCGAAAATGCTAAAATAAATAAATATTAATTTCACAAGTAGAGATTAAGGAAAAAATTATGGACGTCATCGCCACTTTCAAAGAATGCGAAGCGTTGCTGGAAGGCCACTTCATTCTGAGTTCCGGACTGCACAGCAACCGCTATCTGCAGTGCGCAAAGATCCTTCAGTATCCTAAGATCGCCGAGGAGCTGGGCGCCGCCATCGCGAAGAAATTTTCCGACATGAAGATAGACACGGTCGTCGGGCCGGCCATGGGCGGCGTGATCATCGCCCAGGAAGTCGCCAGAGCCATCGGCTGCCGCTCCATCTTCTCCGAAAGAGAGAACGGCGCGATGACCTTAAGGCGCGGCTTCACGGTCAAGCCCGGTGAGAAGATCCTGATCTGCGAGGACGTCTGCACGACCGGCGGCTCCGCCAAGGAAGTCGGAGCTATGTTGAGAGCTAAGGGCGCCGACGTCGTGGGCTACACCTCGATCATTGACAGAAGCGGCGGTAAAGTCGAATTCGACGCCCCGTACCGCGCTCTGGAAACGCTCTCGGTGGAAACTTACGATCCCAACGACTGCCCGCTTTGCAAAGCGGGAACTCAGGCCGTCAAACCCGGGAGCCACGGCCTCAAGTAAGGAAAAATAATGCAGAACAAAGTCAAGGAACTTTTGGAGCAGGCAAGAGCGGCCGTCGCTGAAAAGGAAGGCGTTGAAGCGTCTTTCCCGTCCGTTGTAATAACCGTCCCCAAAGACACGACGCACGGCAATTTCACCAGCAACGCGGCGCTCATTTCCTCGAAAGCTTTCAAGAAAGCGCCCGCCGTTCTGGCGGCCCAGCTCGTCGAGTATTGCAACGCCAACTGTGGGCCCGACCTCTCCTTCGAGGTGGCCGGCCCGGGCTTCATCAACGTGAAACTTTTGGGCGACGCCAAGAGCTCGGCCTTCATGGCGCTCTTCAATAGCGGGGAAAAGATCGGCCTTTCCGACATCGGCAAAGGCAGAACGGTGAACGTGGAATACGTTTCCGCCAATCCCACCGGCCCCCTGACGGTCGGACACGGCCGCAACGCCGCGGTCGGCGACGTCATTTCAAGGCTCTTCGCGGCCGTCGGCTACGACGTCACCAAGGAATATTATTTCAACGACGCCGGCAATCAGATGAACGTGCTGGCCCGCTCGGTCCGCTGCCGCTACCGTCAGCTTTTAGGCAGCGACGAGCAGCTCGAGGAGAACGGCTACCAGGGCGAATACATCGTCGACATCGCCAAAGAGATCCAGAAAGACTTCGGCGATTCCTTAAAGGACTCCGATGAACTTAAGACCTTCAAAGAGTACGCCGTCCGCGCCACCTTCGCGATGATAAAAGACAGTCTGAAGAAGATGCGCGTCAACCACGACGTCTATTTCAACGAGCACAGCCTCTACGATTCCGGCCGTATCAAACAGACGCTCGACCTCATCGCTGAGAAAGGCTTGAGTTACGAAAAGGACGGGGCGGTCTGGTACAAGGCCTCGCAGTTCGGCGCCGAAAAAGACCGCGCGCTCGTGAAGTCGACGGGCGAGCCGACCTATCGTCTGCCCGACATCGCTTATCACCGCGACAAATTCGAACGCGGCTACGACCGCATCGTGGACATCTTCGGCGCTGATCATATCGCGCAGTACCCGGACGTGCTCTCCTGCCTGAAAGCCCTGGGCTACGACGTCGACAAGGTGACGGTCGCCATCTACCAGTTCGTGACGCTCCTCTCTAACGGCGAAGCCGTCAAGATGAGCACGAGAAAAGCGAATTACGTGACGCTGGACGAACTGATGGACGACGTTGGCGTCGACGCCGTGAGATACTTCTTCGTCATGAGGAGATTAGGAAGCCATCTGGAGTTCGACCTGGCGCTGGCGAAAAAGCAGTCGCCCGACAACCCGGTCTTCTACATCCAGTACGCCTACGCTAGGATCGCCTCCATTTTCCGCAAGGCGGAAGTGAATACGGAATCGCTCGCGCAAAAGGAGATCAAGGCCGAGCTTCTTACCGATCCTTCCGAACTGGAGCTCATAAAGCTTCTGGGCACGATGAAAGACACGGTCGAGAAAGCCGCCGAACTCTGCGAGCCGCACCGCCTGACGGGCTACCTTGAGAAATTGGCGGAAGCTTTCCACCACTATTACAACGCGGCGCAGATCCTGGTCGAGGACAAGGATCTCTGCACGGCCAGGCTGGCTCTGCTCTCGGTCGTGAGGAACGCCGTCAAATGCGGGCTCGACATCCTCGGGATCTCCGCTCCGGAAAAAATGTAAATAAAAAATTAAGGACAATCTTATGGAAACTGTAAAAATCAACGAATATCCTCTTCTGAAGACCGGCAAAGTCAGGGAAATCTACGACCTCGGCGACAATCTGCTTTTCGTGGCGACGGACCGCATCTCAGCCTTCGACTCCATTCTGCCGACTCTCATTCCGGACAAAGGCAAAGTTTTGGCGGGGCTCTCCGAGTTCTGGTTCTCGTTTTTCGGCGACAAGGTCAAGAACCATTACGTCACGGGCGACGTTTGCAAGATGTATCCCAAGCTCGCGTCCTACAAGGAATACCTTGACGGCCGCGCCATGGTCGTCAAAAAAGCCCAGATCTTCCCGGTGGAGTGCGTCGTGAGAGGATACCTCGCTGGAAGCGCTTTCGCCGAGTACAAGAAATCCGGCACGGTCTGCGGCAAAAAGATGCCCGAGGGCCTTCTGGAGTGCTCCGAGCTGCCCGAACCGATCTTTACGCCTTCCACCAAGGCAGACTCCGGTCACGACGAGAACATCGACTTCGACCGCATGGCTGACATCATAGGCTTCGAGGCCGCGAGCAAGCTCAGGGATCTTTCCCTTTACATCTATTCCCGCGCCAGCGCCTACGCCAAGGAGAAAGGCATCATAATCGCCGACACGAAATTCGAGTTCGGCGTCTGCGACGGCGAGATAATTCTCTGCGATGAAGTGCTCACTCCGGACTCCTCGCGCTTCTGGCCCGCCGACCAGTACTGCCCGGGCAAATCCCAGCCCTCTTTTGACAAGCAGTACGTCCGCGATTATCTGAACGCGATCAAGTGGAACCACGAGCCGCCCGCTCCTCCCTTGCCGCCGGAAGTCGTCGAGGAGACCAGACGCAAATACATGAAGGCTTTGGAACTTTTGAGCAAGTAGTATGGGAGAAGGCAAGAAAAAAAGACCCGGCGGAGGTTTCGCCTCCTGGAGGCCCAGCCTCATCTGGATCGCCGTTCTGATCGGCGTCATGCTGCTCCTTCAGCGCTTCGGCATGGGAGCGTCCGGGGCTGTTTCGCTCTCGACTTCCGAGTTTGACGAAGTGATCGCCCTGGGCTGCGTGAAGTCCGTCACCGCCAGGGAAGGCAGCGTTAATGTCAGCGGCGAACTGGCCGTCAAGGATATCGCAGAACTGCCGGAGGGCTTGAAAAAGCAGCTGGCCGAGATGCCGCAGGGGACGAAGAACGTGGCCTTCAAGTCGACCGTCACCAACAATCCCGAAGTGGAGGCGGAAAGGATCCGTCTCATGCGGGAAAAGGGCGTCGACTACACCTTGAAGGAAGCCCCGAAGTGGGGGATAGTTTCCTTCATTCTGCCTGTCATACTGCTTTTCGCCATCGGCTATTTCTTCTTCAACAGGCTTTCCAGAAACAACATGGGCATGGCCCAGGACTTCGGGCGCAGCCGCGCCAAAAAGAGCGACCCCGGCGAGATGAAAGTGACGTTCGCCGACGTGGCCGGCTGTGAGGAAGCCAAGGAAGAGACCAAGGAGCTTATCGATTATCTGAAAGATCCTGACAAATTCACCAAAATTGGCGCCAGGATCCCCAGAGGCGTCATCCTCGTCGGTCCTCCGGGCACCGGCAAGACGCTTATCGCGAAAGCCATCGCCGGCGAGGCCGGCGTGCCTTTCTTCTCGATCACGGGCTCCGACTTCGTCGA
>JAGCDY010000126.1 GCA_017650925.1 bacterium
TATAAGAGTCCGCTCTGCGCGAAATTCTTTATGTTGGTCTGCGCCGCGACGATCTCCTGGAGAACTTTCTTCTTGTCGAACTCCTTGCCCATCTCGTCGCAGATGTTGGAATAGAGCCAAAGATCGTTGGGGTTTTTGACGAGATGTTCGAAGCTGAAGTGTTCCTCGAGAACGGCCATGGCTTCCTTTTCCGCGCCGAGTTCCCTGGCGAGTCCGCGGTAGATGTTGACGAGCGAGTAGTTGGAGCCGCCGCTCATCTTCCTGGCTATCAGATCCATTATCTCGCGCTTTTCCTTTTCCGAGGCGGAGGCCATGACCTCCCCCGGGTCGGCGATAAAGAGCGTGGGAAGGCCGTTTTCAAGATAATACTTGAATTCGTCGCGCCAGGATTCGAAGAGCGCCCTCTCCATTTCTTCCTTCTTTTCCTTGGAGACCTTTTCGGAATTGTGGAATCCGTAGAAGCAGTAGAAAAGCGAGGATCGCTGCCTGAAGGAGAGGTCCCCCGTCATGTCCCAGATCTTTTTGAAGAGCGCGAGGCTCTTATCGTCGAATTCGATGCGGTAATTGACAGCGGAAGTGTAAAAATCTATAAGGTCGAGGGAACCGAGCTTGGCTTCCGTAAACCATTCGTCCAGTTCCTTCAGAGCTTCCTCGCGGCTAGAAAAGAGCGAGATCAGTTCGTAATAGTAGGGCGGCTTGATGCCTTCCCTCAAAAAGAAACGCGTCAAAGTCTTGATCTCGGGCTTCGCCTCGACTTCCTGCAGCCTTTCGAAAAGCATCGGGAGGCTCTTCAAGATCTCCGGAGAGGGCTCCGCGAGAGCGGCTTCTGTTATGGCGGGAGCCATCTCTTTCGTGTTCCTGACGGTGTTCCACTGGAACCCCGTAAGGAAAGAAAGCAAAACGGCCTTGGCGTCGGGATCCTTTTCATTGAGGAAGGTCTCGGCCGCTTCCTGCCAGACCGAATTGGTGCCTTCTATCCCAAGGCGGATCTTATAGAGGGCTATTCTCCCCTCCGCGGTCATCCCCTGTGACAGCGCTTCTTCCGTTTCGTTGTAGAAGGACAAAAGCCCGCTTTTGTCGCCGGAGCAGGCCAGATCCTCAGCCAGCTGCGCCCTGACGCGGTTCTTTTCGGCGTCCGTCTTAACGAGCGCAATTAGCTTCCTGTGCCACTTGGCCGCTTCCTCGTAATTCTTGCGTTCCTTGTAGTAGTCCGCGACGGCCGTTATGAGTTTCACGTCAGTGGGGTGCAGTTCCGCCGCCTCGCGGATAAGGTCGTCGTCGATCATCAGATTGGACTTCAGGATCTGGGCCAAAGTTGCCGGCTGCTGGTCCGGTGGGGCCGAAACGTAAAGCGTCGTAGCATGGCGCACGGCCTCCTCGTCCATGTCGAAATTATTCATGGATTCCAGAAGGATGGAGAACTCGCGGCGCTTCCATTCCGTGTCGGCCGGCATAAGGCTGCCGACGTACTCTTCTATCCTGCCGCTGTCGTCGGAAGTCAGGCTGGTCGTAAGATACTCTCCCGCTACGTCTATCCTTTCCTCGGCATTGGTGGAATGTAAAAGTATGGAGCGGCGGACTTCCTGCATCTCCTCGCTGTACCATTCGTAGTTGCCTTTATAGAGCTCGCGCTGCAGCTTAACAAGGCGGCTTCTGGCGGCGGAGAGGGCGTCCATCTCCTCCTCCACACCAAGGCCGGCTATAAGCGTCCTCGCCTCATCGTCGTCAATACATTCCAGCAATTCCCGCCAGGCCAGCTTTTCGCCCTTAGTTTCCGCTTGCATAAATTCCTTGATAAGGGCAAGGGCTTTCTTTTCGTTGGAGCGCACGATATAGTATCTCACGACCGATCTGGCGATCTTTTGGTCGTAGGGGGCCAATATCTCCATAATGCCGACGGTATCATCGTTGCAATGTGTGTCGTCGTACATGGCGAAACCCTTGAGCCAGTAGCGGCAGCGCTTTATGACCTGGTCCGCCAGATCCTTGTCCGCCTCGAAGAAGTCCGAAAGTTCCTGGGCCGTCACGCGCGCTTTAGAAAACTCGCCGCGGGTGCCGTAGAAGCAGACCAGTTCCAAAACGGGATACGGCGCGTCCGGCTGGAGCTCTGAGGCTTTCTTGAGATCTTTTTCCCTTTCCAGGGAATTTTCCGGCATGGAAAGGGCCCGGGCGAAATAGAGGTCGGCGTTGTCCTTTTCGGTCTTCAAACGTTCGGCCACGACCGGACCGGAAAAGCAGGGGCGCGAGGCGAGCTTGGCGTAATCGCATCGGAAGACCAGGCCCGTCACCGCACCGTAGGAGTCATAGCTTATGCTTTGGACGACGTTCGCCGCCGGCTTTCTCTCCTTTTTGGGAGTTTTTCTCGCCGTGCGGACGTTGGGATTTGTCTTAACCTGGGGAACGTTCTTGCTCTGGCCTTCCTTTCGACAGGCGCAGAGGGCGAACAACAAAACAATGGCTATAAAAATTACTTTCTTCATACCTGTAATTCTATCACAGAAAAGGAAGGAAATATCAAACCTTCTGCGCCCTTATAAAACGGTCTCTTCCGGAATAGTCCTTAAGGATCATGGCGTTCGCCAATCCGGCCTCCTTCGCAAGCGCAAGCAAGGCTGATCCGTGAAAGGGGCCGCACTCCCCGAAGAACAGCCCGCCCTCCTTTAGGCGCGAAGCAACTTCGGGAAGGATGGCGCGGTATGCGTCGAGTCCGTCCGGGCCCGCGAAAAGCGCGATCTTAGGTTCGCGCATGGCGCCCGCGTCTATCTCCTCGTCCGTTCCCACGTAAGGCGGGTTGGTGACGATAAGATCGAAAACATCCCCCTCGGGAAGAGCGTCCCACCAGGAGCCAAGCAGAAAATTAACCCTGTCGGAAAGTCCTAACAGCCTAGCATTCTCCTCAGCCAAAGAAAGCGCTTCAATTGAAACATCCGTCGCCGTAAAGCGCCACTTCGGCAGCGCCTTGGAAAGGGCAAGCACTATGGCGCCGCTGCCGCAACCCAGATCAAGTCCGCGGCCTTCCTCTTTCGCTTCCTTAAGCACGCGCTCCACCAGCTCTTCCGTTTCCGGCCTGGGCACAAGCACGTCCGGCGTGATCTTAAGCTCTATCTCATGGAAAGGCTGGCTGCCAATAAGGTACGCCAAAGGAACGCCTGCTTTTCTCTTTTCCAGAAGTTCCGCAAGATCGCCGCCCGTTTTCGCGGCGAACTCTTTAAGCCAGAGCTCTTCCCTTTCGCTGACGGTCATCTTTTAGAAGAGATCGGGGCTCATGAGACTGAAGAAGTCCATGAACTTGTCGCGCGGGATGTAGAAGTGCTTCTTGTAGACCGTCTCGTGGTCTTTCTCAAGCGTGAAGTCGACCTGCTCTATTATATTGCCGTGATACTGGAGATCGAGCCCCTGGCGGGAAACGATCGTGAAGTCCATCGGCGCATAGGTTATCCTAAACTCGTTGGTCGTGCCGCCGCGCATCAGCACTTCCTCCTGATGCCAGTTGTAATCGTGCGGCGGGAAGGATTCCATCAAAGTTCCGAAGCTGGCCAGCCTGCCTCTCGGGCAGAGGGACAATGTCATGTCGTGATCGACGGGCGCGCCGTGGATGATGATCGTGCCCCTCGCTTCGCACAGGAAGGAACAGGACTCGGAAACGTCGAAAAGATCCTTGCTGGAGTAGCGCGGCGTCATGTAGAGGTCGCGGCGGTGGAACAAGGGAATGCCGGGCTCGGGCTTGGACCCATCTTTTGGCACTTTCAGAATGGGCGTGACGTCCAGGTTGCAATAGACCTCTATGCCCTCGTCCCTCATCTTGGCGTATTTCCACATACCAAGTTTCCTTTCCACGGCCATTCTCTGGCAGGAACGGTAGAAAGGCGGATTCTTCTTCAATTCGCCCATAATGACGGCGTAGCCGCTTCTCAAAAGCAGCGGACCCAAGTCCTGCGTCTTGTGATAGTAGATGTAAGTCGCGAATTGGTTTGTCCCCGCCGGCGGCTCCGGAATGTAAGCCATGAACTGGTTCACGGTGTGTTTCTTGATCCAGTCGTCGACCTCCAACTCCATATCCTTGTATTCCTTCGACTTGATGTCAAAGTAAGCGGAAAGCGTCTTCAGCGATTCTTTGTCCTTGGAACCGATGATAGCGATCTCGTCCTCCCTGATGTCAACGTTCCATTCGCCCTTGACGGAATGGAACCAGGGCAGGTCGACGCCTTTGCAGACCCACTCCTTCTCCTTGCGCAGAGGGGTCTTTTGAATAAGCTGCTCGACTTCTTCCGGGGCGGTGAAGTAGAAATATATGCCGGCGCCCACAAGCAGCAGGACCACTATCAACAAAAATTGCTTCATGATTTAATCATTATAGCAAATCACCAAAAAGGCTTGAAATGCCGGAGAGGCCGCCTTTGGACATTATGAGGAGGTCGACGTTGGGGAAAAGCTTTTCTTCCACCGGGACGCCGCAGCTCAGGAGGATGACTTTTTTGCCTTCCGCTTTGGCTTTGTCTATGGTCGCTTGAAGATTCTCTATCTCGCTTTCCTTTGGGGAGGCAGAGGAATAGTTGTAGACGAGGACGACGTCGGGAGCGATCTCGAAACTGCCGCCGTTGAAAATGAGGAAGCCGCGCTGACGGGCGGCCAGGAAGAAATTCCTGGAGAACCACTGGGACTTTTCCGGGGGCAGTTTTTCAAGAAGAGAGGCGTCCCCTTTCATGGTTATGGTTGCCTTGGACAGAGAATCGATCTCCTGCGGAGTCTTTTCCGGACTACAATAAGAAAAGAAAGACAATGTTACCATTTCTTTGTTTTCCCGGCAGCGGTCCTTAAGCTTTTTTATCCTGTCATAAGACGCGAGCAATTCGCCGAGCGGGTAACGGCCGTCTGCCACTGCGGCTTCAGCCTTATCGAGCAGATCGTCCCATTCCTTAAGGGAGGCAAGAGATTGGAATCTTTTTGTCACCATCGTGATGTCGCAGCCGGCGATCCAGGATTCTATGACCGCCTCTTTCCAGTCGAAGCTTTTCGAGATCGCGTCCATGTCCATATCGTCGCTTATAATGACGCCCTCGAAGCCGAGCTCGTTTCTCAGAACGTCTTTCAAAATGGTCTTGGAAAGCGTGGCCGGACGCAGGATCTTTTGGCCGTTGAGGTCGGTCAGGGTGTTCGTCTCTATATTGGGGAACTGGATGTGGGAAGTCATCACGCAGTCCACGCCTTCGTCTATGGCCGCCTTGAAAGGCTTGAGCTCAAGACTCCTGAGATCATTCAGAGTCTTCTCGACTCTCGGCAGCCCGGTGTGAGAATCGACGGAGGTGTCCCCGTGCCCGGGAAAATGCTTGGCGCAGGACAGCAGGCCGTGCTTCCTGAACGATCTGATGAAAGCTGTGGCGCCTTTGCTGACTGTTTGGACGTCGTGCCCGAAGGAGCGGGTGTTTATGACAGGGTTCTTGGGGTTGCTGTCCACGTCGCAGACCGGGGCGAAATCAAGGTCGAAGCCGGAGGCCAGGGTAAGGTCGGCCAGCTCGCCCGCCATGTTCTCTATGTAGGCTTCGTCCATTCCTCCCAGGGCCGCGGCGGAGGGAAAATGCGGGCCGAAGGTAAGGCGCTCCACTCTGCCGCCTTCCTGGTCGACAGTCAGGAGCGGATCGTACCAGCCGTTTGCCCTGGCCTCGGCACGGATGTCGGTGGTGAGTTTTCGGACTTGGGGACCGTCCTGACAACTTTCCGCGAAAAGAATGACGGCTCCCGGACGCAAAGCGTTGAGCGCCTCCGCGATCTCTTCGTCCATGGCTTTTACGGTGAAGGTCACGGACTCGTTTGAAACGATCGTATCGGAGGTCCAGTAGCGCAGGTCGACGCAGAGCTTCTGCCGGAGGATCTCCCTTACAGGCACAGGAAGCGGCTGTTCGCCCGCTTTATTGGCGGGCGCGGCGCAAGACAGGAGCGAAAGCAAAGCTCCTATGGCGAGGAATGCTGTAAGGAGAAAGCGCTTCATCAGAAGCGTTCGTCGATGACGCGTTTACTCTTCTTCTCGCTTCTCGGGAGAACGCCGAGTTCGACGACCTTGACGAGCGGCGTGAAGCCGATCCTGGACTTGACGCGCTCGGCGATCCTTCTGGCGATGTCGAGGAAGTCGACCGTGCCGTTCGTCTCAACGTAGATGCGCATGGTGTCCTTGCCCTCGAGGTGCGAGATACGGATCTGGTATTCGCTACTGAGTTCCGGGAAGGTCTGGAGGATCTCTTCGATCTGTTTCGGGAAGACGTTGACGCCCTTGATCTTCATCATGTCGTCGCTTCTTCCGGCGATGACGTCGATCCTCGGATACGTCCTGCCGCAGGGGCAATTTCCCGGGATGATCCTGGAAAGGTCGTGCGTGCGGTAGCGGATCAAGGGCGCGCCTTCCTTGACGAGCGTCGTGATGACGATCTCGCCCCACTCGCCGTCCGGGAGGACCTTGCCGGTCTCGGGATCGATGATCTCGGTGTAGAGATAATCGTCGAAGATGTGCATGCCGGTGTCGTATTTGCAGTTGATGCCGATGCCAGGGCCGTAGATCTCGGTCAGGCCGTAGATGTCGTAGAGCTCGATGCCGAGTTCTTCATGGATGCGCTTGCGCATCTTTTCGCCCCAGCGCTCGGAACCGATGACGCCCTTGGTCAGATGGATCTTGTCCCTGATTCCGCGCTTGGCGATCTCTTCCGCCAGAAGCAGCGCGTAGGAAGAAGTGGCGCAAAGCACGGTGGACTTCATATCCATCATCATCTGCAGCTGTTTTTCCGTGTTGCCCGGACCCATGGGAATAGCCATGGCGCCCAAAAGTTCGCAGCCGGCCTGGAAGCCGATGCCGGCCGTCCAGAGACCGTAGCCGGGGGTGATGTGGATGCGGTCCTTGTTCGTGATGCCCGCCAGTTCATAGCAGCGCTTGAACATGATGGCCCAGTCTTCCACGTCCTTTCTGGTGTAAGGGATGATGACAGGCGTGCCGGTGGTGCCTGAGCTGGAATGGATCCTGACGACTTCCTCTTCCGGGCAGGCCATCAGTCCCAGGGGGTAGGCTTCCCTGAGATCGTCCTTTTCCGAAAAAGGCAGTTTCTCAAAATCATCCTTGGAAGCGAGCTGCTCCACTCCCGCAGCTTGCAGCTTTTTGCCGTAGAAGTTCTGGGAAGAGATGAGGCGGGTTATCTGCTTGTTGACAAGCGCAAGTTGGCTGGCGTTGATCTCCATATGTTACTCCTGGTATAGAAGGGCTTTTAAATTGATTTCCTGTATCTTGGGAGGCATGAGCTCCGTGATCGTTTCTTGCAATTCTTCCGTTCCGAAGCCGAGAAGGCCGGCTTTGGCGGCCTGTCCCAGCATGAGGACGTTTATGACTTTTTCGCTGCCCAAAGCTTTGGCGGCGGAAATGGTGTCCACAAACTTGATGTCGGGAACGGCGTTTTTAAGATAGGCTGTTATCTCGTCAAGCAGGTACGGGGGCCCGTCCAGCATGGCGTTGACAGGAATGACCGGGCAGGAGCTCGTAACTATCCTGCCGCCGTCTTTTAGGTAAGGGAGGTTTCTTTGCGTTTCAGCTATCTCGAAACCGAGGATAAGGTCGGCTTCTTTTTCGCCGATGATGGGCGAATGGATATTTTTGCCTATCCTGATGTGGCTAACTACGCTGCCGCCCCTCTGCGCCATACCGATGGTCTCGGCGGTCTTGATCTCAAGACCCAAACGCATGGCGGTGGCCGCCAGAAGACGCGAAGCGAGGACCGTTCCCTGCCCGCCCACGCCGCAAAGGATGATGTTCAGATCGAAACTCTGGATGTCTTTTTTGGGGCTTTGGGAAGGCTTGCGTTCCTCTCGCTTTTGCGCTTTGGGAAGATCTTTAGTGATGAGCTCTTCCCTTCTCTTATGCGGTGGGCAATCGATGGCGCCGAACGCGCAGACGTTTTGGCAGAGAGCGCAGCCCACGCACTGCCTGTCGTCGATGAAAGCCTTTTTGTCTTTCAATATGAGGCCCGGACAGCCCAGCTCGCGGATGCACTTCTGGCAGCCGACGCATTTGCTCTCGTCGACCTTGGCTTTAGCGCCCTGAGGTTTGAATTTGACGATGCAGGGATAGCGGAAGATCACGGCCTTCACGCCCTTTTCCGCGGAAACTTTTTTGACCGTCGCGACCGCCAGAGCAAAGTCCAGAGGATCCACTTCCGCAATCGTCTTGACGCCGATACCCTTCAAAACTTCCTTGGTATCGATGGCGGCGGTCACGTCCCCCATCAGAGTCTGCCCCGTGCCGGGGTGCGGTTGGTGGCCGGTCATGGCCGTCGTGGAATTGTCGAGGATGACAACCGTAAGATCAGCCTGGTTGTAGATGGCGTTCACGACTCCCGTAAGCCCGGAAGCGAAGAACGTCGAGTCGCCGATGAAAGCGAAACATTTCGTGCCCTTGTCAACTCTTCCTATCCCCTGGGCGATGGTGATTCCGGCGCCCATGCAGAGGCAGGTGTCGCACATGTTAAGCGGTTTCGCGTTGCCTAAGGTGTAGCAGCCGATGTCGCCGCAAAAGACCGCCTTTTCTCCCTTCACGGCCTGTTTCACGGCGTAGAAGGAAGCGCGGTGCGGGCAGCCGGCGCAAAGGACGGGCGGCCTTATTGGAAGCGCGGGAGCGTTCGCGGCCTTGCTTTCTTTTTCAGTTTCAAACTGCAGGAAATCGCTGAGCAGCGCTTTAATTTCTTTAGGCGTGTTCTCGCCGGCCGGCTTCACCGTGCCGTCCAGCTTGCCTCTGATCTT
Organism: bacterium; assembly: GCA_017650925.1. Lineage (GTDB taxonomy): Bacteria > Auribacterota > UBA3054 > UBA3054 > UBA3054 > UBA3054. Next base: position 8,770 of record JAGCDY010000126.1, read on the forward strand.
TACTTTTATGCCGCGCTTTCCCATGACCTCGAAAAGCTCTCTTTCCAAAACGGGATCGAGCTCCTCCAGGACGAGGACTTCCTCAAGGCCCATGAGAAATTCTTGGGCGAGCTCTTCCGGGAACGGAAAGGGCGTGGAGACCTTCAAGATCCTCGGGCTGTCTTTGCCCTTCAGGATATCCCTCGCGTAGGCGTAGCTGACGCCGGAGGCGGCAATTCCTTTCTTCGTCTCCTTGTCTTCCTTTACTATGAAGTTTCTCGCATAATCTGAAAAGGTTTTCGAGAGTTCCTTGTTGCGCTTTTCAATCAACGCGTGGTTCTTCAGGGAGAGCTTCGGGAAGATCACCCAGCGCAAGGGATCCTTTTCAAAGCTTAGCGGGAAATGCTCTTCGTATTCCGCCTCCTCCTTCACGTCGAGGCTGGCGTAGCTGTGGTCGATCCTGGTGGTGGGACGGAAAATGACGGGCGTTCCGTACTCGTGCGAGAATGCGAAAGCTTCCTGGATCATCTCATAGGCTTCCTTCACGGAAGAGGGATCGAAAACGGGAAGCTTAGAGTATTTGGCGAAAGTCCTGGTGTCCTGCTCCGTCTGTGAGGAGATGGGGCCGGGGTCGTCCGCGACCAGGACGACCAGGGCGCCCTTGACGCCTATGTAAGCTAAGCTCATAAGGGGGTCGCTGGCCACGTTGAGCCCGACCTGTTTCATCGTGACAAGGGCCCGCGCACCGGAATAGGCCGCGCCGGCGGCCGCTTCCAGGGCGGCTTTCTCGTTGACGGACCACTCCACATAAGTCTTGTCCGTCCTTCTTTTGGCTATGGTCTCAAGCACTTCCGTGGAGGGCGTCCCAGGATACCCTGCCGCCAGGTCCAGACCCGACGCCAGCGCTCCCAGAGCCATCGCCTCATTGCCCATTAAAAATTCTCTTGCCATAATGAAATAATGCCCTATGTTATTGAGTAATTTTAACTTTTAGGCCGAAATTTTGTCAATAGGTTTTCGTTTTTCAGCCCTTTCAGCCTAAGATAGCGATATAAGGCGTTTTAGACTATTTCCTTTCATTTTGAAGGCTGTTTTGCTATGATTTTTAGAGTATTTTTCAACATTTATCTAATTTGACGCAACTTCTTTAAATGGACAAGGAATTTTGGGCCAACGCCTTCGCCATGCCGCGCTCAGAGCGCCGGCACGACGAGCTTATCGCCAAAATAGCCGCCGGCATAGCGCGCCGGCGCCTGGCCTTCCCCGCCATCCTCGCCCTTGAATCCGTCAAGCCCCTCAACTACCTGGCCAGCCAGGCGCTCATAGTCCTGACCCCAGCATTGGGGATGTTCATCGAATACGCTACGCTTGACGACCTTTGCGACATGCTCCAGGAGAGAAAGAACGTGGAGCGCCTGATCGCCGCCATCGATATGGAAAACAAGAAGCTGACGGCTCCCAAACCTGAAAATGATAATAACCAGCCGGAAGATCCCGGCCCAACGAACGAATAAATAAATATGGCAGAAAACAAAGCCCCTGAAGTGATCCTGGCCACAGACTGCGGTTCCACCACTACCAAAGCGATCTTGATCGAGAAGCGCAACGGCAGTTACCGCCTGGCGGCCCGCGGCGAAGCTCCCACTACCGTGGAAGCGCCTGCGGAAGACGTGACGCGCGGCGTCATCAACTCCATCGCGGAGATCGAGGACATTACGAAGAGAACCTTCATCCGCGACGACAAACTCATAGTGCCCCGCGAGGGCGACAAAGGCGCTGACGCCTACATCTCGACCTCCTCGGCCGGCGGCGGCCTCCAGATGATGGTGGCCGGCGTCGTTTCCCAGATGTCGACCGAATCGGCGGCCCGCGCCGCCTTGGGCGCCGGCGCCATCGTCATCGACAGTCTGGCGACCAACGACCGCAGGCGTCCCTATGAGCGCATCGAGAGGATCAGAAACCTTAGGCCGGACATGATACTTCTTTCCGGCGGCACCGACGGCGGCACCGTCCGCCACGTGGTGGCCCAGGCCGAGACGATAGCCGCGGCCGACCCCCGTCCCCGCTTCGGCGCCGGCTACGAACTGCCCGTCATTTACGCCGGCAACGCGGCCGCCAGGCCCGCCATCGAGCAGACGCTTGGCAAGAAGACCGCGCTGCAGATAGTCGACAACCTCCGCCCGACTCTGGAAACGGAAAATCTTAAGCCCGCCCGCGACGCCATCCATGACCTCTTCCTTGAACACGTCATGCAGCAGGCTCCGGGCTACAAGAAACTGATGACCTGGACCTCGGCCCCCATTATGCCGACTCCGGGCGCCGTCGGCGACATCATGAAACTGATCGCCCGCCGCAACAACATCCAGGTGGTCGGCACCGACATCGGCGGCGCCACGACCGACGACTTCTCCGTCTTCAGAGCGGACCGCAACAATCCGGAGAGCGAGCAGGTCTTCAACCGCACCGTCTCCGCCAACCTGGGCATGAGCTACTCCATTTCCAACGTGGTGGCTTCCGCGGGTCTCGCCAACGTCCTGCGCTGGGTCCCCGTCATGGAAGACGAGAGGATCTTGAGAAACCAGATCAGAAACAAAATGATCCGACCCACGACCATCCCGCAAAACATCGAATCTTTGATGGTCGAGCAGGCCATCTGCCGCGAGGCCCTGAGACTGGCCTTCCTGCAGCACAAGGAAATGGCGGTCGGTCTTAAAGGCGCCCAGAAATCCACATCCTTCGCGGACGCCATGAGCCAGACCGTCAAGGAAGACACGCTGGTCGACATGATGGGACTGGATATCATCGTTGGTTCCGGCGGCGTGCTCTCGCACGCTCCCAGAAGAAACCAGAGCGCCCTCATGATGATCGACGGCTTCGCGCCGGAAGGCTTCACGCAGCTGGCGGTTGACTCCATCTTCATGATGCCGCACCTCGGCGTTCTGGCCCAGATCAACGAAGACGCCGCGCTAGAAGTCTTCGAGAAAGACTGCCTCATCTACCTCGGCACCGTGATAGCCCCGGTCGGCATCGCGCCCTTCGGCAAGCCCTGCATGAAAGTGAAATTCCAGGGCAAGGAATACGAGCTGAAGAGCGGCGAAATAAAGCTCCTGCCCCTTGGCCTTGGCGAAGAGGCAGAAGTGACCGTCGATCCCACCAGGAAATTCAACGTGGGCGCCGGCTACGGAAAAGCTGTCACCAAGAAAGTCAAAGGCGGCGTAGTCGGCCTTATCCTCGACGCCCGCTGCCGTCCCATCCAGCTCCCCGCCAGTCAGGAAGACAGAGTGAAGCTCCTCCAGATCTGGAACAAGGAACTCGACATTTACCCGGAAAAATAAAAACCAAATAAAACTATGGCATACGCATATTCACCAGGTCTTAAAGTTTTAAAATCCACGGTGCTGCGCCGCAACAGGCGTCTTCCCATCAAGGGCCAGACGCTTGTTAAGATCGGCGACAAAGTCGGCGCCGAACAGGTCGTTCTGAAAACCGAACTCCCCGGCAAGGCTGACGTCGTCAACGTCATGAGCCTTTTGGGCTGTCAGCCTCACGAAGTGAAGCAGTTCATGGTCAAGCCGATCGGCGAGCACGTTGAGAAAGGCGAATTGCTCGCCATGCGCGCCGCCTTCTTCGGCCTCTTCAAAACCAGGATCGAGTCCCCCATGAGCGGAACGATCGAATCCGTCAGTGACGTTTCCGGCCAGGTCGTCATGCGCGGCGCCCCGGTGCCCGTCGACGTCAAGGCCTACATCGACGGCAAGGTCGTGGAAGCGGACGAAGGCGAGCACGTGACGGTCGAAGTGACGGGCTCCTTCATCCAGGGCATCTTCGGCGTGGGCGGCGAGACTTACGGCAAAATCGTGGTCGCCTCCAAAACGCCCAACGACATCCTTGATGAAAATTCCTTCACGGAAGAGATGAAAGGCTGCGTGGTCGTGGGCGGAAGCCTGATCACCTATAACGGATTGCAGAAAGCCATAGAAGTCGGCGTGAATGCCGTCGTGGTGGGCGGCTTCGACGACGCCGACCTTAAGAAATTCTTGGGCTTCGACCTCGGCGTCGCCATCACGGGCCACGAGGAGCTCGGCCTGACGCTCGTCCTGACGGAAGGCTTCGGCCAGATCCCGATGGCGGACAAGACCTTTGCGCTGCTTAAGGAATGCGAAGGCAAGAACGCCTCCGTGAACGGCGCCACGCAGATCAGAGCGGGCGTCATGCGCCCCGAGATCATCGTGGCGAGAGACGAGGAAGCCTCCATGAAGGAAAACGAGGCGAAACTGATCCTCGACATCGGAACGAGAGTCCGCGTGATCAGAGAGCCGTACTTCGGAATGTTCGGAACAGTCACCGCCCTGCCCGCCGAGCTGACGAAGCTGCCGACGGAATCTTTGGCCCGCGTTCTGGACCTCAAGTTCGACGACGGAACGGTGGCGACCGTACCCAGAGCCAACGTTGAAATAATGGCGACGGAAAAAGACGACACCGCTGAGAACTAATTCAAATCTGAAAATCAAATATCAGGATAAACATGGAACTTTTCACAATCAAAAGCCTGCCCTTATGGCTCCAGTACGTCAATGAGAACTGGTTCGATCTCAACAAGCTTAACGCGCTTATCGGGATCATAATCTTCGGTTCTCTGATCGTCTACTTCATCCGCCGCGCCAAAAGCGGCGCCTACCTCTTCGTCAGGCGCATCCCGGGCCTCGAATCCATTGAGGA
>JAGCDY010000127.1 GCA_017650925.1 bacterium
GGAAGCCGTGACGGATCCTACCGGCCCCGCAACGGGAACGGGCAGAGTAAGACGCGGCGGCTGGGTCGATGAGACCTCGACGGTCGTCAAATATTTCAGGATCGCCTACCGAGTCAGCTCTCCGCCCAATCAGTTTGACACCAATAAAATCAGATATTTTGGCTGCCGCCTGGTGCTTCTTCCGTAAGCGCTCATAACGGCAAGCAAAAAAATAGCGGCCTCATTTTGTGAGGCCGCTATTTTTTTTACCTTATTCCCACTCGATGGTGGCGGGGGGCTTAGAGGAGATGTCGTAGACTACTCGGTTGATGCCCCGGACCTCGTTGATGATGCGGTTGGAGATGGTGGCTAGGGTGTCGTAGGGGAGTCTGGTCCAGTCCGCGGTCATGGCGTCCAGGGAGTTGACGGACCTGATGGCGCAGGTGTATTCGTAGGTGCGCTGGTCGCCCATGACTCCCACGGAGCGGCAGGGGAGAAGGACGGCGAAGGTCTGCCAGATGGTCTTGTAGTCGGGAAGCTTTTTGATCTCTTCCTGGACTCTGAGGTCGGCCTGCTGCAGCAGTTCGACTTTTTCTTTTGTCACTTCGCCCAAGATCCTGACGCCTAATCCGGGGCCCGGGAAGGGCTGGCGGTCTAAGAGTTCGCTGTTTATGCCTAGGACGCGGCCGATGGCGCGCACTTCGTCCTTGAAGAGTTCCTTCAGAGGTTCGACGACTTCGAACTTAAGGTCGGGGGGAAGGCCGCCCACGTTGTGGTGGCTCTTGATGGTCTGGGAGGGGCCTTTCTTGGGGGATTTGGACTCGATGACGTCGGGGTAGATGGTGCCCTGGGCCAGGAAGCGGACATGCTTGAATTTCCTGGCTTCTTCGGAGAAGACCTCGATGAATTCCTTGCCGATCGTTTTGCGCTTGGCTTCCGGTTCCTCAACGCCTTTCAGTTTTTCATAGAAGCGTTCGGCGGCCCTGGCAATGGTCAGGTCGAGGCCCAAGTTCTTCTTGAACATCTCCTCCACCTGCTCGGCTTCATGGTAGCGGAGAAGACCGTTGTCAACGAAGATGCAGTGGAGTTTTTTGCCGATGGCTTTGTGAAGCAGCACGGCGGCCACGGAGGAATCCACGCCGCCGGAAAGGCCTAAGATCACTTCCTCGTCCTTTATTTCTTCCTTGAGCTTTTTGACGGTCTCCTCGACCCAGTCCGTGAGTTTCCAGGTGGGCTGGCAGGAGCAGATATTGAAGACGAAGTTCTTCAGGATCTCCGTGCCGTACTGGGTGTGCACCACTTCCGGATGGAACTGCAGGCCGTAGAAATTTTTCTTCTTGTCGTACATGGCGGCAAAGGGGCAGGTGGCGGAAAGCGCGCCAAGCTCGAAACTGCTTGGGATGGCTTCCACCCTGTCGCCATGGCTCATCCAGACCACGATGGTGGAGGGGATGTTTTTGAAGAGGGGATCGTCCTTTTTGATCTCTATGGGCATCTTGCCGTATTCGCGCTCGCTTCCGGGAACGACGCGGCCGCCTAAGGTCTGGCTCATGAGCTGCATGCCGTAGCAGATACCGAGGACGGGAATGCCGAGCTCGAAGATTGCGGGGTCGATAGAGGGGGCGTCCTTTTCGAAGACGGAGTTCGGTCCGCCGGAGAGGATGATGCCCTTGGGGGCTTCCTTTCTGAGTTCCTCGGCTTTGGTGTCGAAGGAGATGATCTCGGCGTAAACTTCCTGCTCTCTGATCCTGCGGGCGATGAGCTGGGTGTACTGGGAACCGTAATCTAGGATTAGGATCTTCTGCATAGCTTTATTTGACCTTGTACTGCTTAATGTAATAGTTGATCATTCTGGATGAGATGCCCAAAGACTTGGCGGCTTCTTTCTGGGAGCCATTGTTTTCGTCCAGGGCGTTCTTCACGAAGACTTTTATGGCTTCGCCGATCTGCTCGTTCAGAGTTTTGTTCTGCCTGATCTGGAAGGGATCGTCGGAATATTTCTCGCGCTGGATCTGCTTCGGCAGGTCGTAGGTGTGGATTATGTTGTCCTTGGCGGTAAGTACGGCCCTTTCCACGCAGTTCTCTAATTCCCTGACGTTGCCGGGCCAGGAGTAGCTGCGCATATTGCTGTCGGCCGCCGTGGAGAAAGCGGAAATGTTCTTGGAATATTTGAGATTGAATTTCTCAAGGAAATATTTCGCCAGAAGCATAATGTCGTCGTAGCGTCTGGAAAGGTCCGGCATGGTGATAGGGAAGACGCAGAGACGGTAGTAGAGGTCCTCGCGGAAGCGGTTCTGACTCATCAGTTCCTCAAGGTCGCGGCTGGTCGCCGCGATGAAGCGGACGTTCGATTTTATCTCCGCGTTGGAGCCAAGGCGGGAGAAAGTGCGTTCCTGCAGAAGCCGCAGGATCTTCACCTGCATGGGGAGGGAAAGGTCGCCGATCTCGTCCAGGAAGAGCGTGCCGCCGTCCGCTTCCTCGGCGCGGCCGATGCGGCGCTCGAAGGCGCCTGTGAAAGAGCCCTTCTCATGGCCGAAAAGCTCGGACTCGATGAGTGTTTCCGGAAGCGAGGCGCAGTTGACGATTATGAAAGGCTTGTCCTTGCGGGCGGAGAGGCTCTGGATGGCCCGGGCGACCAGTTCCTTGCCGGTGCCGCTGGCGCCTCTTATCAGGACCGTCACGTCGCTCTGCGCCACCTGGCGGATCTGCTCATAAACTACCCGCATTTCCTGGCAGTTGCCGATCAGGTTGCCGGGATTGTCGATGAGCATGTTGCGGAGCTTTTTGTTCTCATTTATGAGTTTCTCGCGCTCTTCGCGCTGGTCTTTCCTGACGGCGGCCGCTTCGCCGACGATGTTGGCGATGATAGAGAGAAGGGCCGCGTCTTTCTCAAGGTCGAAGGAGGCGTTCTTACTGACGTTCCTGTCTACGGAAAGCGTGCCGATCATCTGGCCGTGGCGGATGATGGGAACGCAGATGAAAGCGATGGCTTTTCCTTTCGGACGCGCGCCGGTCTTGTTAAGGAAGCGCTTGTCCTTCCTGACGTCCGGGACGATCTCCGCTTTGCCGGTCTTGGCGACCGTGCCGGTGACGCCTTCGCCGATGCCGTAGCGGCCCAAGGCTTGCTCCTCGGCGTTCAGCTCCTTGGCGGAGGCGGCGATCTTCAGTTCGCTGCCCTCTATGAGCGTGAAGGTGCCCCTTAACATGCCGAGCCTGTTCTCAAGGATCTCTATGACCTTGTCCAGGAGCGTCTGCGGGTCGTTTTCCCAGACGAGTACGTTGCTTATTTCACGCAGTATCTCTATTTCGACCGATAATTTTTCGCGCATTTTTAATGTCCATTTACATTTTCTGTGAATTTTACCCGATTGGTCCAAATTATTCAAGGGAAAAACTTAAATTCAGCGTTTTTAAAGGAGATGACGCCGCCGTCGTTTTTTTGATAAAATAAGGAAAATAACCACAAAATGAGGTAAACTATGCCCAAAAACACGTCCCTTTTCCTTCCTGTCCTGCTTTTTATGGTTAGCCTTGGCTTACAAGCCAAGCTCACCTGCGACAACTTCACTCCCAACGAGGAGATCCACTACTCCATGCCCCTTTTGAAGGGCGAATGCACTCCCGACACGCCTGTCACCATCAAGAACAAAACTACGGGCGAAGAGGGCGACGCGACCTGGTACAACGGCCGCTACAAAGCTTTGGTCGATCTTCATTACGGCGTGAACGAAGTTGAGCTGACTTGCGGAGAAGAGACGCTTACCGTTCCTATAGTCTTCACCAAGCTCGACAGCGAGAACATGGTGAAGTTCTTCTATGTGGTCGGCAAAGACGACACCTCGGACTTCTATATTCCGCCCGGATATGAGGGCGAGAACACCAACTACTGGGACCGCATCGACAGGGCCGCCAAGATAATGCAGACCTTCTCCGCCCACGATCTGGACGAGAATCCCTTGCATTACGGCAAGAAGACCTTCCAGCTGGAACTGGACGACAATTACCACGTTGTGGTGCACGTCGTGACCAGCAAATACACCAGGGCGGAGATACAAAGCTACCGCAAGCCCAACGGCCAATACGACAACTACAAGTTCCACGCCAAGCTTAGGGAGGCCGCCGGCCACGACGAGAGAAGCTACGGTTCCAAAACGCAGTACGTGGCCATCGGCAACTTCTCCGAATTGAAAGACGGCCTCTGCGTCGGACACACCGCCACGGGCGGCGGCAGCTTCGGCGCCTTCGGGTCCGGCGCGGTCTACACCTGGCCCAGGAACATCAAGGAAGTCATACCCTGCTTTTTGGACAACACGGTGATGGACCCCAAAGTCGAGATCGACGACTCCTGCCACAGGCACCGCCGCTGGGCGCACCTTGCCACCACCTTGGGCGCCACGATCCACGAGAACGGCCACGCTCTCGGCCTCCCGCACTTCTACGGCAAGTACGTCATCATGAGCCGCGGCCATGACCAGCTGAACAGGATCTTCACCTTCTTCGATCCCCCCACCGACCGCGTTCCTTACACGAATTATTTCGAAGCTTCGGAAGTGGGCCGCTGGAGCGATTCCGCGGCGGCTTTCCTAAACGAGCATCCTTTCTTCAACCCTAACCGCCCGGCCGACGGTAAAGGCCCCGTGATCAGGGAAGGCAGACAGAACAGCACCATCGTGATAGAGGACGAATCCGGCATCGTGTGGTACGCCTACAAGGATTCCGACGCCTACCATTTCAGCGACACCGTCTGCTTCGAGAAGCCGTACCCCAAGAAAGTCTCCATCACGAGACTGCCCTCCGACGACAAGCAGTCCGGCGCCCTGCACATCATCGCCAGCAACGGCAACGGCTACGCCAGCAGAGTGGACAGGGATTATCCCTATCCCGTCAGGACCTCCTACGTTTCCGCCTTCACTACCGAAAAAGGCTACAAGGAAGGAGTCCAGCCGCAGGGCATGATCAAAGGGCTGAAGGATCCCAATCCTCCCATCGTGCGCTCCGAATCCGAGGCGGTCTTCGAGAAAGCCCAGAACGGCGACCTCTTCGATGACGAGCAGGAATTCCAGCTGAAGGTCAGGGGCGACGGCAACGGCGTCAAGATCCCCGTCTCCGTCGGCAAGGAAGCCAAGGGCGAAATAGAATCCCTCATCAGCGTCAGCTGCGAAGTGAAACCCGTTCAGGGCGGAACGATCCTCGACCTCAAGGACGTCGAGGGAGTTTCCTTCTTCTACCTGGAATACATGGAAGACGGATCCCTTGTTATTCACACCAGCGACAAGGACGGTAAAGCCGTGTCCAAGAAGTTCAAATCAGACGCCGGCAGCGCCTGGCAGAACGTCAAGTTCACGCTTGATTTGAAGGACAGAGTGCTCTCCGCTTTCACGATCAACGGGACCGACATTCTGGGCTCTGAAGTTGTTCCTCTCGGCACCGAGGCCAATACGATCGCCAGCGTCTGGCTGAAGAACAAGGACGCCAAGAACTACGCCACCTTCCGCTCCCTCAAACTTAACGTCGA
>JAGCDY010000128.1 GCA_017650925.1 bacterium
AACAATCGGGCAAAATCATAACTGCGAACAACGAATTCGCTCTTGCTGCCTAATTAAAGGCAACGACGCTTCCCATCCCTTCCGCCTGCGGGGGATCTGAAGCGAGGTTAGCAGGCTGGCCGATTTTCCGCCCGTCGGGAAGAGGCGAGATCTTAGGCGGGACTTTCCCTTCCGACGCCTGTCGGTTGAGCCAAGGTAAGGGATAAGACTTGATCATCCGACTACACATGTAGAAGCAGCTGGCGCGGATCGCTAGGACGCGGGTTCGATTCCCGCCGCCTCCACCATCTGAAAAGAAAAATTTGGTAAAATATTAAATAATTTAGGATTGAATTATTTAAACATTACCTATTTTCTTTTATGCGTATCGCTATCGGTTCTGATCACGCCGGGTTTGCCCTTAAGGAACTCGTGAAGGGTTTCCTTGCTGAAGCCGGGCACGAAGTCGTGGACTGCGGATGCAATGGTCCGGAGTCGGTGCATTATCCCGTTTACGGAAAAGCCGTGGCTGAAAAAGTCCAGGGCGGGGATTGCGAGAAGGGCGTTCTGATCTGTTTCACCGGCATCGGCATGAGCATGGTCGCCAACCGCTTCAAGGGAGTGAGGGCCGCTTTGTGCCGCTCCTGCGACGAGGCTTTCATGACGCGTCAGCACAACGACGCGAACGTTCTGGTCCTTGGCGCCAAGTACACCTACCCCGAGGACGCCAGGTTTATTCTGAAGACTTTCTTTGAGACGCCCTTTTCCGGCGGGGAAAGGCACGCCCAAAGGATCGCGATGATCGACGGACAATGAACAACGAAACCAGTATCTACGAACAGGTCATAGCATGGACCTTTATCGCGGTGAGGGTGTTGATCTTCGCCGCGATAGTGTGGTGCGCTGTTTATGAATACCGCAAATGGAGCAGCCAAAACGCGGCCCCGGAAGACGAGAAGGATGAAGAATTATGAGCAGCATAAGGGATATCATCAAAACTGAGGAAGAGGCGGCCGCGATCGTGGCGAACGCCAAGAGCCAGGCTGAGGAGATAAAAAAGGAAGGCAAGGAAAAGGCGGCCGCGATACTGAAGGCGGCCGATTCCAAGCGCGACGAGGAGCTGGCCAGGGAAAAGGAAAAGATCATTGCTGAAGAGCAGGCCGCCGCCGAAAAAGAAAAGGCGGAATTGGAAAAGCTTCTGGCTTCAAGGGAGAAAAAGTTCTCCGAGAAGAAGGAAGACATCGCGAGATCCGTGCTGGAGGGACTTTTGGAGAGTTAGGCATGGGTATCTTCAGGCTCTGCGAGTTTGCGGCTCTGAACAGCCGGATACATTACGTCAAGTCGCGCATGCTGAAGTCGGGCGGCTGGCAGTCCCTTTTGGGCAGCGCCGATCTCAAATCGGCGGTCGGCGACCTCGGCTCTTCCAATTTGGGCGAGGGTCTGGTGACGGAGCGCGGTGACGGGAGCCTTTCCCTCAGGATGATCGAGCACAGCCTGCAGCAATCTTTTGTCACTGAGATGCTCTCGCACCTCAGATTTTTGTCCGGTTCGTCGGCGGAGGCCCTAAGGGAGCTCGTGAGAGTTTACGATCTTCTGAATCTGAAGAAGATACTGAGAATGAAGCAGGTATACGCCGGCAACGGCAAGATGAGCGAACTTTTCGTCGACCTTTACGATCTCGGCAGGCATTCTCTTCTTCCCATGGAAAAATGGGAGGCGCTTTCCGCTGGCGGAAAGATCGGGAACGCTTTTTTAGGAAGCTGCTACGAGGAGGACTTCAAGCTTGACATCGACGCGGCCGGAGAAGCGGCCGGCCTGCTCCGCCTTGAAACGCTTCTGGAAAGAAGCTACTTTAAGAATCTCTACGCCTGCCTGAAAAAGGCCGGCGGCGCGAAGCTTTTGAAAATGCAGATAGACGAGCTTTGCCTTGAGCAGATGGTGAGGCTTCGCTACCATTTCGGAATGGAGACGCCGGCCATTCTGCCCCTCATGATGCTGGAACTTTCCTCCCTTTGGGACGAGGCGCTTTTTGTTAGGCTCATGAGAGCGGAGGACGAAAGGTCTTTCTTCAGCCTGCTTTCCAGCGAAAAGGCTTTTTCTTGTTTTGATACGTCGAATCTCAGCTCCTGCCTAAGGTCGATGCGTTTCGCCAGAATAAAGGAGTGCAAGGCTACCTTGAATTCCGGCGCGCCCCTGTCTCTGGCTCCGCTTACGGCGCTCTTCATGCTCAAGCAGCAGGAGATCCGCGACGTCGTGTCCCTGCTGCAGATAAAGCGCTTCCTGAGAGAAGAGAAGATCGGCTGGCTAGTTATGCCGGAATTGCATAAAAATAATTTGAGAGGGGCGGCCTTATGATGTTCCGTCCCGAAAAAATGAGTCTTCTGCAGTGCGTCGTCATGGACGGAGACGTCATGAAGGCCTGCAATTTCCTGGTGCGCCGCAAGGTCATGCATCTGGTTGACCGCAGCCTCTTCCATCCTATCGGAAGGGAGACTCTGTCGAGCGAGCTTTTGGGCGCTCAGATTTCCTTGGAAAAATCGGAAGGCTCCCTGAAGAAAGTGGCCGACTGGCTCGGCTCCGATTCGGAGCGCGCCCACAGGCCCTTTGACGGTGAGATCGCGCCCATAGAAGCCCAGAAGGAGATCTCCGAAGGGCTCGCCGCCCTTCTTGACGACATCGAGGCGCTGGAAAAAAGAAAAGAAGATTTCACGGACAGGGAAACGGAGCTGAAAAGGATCTCGGACGCTCTGCAGAGCCTCGAATTAGCTGGCGTTTCCGCTTCCGAGCTGAGGGCGCTGAAATATTTTGAGTGCGTGACGGGAACGATGCCCTTAAGGTTCGTCCCCGATCTTAAGAAGGCCCTGAAGAACACGCTTTCCGTCTCCGAGATCAGAAAGCTTGGATCGAAGGACGCGAGCGTCATAGTCCTCTCGATCAAGGAGGACACGGAAACTGTCCGCAGCACCTTAAAGAGCGTCTTCTTCAACGAGGTGGAGATACCGGAGAAATATTCCGTCGAGACCGGCGAGGCCATGGACGAGATCGAGCTGGAACTCTGGATGATCAGGGAGGAGGAGGCTCTCCTCAAGAAGGACGAGCTCTCGCTGCGCTCGAAAGCCAGAAAGCTTTACGCCCGCTGGAAAGCGATGCTCACGGCCCATCTCAAGGTCTTGGAGGCCATGAAGCTTTTCGGCAAGACCGCCAGCACGACTTACATCAGCGGCTGGGTGCCTAAAAAGGTCGCGGAGAAAGTCGCGAAGGAACTTTTGGAGCTGCTGGAAGGCCGTCTCATTTACGACATCTCTTTCCCTGAGGACAGCGAGGGCGAGGCGCGCAGCATTGTTTCCAGCGGCGCCGCGACAGTTCCAACTAAATTCGACCATCCCTCTTTCCTGAAGCCTTTCGAGCCTCTGGTCACCACTTACGGATACCCGGAATACGACGGCATAGACCCGACGCTTTTCGTAGCGATAACGTTCCTGGTCCTCTTCGGCATGATGTTCGGCGACGTCGGGCAGGGCTTGATCTTCGTTCTGCTGGGGGCCTTTTTGGCTTTCAACAAGAAGTTGAGACTTCTTGCCGATACGGGCAAACTTTTCATGTGCGTCGGCGTTTCCGCCATGTTCTTCGGCTTCATGTACGGCTCCGTTTTCGGAAACGAGGAGCTCATTCCGGCCTTGTGGCTGCATCCCGCCGAGGACAGTATCAAGCTTATCGCCAGCGCCATCTTTGTCGGCACCCTTGTCTTGACGCTGGGTATTTTCCTGAACGTCTGGCAGGCCATAATGAGAAAGAATTGGCGCGAGGCCATTTTCGGTCAATGGGGCCTTTTGAGCAGCGTTTTCTACTGGACCGCCATAGCGCTCTTCTATTACATGGTCGTAAGGAAGGGGACGCTCTCCGTAGGCCTGGCCGTCGTGATGCTCGTGGCGCCCGTGGCTGCGGTTCTGCTTGGCGACATCATTTGGGGCCTTGTCATAAAGAGAAAGGCCATAAAGGAGGCGCTCCTGGCCGCCAAGGAAGAGGAGCCGGAGGACGAGGGCCTCGCCGAGCAGCTCTTCAAGCCAGTCGAGATAATTTTGAGCCTCATGACCAACACGATCTCCTTCATGCGTGTGGGCGCCTTCGGCATGAACCACGCCGTCATGATGAGCGTGGTCTACATCCTGGCCGGCGTGGGAGGAGGCTGGAGCGGTCCGACGGCGAGCTCTTCCTCCCGTGTTTCGTACATAGTTTCCGTCATAGTGGGGAATATTTTCGTCATGCTCCTGGAAGGGCTGATCGTTTTCATACAGTGCCTGCGTCTTGAATACTACGAGTTTTTCTCGAAGTTCTTCGGCGGCTCCGGCGTGAAATACGATCCCCTGAGCGTTGACGACCAATAGAACTTAATTAAAATTCAAATAAGGAGTGTTTAAATGAAAAGATCCGATCTGAAATCACGCTTCACGAGAAGCTTCGCGCTCGTGGCCGCCATTCTGGCCGTCGTTCTCGCCCCCATGGCGATCCCGATGAACGCCCAGGCCGATGAAGGGGAAGCCGCTATCACGGCTCAGGCTCCCCAGCAGGAAAGCAACACCATGAGATTCTGGGCTGCCGCGGCCGCGGTCAGCTTAGGCTCCATCGCCGGCGGCACGGCCGTCGCCATCGTCGGCTCCGCCGCCCTTGGCGCCGTTTCCGAACGTCCCGAGCTCATGGGCCGCTCCCTTATCTTCCTGGGTCTGGCCGAAGGCATCTGCCTTTACGGAACCATCATCGCTTTCATGATACTTTTCAAATAAAGACTCGTGAAAATTAAGATAGTCGGCGACATAATAACCGTGCGCGGCTTCGGCTTCGCCGGTATCGACGGGGTGGTCGTCAAAACGGCCCAGGAGGCCAGGACGGCCATTCTGAAGATGCTTCAGGACGAGGACATCGGACTTATTCTGGTGGCCCAGAGCATAGCCAACCTCTTGGGCAACGAATTCGACGAGTACCGCTTTCGAAAGCATCTGCCGCTTGTTTTGAGCGTGGAGGACTCCACGGGAGAGAAGGCGGTCGAAGACATCATGGCCGTCGTGCAAAGGTCGCTCGGCTTGAAACTCTAGTTGATTATGGAAAAGATTTTCTCAGAGATATTGGACAACGCCCGTCAGGAAGCGGACAACACCGTGAGGGTGGCCAAAAAGGTCGCCCAAAGGGAGGTGGAGTACGCGGAAAAGGGGGCCCGGGACCTTTGCGAGCGCTACAAGAGCGAAATGACCTCCGAGCTTCTGGCTCTGAGGGAAAGGCAGGCGGTAGTGAGAGTGAGGGAGAACAAAAGAAGGGAGCTGACGCAGCGCCAGTCTTTCGTCGAGGGCATCCTGACGGCCGCTCTCGAGATCTTCAGAAAGGAAGGGCGCAAGGGTACGCTCGGGGAAAAATACGCTTCCTGGCTCAAGGCGAGCTTCGCGAGGGCCAAAGGCTGCTTTAAGGAAGAGATCAGGCTAGTTTGCGCCAAAGAGGACGAAGAGGCCATAAGATCGCTTTCCTTCGGGGCGCCCGTAAAGGAGATCGTAACGGGCGATATGGCCGGAGGCTTTCTGATGAGCGACCTTAAAGGAAGGGTCTCCGTTGATTGCACGCTGGAAGCGGCGATCAAAAACAAAGAAGAGAAATGGCGTGATCTGATCATGCGCCGACTTGAGGAATAAAAATGGAAGAGACTCAAAGCAGATTGGGGACTGTCTATCGCGTGAACGGCCCAGCGGTCACCGCCGCCGACACCGCCGAGCTCAGCATGGGCGAGCAGGTGCTGGTTGGCGAACTGAATCTTCCGGGCGAGATCATCCGTCAGGAAGGTGACAAAAGCACCATCCAGATGTATGAGGACACGACCGACATCAAACCCGGCGACGTCGTCAAAGGATTGGGCAGCGCCCTTTCCGTGGAACTTGGCCCCGGGCTTCTGGGCAGTTTCTACGACGGCATCCAGCGCCCCTTGGACCGCATTTATGAGAAGACGGGGACTTTCATCAGCCGCGGAGTTTCCGTTCCCAAATTGAACGAGGAGAAAAAGTGGCGTTTCGTGCCGAAGGTCAAGGCCGGCGAAGTTCTTTCCGGCGGCGACATTATAGGCGAAGTTGAAGAGAGCCGCCTCATCGTCCACAAGATAATGGTCCCGCCCGACAAGGGCGGAAAGCTTGTCAGCCTCGTGCCCGAGGGCGACTACACCGTAAAAGACGAGATCGGACGTCTGGAAGACGGTACGGTGCTCCGCCTGGCCCAGAAGTGGCCGGTTAGGCACCCGAGGCCCTCTAAGGGCAGGCTTGAGCCGAACGTGCCGCTTTTCACCGGACAGAGAGTCATCGACTTCTTCTTCACGATCGCCAGAGGCGGCGCCGCCGCCATTCCGGGCGGTTTCGGCACCGGCAAGACAGTCACGCAGCACCAGCTGGCAAAGTGGTGCGACGCGAACGTCATCGTCTACATCGGCTGCGGCGAACGCGGCAACGAGATGACCCAGGTCCTGCAGGAGTTCCCGGAACTCAAGGACCCCAAGAGCGGATATCCTCTTATCGAACGCACGGTGCTTATAGCCAACACCTCAAACATGCCTGTGACGGCCAGAGAGTCCAGCATCTACACCGGCATCACGATCGCCGAATACTACCGCGACATGGGCTACCACGTCGCCATCATGGCGGACTCCACCTCCCGCTGGGCGGAAGCTTTGCGCGAGATCAGCGGACGCCTTGAGGAGATGCCGGCTGAGGAAGGCTTCCCGGCCTACCTCGGAAGCCGTCTGGCGGAATTCTACGAAAGGGCCGGCCGCGTCGTTCAGGGAGAGGGCGAAAAGGAGAGGGAAGGATCCATTTCCGTTATCGGCGCCGTTTCCCCGCAGGGCGGCGACTTTTCGGAACCGGTGACGCAGAACACCAGGCGCTACATCAGGGCCTTCTGGGCCCTGGACAAGGCGCTGGCTAGTGCACGCCACTTCCCCTCCATCAACTGGAACGACTCCTACAGCGAATACGTGGCGGAAGTTCTCGACTGGTGGAAAAAGGAAGTGCCGGAGCTGGACTACTCCTCCATGCGCGAACAGGCTATGCGCATTCTTCAGGAGGAGAACAAGCTTCAGCAGGTCGTGAAGCTGGTGGGGCCGGACGCCCTGCCTGACAAGCAGCGCGTGCTGCTCGAGACCGCGGACATCATCAAGCAGGCCTTCCTGCAGCAGAACGCCTTCCACAGCAACGACGTCTACTGCTCGCCCAGAAAGCAGCTCATGATGATGGACGTAATTCTTGATTTCTACGATCAGGCTCTGAAGGCGGTGGGCGACGGCGTGCCGTTCACCAAGATCGCCGCCTCCGACATCATAACGAGAATGATCAGGATGAAGACCGACTTCGGCAACGAGGAGGCCGACAAACTGTCGGAACTGAAAAAGGAGATAGACAGGGAACTGAAGCTGCTTAAGGAACTTTGATAAAAAAGAGCCGCAGACTTTTTTGCGGCTCTGACCTTTTATCAGCCTACCCGAACAAGTGTTAAAAATAAAAGGTCGGAAGCATTTTATTAAAGTCTTGAACGCGCAAATGTCGGCGAAAGCGGAAACCGCCTGCCGGAAAATGAGGACATAAATTATGAACAAAAAACCAAAACAAGTCGATCTGGAACAATACGGCATCTACGAGTGGAAGGGCCGGAAATACGAAAGCATCAGCTACGTTTTCGCCCTGGTCTACAACGTCACGATGAAGGAAGTGAACCAGTACCTTGCCGGCTACGGCTTGAACGCCACAAAGTACGACGTGCTTTTCGCCCTCAAAAACCAGAATCACGGCAAGGGACTTTCCCAGGTCAAGCTGGCGACTCACTTGATCGTCACTCCCGGCAACATCACAAAGATGCTGGACAGTCTTGCCAACGCCGGCTATGTCACCAGGGTCGTGAACCCCACCAGCAGGCGCGAGAACATAATCAAGATCACGCGCAAGGGCCTCGAACTGATAGAGGAAGTCTGGCCGGGCTACGACAAGCTCCTTTTCGACATCTTCAAGCATCTCCCCGAGGAATATCACGACCTCATGGGCGTCGCCCTGAAGCAGTGGCTTAACAATCTTCTGGACCGCAAATAATGAGAGAATCCGCGGAAATGTATCTCGAGACCATCCTTGTCCTTCAGAAGGGGAAGGATGACGGCGTCCACGCCGTGGACGTCTCCAGGGCCATGGGCTATTCCAAGCCGAGCGTCAGCGTCGCCCTGAAACGCCTGAAAAACCAGGGCTACATCGACGTCGACGGCTTCGATCACATCATCCTTCTTCCCGAGGGCGAGAGGATAGCAAAAGAAGTCTATGAGCGCCACGAAGTCCTCAGCGCGGTCTTCATGGAGCTCGGAGTCTCCGAGGAAACGGCCATAAAGGACGCCTGCAAAATAGAGCACGTGATCAGCAAGGAGACCTTCGAGGCCTTCAAGCGCCGCAGCGCCCTTATCAAGCAGCGCTGCCTTGGCTGCGAGCATTACAAATAAATCGTATAATGGATTTAAAAGGAGGATCGCAATATGACCAAATATTACAGCCTTTTTTTATTCCTATTGTTTTTGGCCGCAGAAACGACGGCCGCCGGCCCGGAGCAGTGGAAGAAAGCCTTTTCCGGGGATGGCGTCGGAGTTTACAAGAGCGGCATCTGCGACGTGTATTACTTCGAAAAATGCGTCGTGCCCGGCCCCCCGAAGCTGACGGTTATAGAGGATGATTTCAGCGGCGGCGAAACATCAAAAGACGGCAAGATGCGGGAAGCCAGGGAGAACGTGGACTTTTATGAAAATAAGGTGAAGGATCTCGAGAAGCGTATTGCCGAGGCGGCCGAGGACTCCGAGGAGAAGGATTCTCTGGAAAGCGACCTGAAGGCCAACAAACTGATGCTGCAGGAGGCCCAGAAGATCATTAACGAACTGGAGCAGGAAAAAGAAGGCGCGAAGAAAGTTGTCCAGGCTGAGCAGACGAAAAAAACGCACGAAGAGCCCACGACCAATTACTACGAGGTCCCTTCTTTCGGCAGGGCCCTAAAGAGGGCCGCCGATATTTTCAGCGAGGTGGGGAACGGCTACGACAGGGCTCCGAGAGTCTTCAGGATCTATCTGGTGACTTCGCCGAAAATGTGGAACGCTTTGAAAAGCGCGGAGAACAACAAGAACTTCCGCCCGGCCAGAAACATCTGTTTCGACGCCCAGAGCAGATCCATTCTGCTTTTCGCCTCGCCGGCCATAAAAGACGCCGTGCCCAAAACACTTTCCTATGTAGTGGCTAGCTTCTACTACGATCTTGCCATGGCTTCCCAAAAGGAGCCTGGGGTCGCCTGCGACATGATCAAATACGGCCTCATTCTGAAAGCCTCAGGTCTTAGGGAAGTGGTCGAGCCCGGCAAGATCGTCGCGCTCCCTTCTATCAAGGAGAACGAGCTTCTGGTTCCTAGCGAACTTATGAGCCCCGCCAACATGCAGGATTCGAAACGCTGCTACATCTATTTGAGGCAGTGCGTCGCGGTCACGGATTTCCTTGAAAGAAACGCCGATCTCATAAATTACATGAAGAACGTCAGGGGCGGGAATTCCGGCTTGCGCTCCGATTTCCCGCTGCTCAAAATGAGGGCCAGCTGGGCGAAGAACTACGACGACTTCATCAACGACATGCCCAAACGTTTGTTCTTCCCCCTGACGGAAGAGGCCGCGAAAAATCCCTCGGCCATGGGCGAATGGAAAAAGGAGCTTTCCGAAGAAGACAGGGACTACCGTGAGAGGCGTGAGAACGTTCAGAAAAGAAAGGATGACAGGGCGCACAGGCGCGAAACGGATCCCAGCTATTACCGTTGGAAAAGATCGAGATGAAAAAAGCATTGCTGTTTTGTTTAGTTTTCGTTTGCGCCGAAATGGTGTTTGCCTCAATCGGCAGCAAGTGGGAGAGCCTTTACAATAAAGATGTCAAGAATCTTAAGGAAGGCTTTTTCGATGCCCATTTTCCAGCCAAGTACGTCGCGCCCGGGCCTGATCCGGCCGTGACGCAGATCGTGGCTCAGGTAGCCATCCAGCTTTCGCCCGAAGAGTACGCCCGCGCCAAGGAAGATCTTGCGCGCCGCGAAAAGGAGCTTGCGGAAGCCGAGAAGAAAGTTAACAAGCTCAAAGAAGAATACGACGAGGAAGCGCTTGAGTACGCCGAGCTGAGACTGAAGCAGGCGAAGGCCAAACGCGACGAAGTCCAGTCGAAAATCAAATCGGCGGATCTCTGGACAGAAGAGAAAAGGTTGAAAAAGCTCAAAAAAACGGTGAAAAAGCCCGTCAGCAAAGAGACGCACCTTGCCGACAGCGAGAAATATTTTTCCTTGAGAAAAGTCATGAGGGACGCCACAACGACCGTAGGGATGATGAGTTTTCTCGGGGAGGACGCCGTGACTAACATCTTTCCCTGGCCGGACCAATCCATCAAGGTCTACGTTGTCACCGACAAAGCGGCTTTCAAAAAGATCGCGTCGAAGGAAAAGCTGGCCTCTTTTTTCATATGTCCTGTCGAGAACATCGTGATGGATCAGAAAGGCAAAGAGATGCTCGTTTACGTCGATCACAAGCTTACCAACAATTTTCAGGCGGCTTTTTCTTACATGGTCTGCGGCCGCGCCTTCGACGAATTCATGGAGGCCGTGACCGTTAAAGACGGGGCGGGGGACGCCATAAGGATAGGCTACTGCGCCAACGCCGCCAATCTCAACGTCATCACGACCTTGGACGGCGACTTTGATCTGCCGGTCCTCGACGAGAAGAAGCTTTTCCTTGCCTCGCAGATCATAGACCCCGGCGCCATTCCCGACAGGGAGAGATGCCTGTATTATCTTCGCCAGGCCAAAGCCTTAAGCAAGGCTATGACGGACATAGGCGAATCGGAATTCACAAGATTTCTTATGAACGCCAAGGGCGGCAATTCCAGGATGCGCTGGAATTTCGAGAACATCAAGCTGACGAAGGAATGGGGCGACGGCTTCGACACGTTCTGCCAGAATCTGCAGGAAAAAGCTTTCCTGCCGCTTACCAAAAAGCAGTGAGTTATTTGTCGCGCCGCTGTCCGCTCGTGTAGACCGCGTTGGTCGTGAAGTCGAAAGTCTTCGGCGAGATCTGCGTTTTTCCTTTTGAAAGGATCATGTTGCGCAGGGCCTTCAGCTTGAATTTCGCGGTGTTGACGTTGCCCAGATACGAGGCGTGCTCGGGATTCTTGAGGTCGCTTATTATTATGCCGCCCGCAAAGAGCGAATCGTAGGCCTCGCTGCAGCTGAGGCTGTTTATCTGCCCCTTCTCGTTGGCCGTTGTCTCCACTATGCCCTCGTAATTGTATTCGGTGGGGTAATGCAGTTCGCAGGTCCCTTCGCTGTCGGCCTTGACGGTGATGTTCGGCCTGACGTCCAGGAAGAGTTCCGGAGAACCCTTGCGCAAAACTCTTATGGTCAGGTTCGTCACCTTGAGGGCGCTTTCGCCGCCGAAGTATAGATTTTCCACGCCGGGTTCCCAGACCAGGTTGGCGGTGTAAGTTTCTGTACCCGTGATCTCGATCTTGGAGAGGCCCTGGGCCGAGCCGCCGTCAGATTCAAGACTGGCGCTCCAGGCTCGGTCCCTGTGGGGCAGATAGAAGGAATATTCCGCTTCCGAAATGAGGTTGCTTATGGAAATGGGAATGGTCAGGGTGGCGTTGGTGGAAATTTCCGCCGTCCTCTTCATGTAGAGCGTCGGCATATCGTAATTCAAGATCTTGCCGGAATAGCCGGCGCGGGCCACGACGCCGGAAACGACGCCGTAGGGGAGAGCCTTGTTGGAGGTCGCCTTCAGTTCCGACAAGTTGCCTTGGCAGGTCAGGGTGCCGTTAATGATATTGGCGTCCTTGGCGGAGATCGTGCGGACGAAGAAGTTCATGTAGTTCAGAGTCGTCTTGTTGTAGTCCCTGACGGAGAAATAGGCATTGTGTATGCCGCAGAGGTCGCGCTCAATGGGGTATCTTTGGGCGGTCTTGAAGCCGCTGACCGCGTAAGTCCTCAGGAAATTCGAGCGTATCTTGCCGCCAAAGTAGGCGCCGCCCTTTAT
>JAGCDY010000129.1 GCA_017650925.1 bacterium
CTTTTTCTGGCGATGTCCCTGTATATGAGTTTGTTCCTGAAAGGCCTGCCCACCGCGGTGAAATCGCCGCCCAAAAGCGTGCTGGTCCAGCTCTGACTTTCCCAGTTGCCGTAGTGCGCAGTGAAGTAAACTATGCCGCCCGACCCCATCATGTGCGCCTTGGCGACTCTGTCGTAGTGCATGGACTCGAAGCCGCTGGGGACGCGCTTAAGCAGGCGCGGCATGATAAGGACTCCGATGGCCACGCGCACCAGGTTCCTAAAGCTGGCTTTGGCGATGCGTTTAATTTCCTTGTCGCTCTTCTCCGGGAAAGCGTGCCTTATGTTGTCTATGGCGATGGCGCGCTTTTTCAAGCCTAGATAATAGCTGGCGTTTCCGAAAAAGTCCGCTATCTTGTAGCAGGATTCTATGCTGATCTTCGAGCAGATCCATTTCAGGATAAGGTAAACGGAATAGCCGATAAGACCCACGACGTAGGCCGTTTCGATCAGCACTATTATCCAGCCCAGTACGCCGGTGGCCACGAACTTTTCGCCCAAGAGCCACTGCAGACCCGTCGCGGCGGCGGCTTCCTTGTCATACGGCCAGATGCGGCCGGTTATCTTGATGGTGAAGACCCAGCCGAAGTGGGTAGCGATGGCCGGCCACAGAGACCCTGTCTTCATGGTGAGCCCGCAGAGCATGAGAGAGCAGACGAAAAGCCCGATAAAGCCTGGTATGACCACCTGCCAATCGCAAAGCGGCTCCATAAAGAGCGCCATGTGCTTAAAGCCAGCCAACAGCTCAGTGCCGGCGAAATTCGCCTGGGCGACTTTGATGCTCTTCAAAAAGTGATCGAGGCTGAAGATGTGAAGGGACGCGAATATAAGAGAAGTGAAGATGGCGGAGTACATGCTTCTGAAACGCGTCTTGAAAGACGAGAACAAAAGTCCGCGGAAGATCGTTTCTTCCATCAAGGCTACGATAAAGGCGGAAAGCAGCGCGACGGCGCCCTTGGAAAGAATGTAGCTCCAACTTCTTTCCTGATAATGCCTGAAGCCCGCGAAATACTGGAGGGCGGTTATCAGGGCCATCGTTACGATGGCGACTATGACCCAGCTCCCGAACTCGTTCTTTATATGCTGGCGCTTGTAATAGACCTTGTACGGGATCTCTATGCGCAAGTATCTCCAGAAAGCCAGAAAACACAGGACTTCCGAAACAAGGAAGACCCTGTTGAAGATCTTGCGGAAGGCGTATTCCTTAGTCCAATCAAGCTGGCTCGTCACCCGGAAGACCCAGGGAGCCGCGATCATGGCCAGAAGAAGGCCGAGCAGCGTCACTCCCGCGATGTAAAGCATCGTCAGATCTTTTTTCTGCGTCGAAGAAGCCATTATTTGTCCTTCTTCTCCTCTTCCGGCAATTTCTCGTCCTTCAGCTCGTCGATCCTCTTGCCGAGCTCGACTTCGGAGGCCGTGTTGAAGCCTTCCATAACGTAGCGCACTATCCCCTGCTTGTCGATCAAAAAGGTCTTGGGGATGTTGTCTATGTCGTAAGTCTTGACCAAAGAGCGCTCTGGATCGGCGTAGATTATGGTGTCGAAGCCTCTCTGGAAAGCCAGAAGCGTCTTCATATCCTGCTGGTCGGAGACGTTCACGAACTGCACGCCTGTTCCGGCGTACTTGGAATGGAGCTTGTCGATCACGACCATGTATTCGCGGCAAAGCTGGCTCCAGCTCGCGAAGAAGGTAAGGACTATGACGCCCTTGCTGCCGGGCTTTATGATCTTGTCCTTTCCGGAAAGGTAGTTGACCTTGATGTCCGGGGCCTTCTTGTAGAGCAGGGCGTGCTTCACGTACATGCTGGGCAGTTCCTGCAGGATGTCGAGGTTCGACAAAAACACCCCTTGCGGCGGCGTGTAGTAGAACTGCGCGTTGTCCACGTAGGTGTTGACGAGCGCGCGCTTCAAATTCACATAGGAAAGCAGCTCGCCCTTCAAGTTGAAGCGCTTGAATTCCGTAATGATGCCGTCCTTGCTGACCTTCATGCTGACGTGGTCTGGAACGAAATTGGAAAAGCCCGCGGCGCCCATGGCGGAAGCCTGCTTGGCGATTCCCTTCAGGAGTTCGGAATCGTGGCGGATGTTGCCTTTGAAATCCCAGCCGTCCGCATTTTTGCTCACATCCGTGAAAATGTAATTATAGCGGAGGCCGTCGTAGGAATTCGTCTTCGCCGGAGTGATCAAGTAAGGCGTCGCGCGCTCCAGGAAGGAAAAGAAGATGTCGCCCATAGACGCGAGCGTCCAGAAGGAGACCGCGACGGTCTTGCCGTTAGGCGCGATGGAAACTTCCCAGCCGTTGGTGCCGTTGGAAACGGTCAGCTCGTGCGACCTGGTTATCCCCTCCATGGCGTGCGTCCACACTTCGCTGCGGAAGCGGTAGGGCGGCTCCTGGAGGATGGTGCCGGACTGGATGACGTCGCCCTGCAGGGAATGCACCATCGAGGTGTAGACGATATCCAGACTTTCAAGCGAAGCCAGCCTTTTGGAGATCTCCAGGAAAGCTTTCGCCACGGGCTCCTTTTCGCCGAAAATGTTGGCGCTCTCAGTTGGCGCGGCGAAAACGGCGGAAACTAGTATCAAAGTCAGCAGAAATATTCTCATATCATTCGTTCATGAAAGGCGAAGCGTATCTGAAACGCCAGGAAGATTCCGGAAGCTTGATCTGCGGTGAGAATCCCGAGAAAGTCGAGAAGGCTTTCTTCAGCATGTCGACCATGCGTTCGGTCTCCTCGTACTCGACGAGCTCGTATTCGGGAAGGCCAAGTTCGGTGAAGGCCGCCTTCACTTCCTCCATGTAGCCCACCTTGTCGGCCAATCCGTTGGCGACGGCCTGCTTGGCGGTGTAGATCCTGCCGTCGGCCAGCTCCCTGACCTTCTCGTTAGGCATGTTGCGGCCTTCCGCTATGACTTCGACGAATCTGTCGTACAGTTCCGAGATCGTTTCCTGCACGACGTTGGAAACGGCCGGAGACACTCCCTTCATGGGATTCAGCATGTCTTTCATCGGTCCGGAGGTGAAGGTCATGTTTTTCACGCCCAGCTTTTCCGCGGCTTCCGCGAAGTTGATGCCGTTCACCATGACGCCGATGGAGCCGGTGATGGTCGTCGGGGTAATGACGATCTTGTTTGCGTGGGCGGAGACGTAGTAGCCGCCGCTGGCGGCCGTCCCCCGCATATAGGCGACGACGTAGCGGTTGCTGGAGGAGGCGCGGAATTTCTTCACTTCCTGATCGATCATGTCGCAGGCGGTTATTTCCCCGCCCGGGCTGTCGACCATCAGAAGCAGGCCCTTGACGTCTTTGTCTTCCCTGGCCAGTTTGATGTCATCAATGATGTTCTCAGCCGAATCGTCGTTCCTGGTCCAAAGGGAGCGGCTCTCGTTTTTGAAGGCGATCGCGCCTTCTACCTTGATCTTTACGACCTTGTTCTTCAGGGAGGAAGAGGGGGTCTCCGAGACCATTTCCCTGCTTTCCTCGCTGTCATCGAAGAAGCTCACGAACCTCTCGATGCTGGATGAGAGGGCTAGGAAGGAAATGCCGAGAAAAAGGAGTCCGCCGCAGACAACGAGCGCCCCCACAAGCCCCAGGCAGCCGCAACTGCTGCCAATCAGCCTGCGAGAAGGCTTTTCTACGGGAGCGTCGGGAATATTGTTCTGGTCCATTATTTATTGACTAGTTCGTAGGTTTCCAGAGCGATCATGAGCTCTTCGTTGGTCGGGATGACCCAGACGGGAATCTTTGATTCAGGCGCGGAAACGCAGCCCGCGTATCCCCTCTCTTTGTTCTTCTCGCCCAGTTTGAGTCCCAGGCCCGGCAGATTTCCGCAGACCCACTCGCGCATCTCGGCGGAATTCTCGCCGATGCCGGCCGTGAAGACGATGGCGTCCGTCTTGGGCAGCGAGGCAACGTAGGAGCCGACGTACTTGGCAATAGAATAAGCCGTCATCTCGAGGACGAGCTTGGCCTGGGGATTGCCTTCCTTGGCCGCGCCTTCCACGTCGCGCATGTCGCTGCTGACTTCAGAAACGCCCAAAAAGCCGCTCTGCTTATTGAGGATCTTGTTGACTTCCGGAGCCGGGAGGCCTAAGTTCTCGATCATGTAGAGAACGAGCGCGGGATCGATATCGCCGCAGCGCGTTCCCATGACAACGCCGGCCAGGGGCGTAAGGCCCATGGAGGTGTCGACGCACTTTCCGCCCTTCACGCAAGTGATGGAAGAGCCGTTGCCGAGGTGGCAGACCACTATGTTCACTTCGTCAAGCGGCTTCCCGCTCATTTCGGCGTACGCTCTCGTCACGAACTTGTGGCTGGTGCCATGGAAGCCGTATTTCCTGAGGCCGTTTTCCTTGTAGAATTTGTACGGCAGGGCGTACTGGAAGGCCTTGGGGGGCATGGTCTGGTGGAAGGCCGTGTCAAAGACCGCGACGTTCGGAACGCCCGGGGCCGCCTTCTGGCAGGCCACGATGCCGGCCATGTTGGCGGGATTGTGCAAGGGCGCCAGCTTTCCGCATTCTTCGATGCAGGCCAAAACTTCGTCGTTGATTATGGCGGATGAGAAGAACTTTTCGCCGCCGTGCACCACGCGGTGGCCGAAGGCGTCGATCTTCTGGCCTTCTTTCAGGACTTTCTCCTTGAGAGCCGCGATCACGTAGGTGACGGCCTGGGTGTGGTCGTCAGCCTTTATGGGAGAAGACGGAAGCTTCGTCTCGCCGTAAGACATCTTGAACATGGCGTCGC
Source organism: bacterium (assembly GCA_017650925.1). GTDB lineage: Bacteria > Auribacterota > UBA3054 > UBA3054 > UBA3054 > UBA3054. The sequence continues at coordinate 4,777 of JAGCDY010000129.1, forward strand.
CGCCAAGCCCGATGCGTTCGACCAAACCTTTGGCCAAAACGCTCTTTTCGGGAAGGGAGATAAGCTGGAATTTTAAACTGGAACTGCCGCAGTTGATGACTAAGACAAACATTGCATTTTCCTTAAGATTTGATAATTAGAATTTTTTCCATTCGTAGTTCTTGCCGTTGCAAACTTCCACCCAGAGGCCCTTGGCCTTGGCGGCGTAAACGGCGGCGTAGGTCTTCTGGATCTCCTCGACGGTCGTCTTCTGGCTCTTGGCTTCCTCTTCATAGAAGGCCTTTCTGGCGGCGTTCAGCTTGGCGACAGCCTTCTGGGCGTCCTGAGCGGTCTGGGAGTCGGGCTTCTCAGCCTTGCCGATGTAGGTAACGTAGCCGAAATGGTTCTCGCCGATATAGCCGGACTTCATGTACTTCATGGCTTCGGCGAAGGCTTTCTTCATGTCCTGGTAGGCCTGGGACTTCTGCTCCGCGGCTTCGCAGGAAGAGATAGACAAAGCGGCGACCACGCGTTCCATCACGCGGACGAAGGCGGAATCAGGTTCCGGTTCGGGCTCGTCGTCGAGGCCGGCGTAGAGGTCGTCGACCACTTCCTCGGCGTGCTGGTAGATGTGGATGTTGATCTCGGCGTTGATGGCGATGGGTTTCTCCGCATCGCCGGTGATCTTGACTTCCGGGGTGCAGGCCAAAAGGGCCGCTATGCTAATGGCGGCGCAAACGAAGATGGCGAGGTTTTTCATAATGTTTCCTTGGTTTAAGTTTAAGTTATCTATTAATTTTACCAAAAAAGGAAGGAGTTTTTGGGTTCACCCTAAATCAAACAGCCGAAAACACTTCAAAAAATGCCCCAAAAAAACACGCCGTTTTAATATAATGATAAAAGTCTAACAACAATAACCAACTGGAGAAACACATGAAACGTTTATTCCTCCTCCTCCTCGCGGCCGCGGTCACGTTCAACATGATCGCCAAAGCTGAAGAGGAAGTCATCTGGACCACGGACTTCGAGTCCTACACCGTAGGCGCCTTATTGTCCGAGTACACCAACGAATGGAAAACCGCCGGTCCCCACTGCATCATAGACGACAACGGCAACAAGTGCGTCAGATTCTATGATGACGGAGCCGGCTTAAAGGGTCTGAGCTACATCAAGATCCCCGACACCACCCCCTACTGTGGGCGCTACTACATCCGCTTCTCCTGCAAACTGAAACTCTTCAAGGAATCCCAGGTCATGCACGGCTTCCGCGATCCTGAGGATTACTTCATGTTCGACATGATCAACAAGCACGGCGACGGCTACGGCGTGGACTGCGACCGCTCCTACGGCTCCCTGCTCTTCACCGACGGCCGTTTCCCTCCCGAAGAATGGGCCGAATACAGTTTTCTGATGGAGATCACTCCGGCCGCCTATCGTCTTAAAAACATGGTGGTCAACGGCGTCACCAACGAATTCGACATCGGCGTCACGCATTCCGGCA
>JAGCDY010000130.1 GCA_017650925.1 bacterium
ATGCTCTTGATCAGCTCCTCAAGGGAGTTGATAAGGTACCACAGGCAGATCGCTATGACCAAAGGCAGAAGGATCGGTTTCCCAATCTTCAAAACATAGACCACAACGCAGATGGTAAGGAAGCCTAAGCAGGCCGCTATCGCCTGGTTCATTACGGATATGGTGTTTTTGGGCATAATTATTCCTCTTTTTCCATTATACCACAGATATTTATTTCTCACGCCCAAACCGCCCCCGATTCAGTTTGATCCGGAAAGAAGTATAATATATACGCTTAACCAAATAACAATATCGGTCAAGCAGAAGGCAAGAATGTACAACGTCAAATCACCGCGCGCGGAAGAATTCATCGATCATGAGGAAGTGTTGGCTTCCCTCAAATACGCCGATGAAAACAAGAATAACGCCGCGCTCATAGACAGCATCATAGAGAAAGCCAAGGAACTCAAAGGCCTGTCCCACCGGGAAGCCTCCGTACTTTTAGCCTGCGAGCTGCCCGAGCAGACGAAAAAGATCTACGCCCTGGCGGAGCAGATCAAAAAAGACTTCTACGGCAACCGCATCGTCCTCTTCGCGCCGCTTTACCTTTCCAACTACTGCGTGAACGGCTGCGTCTACTGCCCCTATCATCACCAGAACAAGCACATCCCAAGGAAAAAGCTTACTCAGGAGGAAGTCAGGACCGAAGTCATCGCCCTGCAGGACATGGGGCATAAGCGCCTGGCCCTGGAGACCGGCGAAGACCCCGTCAACAATCCCATCGAGTACGTTCTGGAATGCATCAAGACCATCTACAGCATCAAGCATAAGAACGGCGCGATCAGGCGCGTGAACGTCAACATCGCGGCCACCACGGTGGAAAATTACAGGAAGCTCAAGGAAGCCGGCATCGGCACCTACATCCTCTTCCAGGAAACGTACCACAAGGAAAACTACGAGAACCTCCATCCCACCGGCCCCAAGCACAACTACGCTTACCACACGGAAGCGATGGACCGCGCCATGCAGGGCGGCATCGACGACGTGGGCTTAGGCGTCCTCTTCGGCCTCTCCCTTTACCGCTATGAGTTCGCCGCGCTTCTAATGCACGCCGAGCACCTCGAGGCGACTTTCGGCGTCGGTCCGCACACCATCAGCGTTCCCCGCATCCGCCGCGCCGACGACATCGACCCCGCCGCCTTCGACAACTCAATAGACGACGACACCTTCGCCAAGATCGTCGCCTGCATTAGAGTCTCCGTCCCCTACACCGGCATGATCGTCTCCACCAGGGAAAGCAAGGCCACCCGCGAGCGCGTCCTGCACCTCGGCATCTCGCAGATCTCCGGCGGCTCCAGAACCAGCGTCGGCGGCTACGCCGAGGAAGAGCCCGAGGACGAATCCTCCGCCCAGTTCGACGTCATCGACAACCGCACCTTGGACCAAGTCATGAACTGGCTTATGAAGATCGGCTACATCCCGAGCTTCTGCACTGCCTGCTACCGCGAAGGCCGAACCGGCGACCGTTTCATGAGCCTCTGCAAATCAAGGAAGATCCTGAACTGCTGCCACCCCAACGCGCTGATGACCTTGAAAGAATATCTCATGGACTACGCTAAGCCGGAAACGAAAGAGATCGGCGAAGCGCTCATCCAAAAAGAGATCGACAACGTCCCCAGCGAAAAGATAAGAGAGATCCTCAAAGCCCGCCTCAAAAAGATCGAGGAAGGCGAGCGCGACTTCCGCTTCTAAAACTTATGCCATTCCAAAGTCCACTTTGGAATAGTTTATGCCATTCCAAACTTGTCTTTGGAATGGCATTGATTTTTTCTCCGCCATTTTGTTATAATATCCCTTGAAAATACTGGAGAAAAATCAATTCAGCGCCAAAAGCGAGGACAAACAAATGATCAAAAGAATGTATTTAGATATTTTCAAAGATCATTGCAAAAAGTATCGCCAGATGATCATGCTTTCCGGACCCCGGCAGGTTGGAAAAACCACGACGTGCAAGGAACTGTCGGACTTTTATTTCAACTGGGACAGAAAGGAAGACAGAGAAGTCATTCTTCAGGGCGAAGACGCCCTGGCGGAAAAGATCGGCTTGAACATCCGGACGGCCAAACATCCCTTCATCATCCTCGACGAGCTTCATCACTATCCTAAATGGAAACAGTTTTTAAAAGGATATTTCGACACTTATGGAGAAGACGCCCACACCATCGTCACCGGCTCGGCGCGTTTCGACCTTCATAAGCGCGGCAAGGGCGACAGCCTTATGGGACGCTATTTCTCCTTCAACATGCATCCTTTGTCTGTAGGAGAACTGCTTCGCCCGACCCTGCCCAAGACCGAAATAGCCGCCCCCAAAAAACTGTCTGATGAAGAATGGGAAACTCTTAGAAGATTCGGCGGGTTCCCGGAACCGTTCACGGCCGCTTCGGACGCCTTCTCGCGCCGCTGGAGGAAAGGCAGGCGCGAGCAAATGATCCGAACCGACATCGCCAAGGAAACCGGAATAAAAGAGCTTGACCAGCTGGAATCCCTGGCTCTCATTCTCGCCAAAAACTCAGGGAGCCAAGTCGTGTATTCTTCGCTGGCCAACGACATCCAGGTCAGCGAAGTTACGATTAGAGCCTGGATAAAGGTATTGATCGCTTTTTTCTTCGGCTTTACCGTTCCCCCTTGGTCAAAGTCTCTCCCCAACGCCATTAAAAAAACGCCGAAATGGTATTTGAGAGACTGGTCCGGCATAAAAGACGAAGGCCAGAAAAACGAAACGATAATGGCCTGCCACCTTCTGAAAGCTGTTGACACCTGGAACGACTTAGGTTTTGGAGAATATGAACTTTTTTATTTGCGCGACAAAAACCAAAAGGAAGTCGATTTCCTCGTGACAAAAGACGAAGCGCCGTGGTTTATGGTGGAAGTAAAAACTTCCGAGACCAAGGTCGCGCCGTCCTTGAATATTATGCAAAGCAAACTGAACGCGCCATACGCTTTTCAGGTCGTGGCCGATCTTCCCTTCGAGCCGGTGGACGCCTTCGACAAGATAAGGGAAAAGCCGAGCGTAATTTCCATGCGTTCTTTCCTAAGCCAATTGCCTTGAACATAAGGGAGTATTGAATTATGTCGCTGAACGCCACCCCTGCTTCCAACAGACTGCACATAGTCTTCCTCGGCCGGACCAACACCGGCAAATCCAGCCTCTTGAACGCCCTGACCAACCAGGACCTGGCGGTGGTCTCCGCTATCTCCGGCACCACCACCGACCC
>JAGCDY010000131.1 GCA_017650925.1 bacterium
AGCGCCGTCCTGTCCGCGGCGTGCCCCATCCTGATGAGTTCGTCGCGGGCGCTGGGAGAATCGGCGAAGATAAGCTTTCCCTTGTAGACTTCCGGGATCCTGAGCTCCCTGTTTATTATGTAATCCGCGACGAGCTTGGGAAGCTCCTTGTAGAGCGTCTTCCCGTGGATGTGCAGGGAGATGCCGACCAGCGGTTCTTTTACGTACTGGGGCGTGAAGAGCGGGATCTTCGAGATATCGTCGACGACGATGTCGAATTTGCCTTCGAGATGCTTTTTGTAATAACGCTTGAAAGCGTAGTGGAAAAGGTAACGGTTGCCGATCCTGATTGTCTTTATGCCGTCAATGACTTCCTCTTTCGGGGCGCCCTTGTAGGCGTGCGCCACGAGCGTAACGTCGTGACCCATGGAAGCGACGCGGCGGAAGATCTCATGCATATGGATCTCCGCGCCGCCCGCTTCAGGGTTCTTGATGCAGCGCCAGTTGACTACCAGGATCTTCACTTTGAAAGGGATCCCGTTAGTTCATGATCTTGGCTATGGCCTCGGCCCAGATCTCGTAAGCCTGGGAGGTGAAATGGATGGCGTCCGGCGACATTTCCTCGGTCAGCCGGCCGTTTTCATCCAGAAGCTCGTCGTTGCAGTCGACGAAGAAGGTCTTGTTGTTGTCGACCATCTTCGCGAGCTCCTTGTTGATGTTGGCCACCCGCGCCCTCATGGGATCGTCGGGCTCGGCGCCTCTGGGAGGAAGCGCCAGGACAATGATCTTGCCGCCGGACTGCTTGCCCTTGGCTTCCGTGAAGATGAGCTTGAAGGCGTCGACGAATTCGTCTTCCGGAAGCTCGGAATCCACGACGCCGGCGTGGATCACGATGTAGCCCGCCCTGTAAGTGGAGAGCGAGCTGTTTTTGGCGCGCCAGAGCAGAATGGGCAGAGAGTCGCCATCGATGCCGGCTACCAGGCGGCGGCGGGTGCCGAAGGCTTCCTTGGCCGCCTCGGCGCCCTGATCTTCCCAGCCTTTGGCAAGGTCGTCGCCAAAGAAGACCAAGTTCGGCCTGCCGGTCTTGCCCTCGAAGGTATTGCACCTGATCTCATAGATCCTGTCTTTCCACCACTGCTCGCCGAAGCGCGTGGTGGGGATCTGGGAGGCCGGCTTGACTTCCGTCGGGAAGACCGGAGCGATAATGTTGTTGATGTTCTTCACCCAGACGTTGTAGCCGGTGGCGTTGAGGTGGATGCCGTCGTAAGAGTAATCCTCGCCGAAAATGAGATCCGCGTCCATGACCTGGTTGTTGATCTCGTAGAAGGCCACGTCCGTTCCGGCCAGCAAAACGCGCACCGCATCGTTTACGGCCGCGTTCCTGGTCCTGCGAGGATCGTTGGAATCACGGCCGCAGGGCAGGATGGCGAAGACGCAGATCTTCGTCTCGGGGCTACGTTCCTTTATGGTGTCAACGATGGCGCGGATGCCCAGGGCGGTGTCGCTGGGAGGCTCTTCCTCTTCGCTGCGGAGCATGGTGTTGTTGTTGCCAACCATCACCAATGCCATCTCGGGCGTGTAGCCTTCCAGTTCGCCGTTCTGAAGACGCCAGAGCACGTTCTCGGTGGTGTCGCCGGAATAGCCGAGGCCGACGGCCGAGACGGGGGCTTTCTGGAGGTATTTCCTGAAGGGAATGAGACCGCGGCCCGACTCTTCCCACATCTGCATGTTTTCGTCGCCCACCAGTATCAGCGGGGCGCCGGTCTCCTTAAGCTGCTCGCACTTGGTCTGGAAACGCTTGCACCACCAGGATTCGGGATCGGTGCTCTGCGGCTCGGGGGTGACAGCCTTGACGCCGGCGAGGGCGTTCATCGAAAGCAAAAAGCTTATAAGCAAAAATAATTTTTTCATATTTCACCTCCAATCACTGACGGGATTTGATCCACTCTTTAATGAGACCGGCCCAGGCTTCGTAGCCGGCTTCCGTCAGCTCGATTCCGTCCTCGGAATACGCTTCCGGAAGTCTTCCGCCTTCGTCCAGGAGCACGCTGGCGGGATCGACAATGTAAACGTTGTCACCGTCCAAGCCTCTTATCAAAAGGTCGTTGGTCTCGTCGACCCATTTCCTGACGGGGGAATCCTTTTCCCTGCCCATGGGCATGATGGGCGTGACCAGGATGCGGGCGTCCTTCTGTTTCTTCTTGGCGGCTTCCACGAGGACCGTGACGCCGGCCGCGACTTCTTCAGGCGCGTTGTTGGTGTTGGCGCTGCCCGCGCAGATAACGACGTTGCCGGCGGCGTAGCCGTTCAGTTCGCCGTACTTGGCGCGCCACAAGACGTTCTGGACCAGGTCGCCCTGATAAGTCAGGTCTATTTCAGTGCCTTCGCCAACGATCTTTTTCCTGGCGTCCGGGGCTTTGCTGTAGAAGCCATTGAGGAAAGAATCGCCGAGGAAAGCCACATCTATGCTGCCATTGGCTTGCGCTCTTCTGTCAGCCAGGGCGTCCCACCAGTCTTTGTCCTGGCGCACCACCGGAGCCACGCAGAAATTCGGATTCGGGTTGTCTATGATGTTGGCCAAAAGGGGCAGAAGGTTCTTGACCCAGACTCTGTAGCCCTTGACTGTGGGGTGCAGATAGTCGGTGGAGCACATCGCCACTGGCAGCGTGCCGTCCGGCTCCAGCATCTGGTTGCCCCAGTCGCACCATATGACCTGCTTGCCGTCGCAAAGCTTCACGATCTCCTTGTTGACGACGTCATTGCGCTTCCTGTAGATGTCGCTGTCGTCGGTCCCGCGGGGCGTGATAGAGCAGAGGATGATGACCGCCTGAGGCTGCTTCTCCTTCATGAGGTCGATGCATTTCGAAATGCCCAGAACCGTGTCGCCGGCCGGTTCGAGATAGAGGCTTCTGGCGCCGGCGTTGTTGGTGCCGATCATCAGAACGAGCGCCTTGGCCTTGTAGCCGTCCAGCTCGCCGTTTTCCATGCGCCACAGGACGTGCTCGGTCATGTCGCCGCCGTAGCCGAAGTCGATGGCGCGGTACGGGGTGCCTTCGAAGTACTGTCTCCAGACGACCGCGCCGGTCTCTTCGAAAAAGTGGGTGATGCTGTCGCCGAAGAAGCCGATCTGCACGGTGGAGCCGTAGCGCTTGATGAGCGCAAGCTTGGAATTATGGCGTTCCATCCATCCGGAGTAGTTGTGGATGACAGGATCGCAGGAGGTGGGCGGCGTGGCGAAAAGCTGGACGCAGCCCAGGATCAGGGATAATAAAACCAATTTTCTCATATCCTTTTCTCCATTGTTGGAATTATTAGTTTTCAATAAAAGGTTTCACGGCTTCCGCCCAGACGCGGTAGCCCTTTTCGTTGGGATGCAGGAAATCGGGGAACACGGATTCGGAGAGCGTTCCGTCTTCCTCCATGAGCTTTTCGTTGAAGTCGAGCCAGACGACCTTTTCGCCGTCGGCGTATTTCTTTATGATCTCGTTGACACGTCCGTTCTTCACCCTTCTCTCATTCGTGGGTTCCTTGTCCCTGGGGAAGATCGGCATGAGAAGGATCCTGGCTTCCGGCTGTTTTTTCTTTATCGTTTCAAGGCAGGCTTTAATGGCGGCCGCCACGTCCTCGGCGGGATCCTCGACGTTGTTGGTGCCGATCATGACGGCCACGTTCTTGGCCGTGTAGCCGTCCAGTTCGCCGTTCTGCAGTCTCCAGAGCAGATGCTGAGTCTTGTCGCCGCCGTAGCCGCAATTCAAAGTTTGTATACCGGAGAAATATTCCTCGAAGACCGGTTTGCCCCAGCCTTCCCAATTGTGGGTTATGGAGTCTCCGCACAAGACCAGATTGAAAACTTTGTTGGTACTGGAGCAGATCTTGACCCTGTGATCGAAGAGGCGCTTCCTCCACCACTCTTCCTCAAGCTTTGCGGCAGGAGTTATGGCTTCCGGGTCCTTTTCCTTTTCGGGAACGAGGAATTCGTCGAGGAGCGGCTTCAGGGCCCGGAACCATTTCTCATACCCTTCCTTGGTGGGATGGACAAAGTCGTAGAAAAGCGTCTGGTCAACTTTGCCGTCCGGTTTGAGGAGAGGATACGACCAGTCGAGCCAAAAGACTTCCCTGCCGTCCGTGAATTTCGCGATCTCTTTGTTGACGATGTTGTTCTTTATTCTCCTCGGATCCTCAGGCAGTTCGCCGCAGGGCGGGATCGGGCACATGATGACTTTCGCTTTGGGGAAGCCGTTCCTGATCTTCTGCAGGATAGCCGTGATGGCAAAGATCGTGTCGGCGGCGGGATATTCCGGATGCAGCCAGCTGTTGTTGGTGCCGATCTGCAATACGACCACCTTGGGATCCAGACCTTCCATCTCGCCGTTCTCAAGCCTCCACAGCAGGTGCTGCGTGCAGTCGGCGCTGTAGCCAAAGCATATGCCTTTGTAGGGGCCTTTGACAAACTGTTCGTTCCAGATGGATCCTCCGCGGTCCTGCCACTCCCACAATTCGGTGATGGAGTCGCCGTAGAAAGCGACCAGCGCGTCGCCGCGCTCCTTTATTTCGTTGAGCTTGGCGTTGTGCTTCGTGCACCACCAGTAATTGGAATCCGTGCTCTGGGGAGCTGCCGTCATGGCCGGCATGAGGCCCATGGCGAAAGTCATGGACGCCAAAAACAGAGTGAAAATAAAAGCGGATAATTTTTTCATGGTCACTCCTTGCAGTATTTTTCAAGATATGGTTTCAAAGCTTCCGCCCAGACGCGGTAGCCCTTGGGAGAGGGATGCAGGAAATCCGGGAACATTTCCTTGCTGATGGTCCCGTCTTCGTTCATCAGCTCTTTTCTGATGTCGAACCAGATGATGTTCTCCCCGTCCGCGAACTTTTTGATCAGCTCGTTTGTCTCGTCGTTCTTTACTCTGATGGGATCGTCGGGCTTCTCGTTGCAGGGGAAGATGGCGTGCAGAATGATCTTGGCCTTGGGCTGGCGCTTCCTCATTTCCTGGAGGATCAATCTTATGCCTTCCGCCACATCTTCCTTTTTGGCCTTGTGGTTGTTGGTGCCGATAAGCAGCGTTATGACCTTCGCCTCGTAGTTGTCAAGTTCGCCGTTCTGGGCGCGCCAGAGCTGGTTCTGCGTCCAGTCGCCGCCGTAGCCGTTGTTCAAAACGGAGAGGCCGGAGAAGAATTCGTCGGCAACGGTCTTCCCGTTGCTGTCCCATTCCCACATGTGCGTTATGGAGTCGCCGCACATGACCAGGTCGAATTTATGATCTTCCTTTTGGAGGATCTGCGTGCGTCTTTCCCGCATCCTTTGCATCCACCAGCCCTGCTCGCTCTTCGTCTGGGGATAGTAGGCTTCCGGCGGACCGTCAATATAGAGCATCCAGTCCAGCATAGGCTTCAATCCCTCGAACCACTTCTGGAAACCTAGCTCGTTGGGATGGACGAAGTCCGGCATCAGCCTTCTGTCCAGGACGCCGTCCTCGTTGACGAAATCCTTGGCCCAGTCGCACCAGAAGACGGTGTGATGGTCGCACATCTTGATCATCTCGGCATTGATGGCGTCGTTCTTTATTCTGCGGGGATCGTCTTTCTTCTCGCCGCAGGGCGGAATGGCGCAGAGGATTATCCTGGAGATGTAGAAGCGGGACCTTAGCTTGTCCAGCACGGCCTTGACGCCCAGGACCGTGTCCATGGGCGGATACTCCGGCTGGTTCCAGCTGTTGTTCGTGCCGATCTGGATGACCACCACGTCCGGCTCCAAGCCGGTCATCTCGCCGTTGTCAAGCCTCCAGAGCAAATGGTGGGTGCTGTCGCCGCCGTAGCCGAACTCGATGGCTTTGTAGGGGCCGTCGGCGAAATATTTCTGCCAGATCTTGAGCCCGTGGCCGTCCTCCTCCCACTGCTGAGTGATGGAGTCCCCGTAAAAAGCGACCTTGAAGTCGCCTCTTTCCTTGATCTCGCGCTGCTTGGCCTCGCGCCTCACGTTCCACCAGAAATTGCTGTCGGTGCTTCGCGTCGTGGGCGTGGTGAAAAGGATGTCCCCGGCGAAGGAGGAAAGAGCTGTCAGCATAATAAACAATCCGTTGCTAAATTTCATAAAGTCATCTCAAAATGGGAGCAAGCGCCTTGGCCCAGATCTTGTAAGCCTCGGCGGTGAAGTGGATCTGGTCGGGGGAAATTTCCTCCGGCAACACGCCCCTCTCGTCCAGGAGCTCGTCGTTGCAGTCCAAATAGAAAACGTTTTCGCCATCGGCGTATTCCTTCAGGCCCTCGTTGATGGCCGCGATCCTGGCGCGGGCGGGGTCGTCGGGATTGCGGCCTCTGGGCGGAAGGCCCATGACGATGGTCCTGGCCAGAGGCTGGGCTTCCCTGGCTTCCGCGAAGAGCGCGGAGAAAGCGTCCAGGAATTCCTCGCTCGAAAGTTCGGAATCGATCAAGCCGGCCTGGATGACGAGATTGTAGGTTTTCATGTTGGAGAAATTGGCGAATTTGGCGCGCCAGAGCATCTGAGCGATCGCGTCGCCCTCGAAGCCGAGGTTCACGATCTTGCGGCGGGAGAAATATTCCTGCACGGCTTCCTGGCCCTGATCTTCCCAGCCCTGGGCCAGCTCGTCGCCGAAGAAGACCAGGCTCGGGCGCGAACTAACGACGCTCACGGTGGCGCAGCGCGTCTCGTAGAGGCGCTCCAGCCACCAGTCCTCGCCGGCCTTGGAAAGCGGGCGGGAATATTCCGGCGTATCGTCGGGATTGAAGATCGGATCCAGCAGTTTCAGGAGGTTCTTGGCCCAGATGGTGTAGCCCGGGGTGCTCAGGTGCACGCCGTCGTAGGAAACGTCCTCGCCATAGTAGCCGTTGCAGTCCATGACCTGGTTGTTGATCTCGCAGAAGACCACGCTCTCGCCGTCGCAAAGCTCGCGCATGGCGTCGTTGACCACGGCGTTCCTCGCCCTTCTGGGATCGCTGCCGGATCTGCCGCAAGGCAGGATGGCGAAGAGGAATATCTTGGTCTTGGGAGATTTTCTTTTTATGGTGTCGATGCAGGAGCGGATGCCCAATACGGTGTCGCAGGGCGCTTCCTGGCTTTCGTCGTAGTGCCAGGTGTTGTTGGTGCCGATCATCAGGCAGATGACTTTCGGCTTGTGTCCGTCCAGCTCGCCGTTCTCCATTCTCCAGATGACGTGCTCCGTCCTGTCGGCGCTGTAGCCGGCCACCAGGGCGTTGTAAGGATCTTTCTTGAAATATTTGTTCAGAACGCTCAGTCCCCTGCCGTCCACCATCCAAAGCTCGGTGATGGAGTCGCCGACGAACATGAAGGGCACTTCGTTCTCTTTCACGTATTCCTTGTCATAGAGGAAACGCTGATACCACCAGGAAGACGCGCTTTCGCTCTGGGGCACCGGGGTGATGGCCCGGATCGAGCCGAAAGTCGAGACGGCCGCCACAAGAAGCGTCAGGATCAATATGCTTTTTTTCATTTTATCTGCTCTCTTTTATTTCAGGTTACTCTCTCGATCAAAGGTAGGAATTGGCCCATTGTTTCAGCTGGTCGCCCCAGGCGTCGTAGCCTTCCTTGGTCAGAGTCACGCCGTCCGCGGAGAAGTTCTCGGGAAGATTTCCGCTCTCGTCCAGGAGAACTTCCGCGGGATCCACCACATAAAAGCCCGTCATCTTGATGTCGCTTATGAGGGCGTTGACCTCTTCGCTCCACTTTCTCAGAAGCGATTCCTTATCCCTGCCAAGAGGCAGTATCGGCGTCAGCACGATCCTGGCGGTCTTCTGGCGCTCGCGGATCGACTCAATAAGAGCCTTTATGCCAGCGGCAGCGTTCTCGGGAGCGTCGTTGGTGTTGGCGTTGCCGGCGCAGACCACGATCGCGCGGGCGTTGAAGCTGTGCAGCTCGCCGTATTTCGCGCG
>JAGCDY010000132.1 GCA_017650925.1 bacterium
CATCAGTTTGAAAAGGAAGCCGTCGCGGTATCTCATCTCGGCCTGGGAGCGGCTCGTTACGGGATATGTGAAATCGTAATCCTTGTCCTTGCCGCCCATGAAGAGGATCCTGGCGTGCTTAAGCCACCACGGGCTGTGGTTGATGCCCGTCGTTATGCTCTGGTGGATCTCGGGGCATAGCGATCTTTCCATATCCAAGAGGGCGGCCGTTTCGCGCATATTTGCTTCCGTGCTCTGCTCTTCGGAATACAGATGCCCGTGTCCCGGGCGGCCGCAGTGGAAGTAGTTGAAGTCATGCTTGAAGCACTTCACCTCGTCGACCGTTATTCTGCTTTTGATCGCCTCTCTCAGATCGTGGTTGTATTTCGGCCCGCTCAGACAGACGTAGTAATTGTTGGCAAGCTCGTAGCCTGCTTCGTCCAGGGCCTTCAGATCGCACATCCTGGAGGAATAGGAAAGCCAGAGGCCAAGCCCGGAACCGTAAGGCGTGATGAGTCCGGAAACCTCCGACAGGCCTTCCGGGAAGCGGCTTGCGTTCGTTTCGTAGACCGTTTCCTTCTTGAACCAGCCGTCGTCCACCACGCAGTAATCTATGGAAGCTCCGAATGTCCTGAGACCGTTGCACAATTTCAAGAAAGCGTCGGCGGTGTGCTCCGTGGTAAGAGTGTCCTCGCGATAATCGCACCAGGTGTTGTAGACCGTCACGAATTCAGGCGGAAGGGCAACGCTCCTTATGTAGTCCGCGAGAACTTTCCTGGCGCCCTTGACGCCTCCGCCGATGAGGGAACGGTCGGACGTCCATTTTTCATTCTTTTGGAGGAAAGCCGAAGGATGCTGGAGCAAAGTCACGGTGTTCCCTTCTCCTTTGGAATCGAACCACGGCGTTTCGCCGCTGAAGGACCAAAGGTCGTCGACAAAGACAGGCAAGCCCTTTCCGCCGGCGGTCACGCTGCCGGCGACGACCCAGTTGCCAAGTTGAGCGTCCTCAATGACGATCTCGTCTTCACCCAAATTTACCACCTCAAGATCGCGGTGGATGAAGACTTCGCCTTTCAAAAAGTAGTAGTTCAGCAGGATGGAAAGCTTCAAGCCGGGATAATAAAGCAGAAAGCTCGTCTTCCCCTTCCCCTTACTTATCTCCACGGGCTGGCACTTGTCGGGAGTTATGACGTGGGGCGGTTTCAGGCCGAACCGGGATTTCCCATTGACTTCGAACCAGCCCAGCTTAGATTTTAATCCTGCCTTCAGGGAAAACTCTTCCCCGCTCAGATACAGTTTCTCCTTCGTCTTGCGGTTGACAAGCAGATTGGACCTGAAGTTGCCGTCGGCAACTTCCAGTTCCAGTTCAACGCTCTCATTGGCCACTACATAGAGGGAATCTTTCAGTTCGGAAACGTAGCTCTTGGAGAAGAGCAGAAAGAGCAGCGCGCAGAAAGGAACGGCCCATATGACCAGTATTATCGATGTACGGATATGACGCATAAATAAAGCCCTTGGCTCATCTCCTCTTTATGAGGGAAAGATCTTTAAACAGCGCCGTGCACGAATTGGTCGTGTAACCGGTATGGAAATATAGCGTGGCCGCGCCGGAAAAGGAGTTCGTGAAAACAAGGGTCTGCTCTTCCCAATCCTTGGTGCCGTAGGGCCACAAAAGCTGGCGCTCCTTCTGGTTGGGAGCGTAAAGCGCCACCCTCGCGCCCAAAAGCTTAGATTTGTCCTGGCTTTTAACTTTCGCGCTGAGCTTATAGACAGTCCCCGAAACAACGTTGACAGCCTGGGCCATGCCCATGAGACGTTTTCCCGGCAGCCCGTTGATAACGATGTGGCTTGAGTCGCCCTCGGAAACTCTGGTTATGAGGTTGCTGGCCTCCGCTTCCGTTATCTGCCAGAAGTTCCAGCCCTTTGTTCCTTCTTTAAAATCACCGTTGGACGAGCAGATATTTTTGCTTGGATAGGGATTTTCAGGGACAAGAGCAATCTCTTTGACTACGCAATCGGCCTTGTTAGTAGTGTAGCCGGTATGGAAAAAGAGCGTCGCCAGTCCGGAATAATCGTTCGTGAAGACTACCTCCTTCTCCTCCCAATTCTTGTTGTTGTAAAGCCAGACCACCTGCTGTTCTTTCTGATCTGGAGCGTTCAGCGCCAGTCTCGCGCCGAGATAGCTCTTCCCTTCCGAAGTCTCGGTGGAACGGACTTTGGCGCTCAGGCGGTATACCGTTCCCGGAGTTACCTTGACAGTCTGGGCAACGCCCATCAGAGTGTTGGGCTGTCCTTCCAAAGATAAACCGTAAGCGCCTGTTTTGACAAACTTCTTGCCTTTCTCTTCGTCAAGACGCCAGTACCGCCAGTTTGCCAGACCATCCTTGAAGCTGCCGTTCATGACTGCGTTGCTGTCCATTAGATAATCGTCATTGACCGGCTGAGAATCCTCTTCAGACGGTTTTTCCGAAGGCTTATCCAAATCGTCCGCTTTAGCCACGACCTTTGGCTTTTCAGCAGCCGGCTGTGCGGGAACATCGACCACCGGCTTTTCCTCCTCGGGGATCTCCGTCTTAGGAACTTCCGCCTTGGGCTTCTCGGTCTTCGCAACGGGAGCGGCCGTCACCGCCGTCTGCAGATCCTTTGTCTTCTCCATGACCGATTTCAACCTGGAATCGTCGCTTCTGTTGGAGCGGAAATGAATCAGCGCGATGATCGCCACTGTCGCGACCGTCGCCAGTAATGCGTGGGTCTTGAGGGTCATATTTTTTATCAGCGGTGGGCTTTGAGGACGGCTTCGTCTTTAGCCAGTTCAAGGTCGGCCTCGGTCATCATCTTGGCAAGCGCCTTAAAAGTCGTCTTGGGCTCCCAGTTGAGGACTTTTCTAGCCTTGGTGCTGTCGCCCAGCAGAAGGTCAACTTCCGCGGGACGGAAGTAGCGGGGATCGATCTCAACGTATTTGTGCCAGTCGAGGTCGAGGCAGCCGAAGACCTCGTCCAAAAATTCTCTGACGGAGTGCGTTTCGCCCGTGGCGACGACGTAATCGTCCGGCTTGTCCTGCTGGAGCATCAGCCACCTGGCCTCGACGTAGTCGCCGGCGAAGCCCCAGTCGCGCTTGGCGTCCAGGTTGCCCAGATAGAGCTTGTCCTGCAGCCCCATCTTGATGCGGCCGGCGGCTCTCGTAATCTTTCTCGTCACGAAAGTCTCGCCTCTTCTCGGGGACTCGTGGTTGAAAAGAATGCCGTTGCAGCCGAAGAGGTCGTAGGACTCGCGGTAGTTGACGGTCTGCCAGAAGGCGAATACTTTGGCGCAGGAATAGGGGCTCCTGGGATGGAAAGGCGTCGTCTCTTTCTGCGGAGTCTCCTGGACCAGGCCGTACATCTCGCTGCTCGAGGCCTGATAGAAGCGGGGCTTGTTGTCGAGACGCCTGATGGCTTCCAGAAGGTTCAGGCAGCCCATGGCCACCGTGTCAACGGTGTAGACAGGCTCGTCGAAGGAAACGCGGACATGGCTCTGCGCGCCCAGGTTGTAAACTTCGTCAGGCTTGATGTCCAAGACCAGTTCTCTCAAACGCGTGGCGTCGGTGAGATCGCCGTATTCCAGTTTGAGCTTCGGATCGTGATAGATGTGCTCAATGCGCTTGGTGTTGAAAGAGGAGGAACGGCGGATGATGCCGTACACTTCATAGCCCTTGCTGAGCAACAGCTCAGCCAGATACGAGCCGTCCTGACCGGTGATGCCGGAGACCAAAGCTTTTTTCGTCATAGCAGTTTGAGGTTAGGGTTAGACTTAAGAATTATTGTTTGATATTTTACCAAAAACGCCCCGCGAACGGAAAATCAGGGAGTTTTGGACAGCGAAGCTGATAAGGAAGAGCAATCCTTCCACGATGAGCTTGGCTATTATGGGATGTATGCCGAAGCGTTCCAATCCCCTTATGCCGAAATAGGAGGAGACGAAGAGGAATATGGCTAAAAGGAAGAAAAGCAGAGACTGCCTCAGCCAGTGTCCCCTGGAATTAAAAACGGCTTCTTTGTCCAGGATAAAGTTGACGGTGCAGCTTATGATCCTGGCGGTAAGCAAACTCCAAAGCACGGAGGTGTAGCCTAAAATGAGCCTGTCCCTTTCCAGAGCTAGGATCATCGCCGCGAACACGACGTTGTCCACCAGGCAGCTGATGATCGACGCGCCGATGAATTTTAAAAAGATGGCGTAGATCCTGATGGAGTCCTTTATGGGATTGAAGTGCGAGCTGGGATTGTTCTCCTCGTAAACGGTGGTTATAGGAACCTGACGCATCTTGCCAAAGCCGCAGCGGTAGTAACGCAGCAGAGCCTCCAGCTCGAATTCGTAGCGGTCGGGCTTTATGAGGAGAGCCTCTTTCATGAAGTCCTTTGGATAGACTCTCAAACCCGTCTGCGTGTCCTGAAGAGGAGTGCCGGTGAAAAACTTGAAGACTTTTTCGGTCAGGTTGTTGCCAAAACGGCTGCGCCAGGGGATCTTCACGGAAAGCGATTTGAAATCCCTGACGCCCAGGACGTAGTCTTCGGGATTTTCCAGGAAAGCCCTGAGAACTTTCTCGATGTCGCAGGGAAGATGCTGGCCGTCCGCGTCGACCGTCACGGCGCCCAGAAGATCCTTTTCCGTTTCCATCAGGTGGCGGAAGGCCGTCTTCATAGAAGCGCCTTTGCCCTTGTTCTGGGAATGAACGAGAAGGGTGCAGCGGTCGATCCCTTTTATTTTCGCGAAGGTCTCCCGCGTCCCCTCTTTTCGGGAGCCGTCGTCGACGACCACCACGCCTTTCAAAAGAGGGATCTTTACGATCTCTTTTATGAGGTCCGGCAGTTCCGGCAAGGGCTCGTAGGCCGGGATTATGGCAAAGAGATCGGGCATGATCATTTTGCTGGCGGTTCGGAAGAAATTACCTCGTCGGCCGGAGAGACCCTGATGCCGTTGAAGTAGACCTTGCCGGGTGCTTTTCCTCTGCTGTGCTCGCAGCGCAAAGTTATGGTCAGCTTGCAGTCGGCCTTGGGAAGTATCCTGAGCGATCCTCGGATCCAGATGCCCCGGTTGGGGCTGGAAAACTTCAGATCGTTGCTGCGGTATCTGTCATCGTTGTAGGAAACGCGGATGTTGGCGACACGGTTCGCCATTCTGTTGTCGTCCATCAGGGCGTAGCCGCTTACGATGTAGGGAACGCCCTTTTTTACCTGGACGGTCTGGGAAGCTGTCAGAACGACGTTGCTGCTCTGTTCGAACATGAGAGTGGGCACGCCGCGTTTGTCGAACACATGAAGGTCATTCTCATCAGGGGATTCCCAGCCCAGAGTGCCGTCCATAAAATCGCCGTTCGTTACCAGGTTGGTGACGAGTTCGCCCTCCAGCATGGTCAGCCTGGCTTTGTGGAAAGGCACGGCGCGGCGAAAGGAAACGTCCGCCACGTCCACAGGGGAATTTTTCCCCGCCACCAGCCTGAAGGAGCGCCTGTCGGCATAATCGAAGGCCGGGAAGAGGAACCTCACGGTCCGCCAGTCGGAATTGGTGACTGAAATTAGAGCGTAAGTGTGACTGTCCAGCCTGAAGGTCAGGCGGCCGTTGGGTTTGGCTGTCCGGCATTTGAAACTGGCTTCGCAGACCTCGCCGGCGGCTATGCCTGAGAGGAAGAACTGGCACATCTCCCCTCCCGGGGCCAGGGCCAGGTAGGCGAATTCTCCTTCGTTTTCCGGCGAAACGCGCTCGGCATCGCCCTTCTTTGCGAACTGCCAGCCGGCGATATCTCTTGAGAACTTGCCGTTGATGAGCAGATTGGGGCGGTAAAAGAAAACATAGGCGGCGTAGATGACCGCGATGCCCAAGAGAAGAACAAGCAATTTTTTCATTTCCTTACCTCCAGCTCCAGGTGAAGATCATACGCTGCAGGTACAGAAGCCCCGAGTAAGCGTGAAGAAGGAAAAGCCCGACAGTGATCGCCGCCGGCCAGTTAAGTTTTTCGAAGCGCTCGTCATCTGAGAAGAAGTTGAAAAGGGAAGCTAAAAAGAGCGTCGAGACAGCCACCGGGATCTGCCAGGTGAAATTGAGATGAGTGCGGTGATCGCCGCCTTGGCTGAGAGTGTAGCCGATGGCGAAAGAGACTGCAAGCGTCAGCCAGGCGAAAAGAAGAAGCCCGTCCTTTTTCTTTTTGGAAACGAAGAAGACGGATATGGGGAAAGCCAGCCCGCAAAGCAAAGTCAAAGGCTTGTAGAAAAGGAAATACCAGAAGGTCTGCCAGCAGCCGGAGATAGCGTCGAAACTTCTGCCCAGAAGGCGCTCCGCCATGAAATTGAGGATGCGCGGGAAGTCTATGTGCATAAGGTGACTCTGGACGGCGAAGGGAAGGGAGAAGATGACGCCCTCCTTGACGCTCTTTGTGACGTACTTCATTAAAAAGATGCCGGCCAGAGCTGGAACAGCCACCGCGCAGGCTATCAAAATCCTCTTTATGCTGAAGTTCAGCGAAAAATTGTTTTCGTCGTCGATCTTTATGAAGGCGAAGAAAAGGAAGATCGACGGGACCCAAGCCAGGATGTAACTAGGCTTGGTGAAGAAATTCAGCACCGCCACCGCCGCCAGGATCAGGAAATTCTTAAGCGTCCTCTCCTTCAGGGTCAGAAACCCGAAATAGAAGAGCAGCAATGCGAAGGGCATGACCGCCACGGTGGTGGGGTTGTGCCAGACGTTGAGCCTCAGAACATCAGCCTGCCAGTAGCCGGAAGCGAGCTGAGGGAAGGCGATGATGTGGCCCCCCAGGCACAAAAACACAATAGCCGAGCGCACTATGGGAAATTCCGCGCGCTCCGCCCTGTCCTGCCGTGAGAAATAGTCGATAGTGATGGCTCTTATGACCACGTACTTCAGAGCCAGCATCAGGGAAAGGAAGCAAACATATCCGACGGAGGAGCCTTTTCTGGTCAGGAACCCCAGGAAGTACAGACCCAGTCTCGTCAGGGTATCGTAGTTCAGCCTGAAAAGCTTGCACTTGTCGAAAATGACGATAGTCATGGACCGCAAATGCCAGAACATGTCGACCTGGATGCGGTACATCTGGGTAAAGACGAAAAGCCCGAAAACGAAAAAGAGCAAGGTTATCAGAACATCGCTCCACTTCAGGCGCACTTTTTCATTGCTGAACAAATAACTTAACATATTTGTTTATTATACCAGTATTCGGCTCAAATTCCAAACCGGGAACGGAAAGAACAAGGACGCTTCGCCGCGCGGTGCGAGCCGAAGGTGAAAATTGCTATAATAATAAGATTGATTTCCCATATATCACAAAGAATATGAACGTTACTGAAAAAATACTTTCCGGGCACGTCGTATCCGGCGAAAAAACGCCCGGCGCCCCCGTAGCCATAAGGATCGACCAGACCCTGACCCAGGACGCCACGGGCACGATGGCCTACCTTGAGTTCGAGGCTCTCGGCAAGGAGAAAGTCGAGACCGAGCTCTCCGTTTCCTACATCGACCACAACACGGCGCAGATGGGCCCAAACAACATGAACGACCATCTCTATTTGAGGTCGGTCGCGGGAAGGTTCGGGATCAAGTGCTCGCTCCCCGGGAACGGGATCTGCCACCAGGTGCATCTTGAGCGCTTCGGCAAGCCCGGCAAAACGCTTCTGGGCTCCGATTCCCACACGCCCACCGGCGGCGGCCTCGGGATGCTCGCCATAGGCGCGGGCGGTCTCGACGTCGCGCTCGCCATGGGCGGCGAACCTTTCACCATAAAATGGCCGAAAGTGATCGGCGTAAAGCTCACCGGCAGTTTGCCGAAATGGGTGGCGGCCAAGGACGTCATACTCAAACTTCTCTCCATACTGACCACCAAAGGCAACGTCGGCTGCGTGGTGGAATACTTCGGTCCCGGCGTGGCCAGCCTTTCCGTTCCGCAAAGGGCGACGATCACCAACATGGGCGCCGAACTGGGCGTTACGACCAGCGTCTTCCCCTCCGACGACCGCACCCTGGAATTTTTAGAAGCGCAGGGAAGAGCCAAAGATTTTCAGGAGATCCTATCCGACCAGGACGCCTCCTACGACAGGATAATAGAGATCGATCTGACCAAACTGGAACCTTTGGTCGCCCAGTCCCCCTCCCCGGACAACGTAAAAACCATAGGGGAAGTCGAAGGGACGAAAGTGCACCAGGTGATAATAGGCTCCTGCACCAATTCCTCCTACCGCGACCTCACCCTGGCGGCCGCCCTTCTGCGCGGGCGCAGGGTCCATCCGGACGTGAGTTTCCTGGTGGCTCCGGGAAGCAGGCAGGTGATGCAGATGATAGACCGCGACGGCTCGCTTTCAACTTTCCTGACGGCCGGCGCGAGGATATTGGAATCCGCCTGCGGACCCTGCATCGGCCAGGGACTCTCCCCCGCCGAAGGCACGGTCAGCGTCAGGACCTTCAACCGCAATTTCTCCGGGCGCACGGGAACGCCGAACGACACGGTCTTCCTGGCCAGTCCCGAGACCGCCGTCATGGCGGCCATCTGCGGCGAACTGGTGGACCCCAGGAAGCAGGACGTCATCAAGTATCCCAAGATCGAGGAGCCGGAACGCTACGACCATGACGACTGGCTCATAGTTCCCCCTCCAAGAAGAAAGCCCGAAATAAGGAGAGCCTCGACCATAGGCGAACCTCCCAAGAACTCTCCCCTGCCGGAAAACATTGAAGGCGACATATTGATAAAGCTCGGCGACAAAATAACGACCGACCATATCATGCCGGCCGGCGCTTTCATGAAGTTCAGATCAAACATCAAGGAGTACGCGAAGTACGTCTTCAACTGCTTCAACGAAGAAGGAAAGGAAACCTTCTACGAAAGGGCCCTCAAGGTCAAGGATTCCTCACGCCACGGAATAATCCTGGCGGGACTTTCCTACGGCCAGGGCAGCTCCAGGGAGCACGCGGCCATCTGCCCGATGTACCTTGGCGTCAAAGCGGTGATCGCCCTCTCCTTCGAAAGGATCCACACCGCCAACCTCATAAACTTCGGGATCCTGCCCCTCACCGTCAGCGCGGAAGGCCTTGAGAAACTTAAGAACTGCGAACACGTCTCCATAAGGAACGTGAGGTCCCAGCTCAAGGAAGGGCAGGACCTGACCGCGGAAACTGAGGACGGATCGAAGGTGATCCTCTCCCACGCCCTGACAAAAAAAGACATCGAAACGATATTGGCGGGCGGAAAGCTGAACCTCTTTGCCGCGAAAAAATAAATCATGTTCAAGCTAAAAGTCAGATCAAATTTCAGCGCGGCGCACGCGGTGACGCTTCCAGGCGGCAGAGTCGAAAACGTCCACGGCCACAACTGGCAGTTGGAAACGGTGCTCGCGGCCGAAACGCTCGACCGCTTCGGCATGGTGGCTGACTTCGAGGCTGTTAAGTGCATGATAGAAGAAATAATCGTAAAAAAACTTGATCACACTTTCCTCAACGAGACCGGCTTCTTTCCCAAAGACGCCGCCACTTGCGAGCTCGTCGCGAAATGGATCCACGATTCCCTAAGCCTAAGGATCAAGGAATTGAGGGATGACATCGTTGTCGAAAGCGTAACACTATGGGAGTCGCCCGGCTGCAGCGTCTCCTATTCCGCAAAATAAAAAAGCCAAAACTATGATCGATTACACCAAACCAGCTCCCGGCATGAAGATCTCCGTCATCGGCGACGGCGCCTGGGGAACAGCCATCGCGCTGACGCTTCTGGAAAACGGCTACCGCGTCATGCTCTGGGGCGCCTTCCCGGAGTACACCAGCGAAATGAAAAAGGAACGCATGAACTACAAGTTCCTGCCCGGCATCCCACTGCCGGAATCGCTGGAATTCACCAACAGCCTGGAAGAGGCCGTAAAGGACGCCAGACTCCTTGTCATGGCTTCCCCCTCCCAATTCATGCGCGACGTCTCCCGCAAGCTCGGGGAAGCAATGAAGGAGCCCTACCCCATCGTCACCGTAGCCAAAGGCATTGAGACGGACGGGATCTTCCTGAAGAGGATGAGCGAGATAATCGAGGAAGAGACGAAGTGCAAGCACGTCTCCTGCCTTTCCGGTCCCAGCCACGCCGCCCAGGTCGCCAGGAAAATGCCCGCCGCCGTGACCGTCGCCAGCAAGATACCCCAGCTCGCCACCTTCGTCCAGCAGATCTTCTCCAACGAGCATCTGAGAGTCTATACCAACAGCGACATCATAGGCGTCGAGCTCTGCGGAACTTTGAAGAACATCATAGCGATCGCGGCCGGAGCCGTGGACGGAATGGAATTCGGCACGAACACCAAGTCCGCCCTCGTGACGAGAGGCCTTGTCGAAATGATGCGCTTCGGCGTCGCCATGGGCGCCCAGGTCGAATCCTTCATCGGGTTGGCCGGCATCGGCGACCTTATGACGACCTGCAACCAGGGCCGCAACTACACCTTCGGCATGAACCTCGTGAAAGGCATGAGCGTCGAGGAAGCCCTCAAGGCTTCAGCCGGCGTGGTGGAAGGGTATCGCAACGCGGAGTGCGTCTACAAGCTCGCCAAAAGATACAACATCAGCATGCCGCTCACTTCGGCCATCTACAGCGTCCTCTACGAAGGCAAGGACTTCCGCGCCATCGTTCCGGAACTGATGCTGAGAGACCTCAAGTCCGAATCCCATACCGGCAGCCCCATTCTGCGCTGGCTGAAACTGCAGGCCCTGCGCACCAGAATAACCCTGAAACTTAGCTAAAGAACATGTCATTCGTCATAACCACTTACGTTCCGGAAGGAATAGTCATGGCCGCCGACAGCCGTCAGGTCGCCAGAGGAAAAAGCGGGGATCTTCCCGAAGTGGAAATAGTCGTCTCCGATAATTGCGACAAGATATTTTTCCTGGAGAACCAGGGGATCGGCATCAGCTGCTTCGGCGACACTATCATGGACGGCAAGCCCATAAGCTATGCCATTCGTCTCTTTGAGGAGGAAGCCAACAACCAGGGCGACGGAATAATGGACGTCGTCAGCAACCTGATGCGCTTCATGAGCTCCCGCTATCCCAAAGCCAACACAAGTTTCCATGTCGCCGGCTACGCCCTGGAAAACGGCATATCCGTTCCGCACGTCTACCACTGCCAGGTTTCGCACAACATCATCCAGCGCCTCAACACCAACGAACGCACCGGCGACATAATCTACGGCACAAGTTTCGGCGGCCAGGGCGACATCATGTCGCGCCTTCTGCAGTCCAGGGCTCTCATACCGAGCGGCCAGCCCGACAAGGACGGCAAGGTCCCGATGACCGAGCTTCCCAATTACGCGATCGGCTGGGAAGTAATGCCTCTTATCGACGCCATAGATTTCTGCGAGACCGCCGTGGACATCACCGCCAGCATGCAGCGCTTCCAGATGCGCTCCAAGAACGTGGGCGGCCCCATCGACGTCCTCCTTCTGACGCCCAAGGGTTCCGACTGGATCTCCAGGAAACAGTACGCCTATAATGACCGCGACTGACCGCTTAAAAAACGCGATAGCGAAAATAGAAGAGCTCTCCTCCCCCTGCAAGCTCTGCCCCAGGCACTGCGGCGCGAAAAGAGATAAGGGCGAACTCGGCGTCTGTGATCTCGACGACCGCCTGAAAGTTTTCTGCTGCAACCTCCATTTCGGCGAGGAGCCTCCCCTTTCCGGCACCGGCCTCAAGGAAGACGTCCCCGCCAAAGGCTCCGGCACGGTCTTCTTTTCCGGCTGCAACCTCCGCTGCGTCTACTGCCAGAACTTCGCCTTCAGCCACAACGGCAACGGCAGATACATGACAGTTGAGGAGCTGGCCGAGGAGATGCTGAAGCTCCAGCAGAGAGGCGCCAAAAACATCAACTTCGTCACTCCCACCCCGCAGATACTGCCTGCCCTGAAAGCCCTCCTCATAGCCAGGGAAAACGGCCTGACGCTTCCCCTCCTCTACAACTGCGGAGGCTACGAGGACATGGAAGTCTTAAAAGCCCTGGAAGGCATAGTCGACATCTATCTCCCTGACGCCAAATACCAGGATCACGCTCTAGCCGCCAAATATTCCGCCGCTCCCGACTACCCTGAAAAAAACCTCATCGCGCTAAAGGAAATGTGGCGGCAGACAAAAAACTTCGAGTACGACGAAGACGGCTACATGACTAAAGGCATGATCGTCAGGCATCTCGTCCTCCCGGGAGCCGTGGACAATTCTCTTTCCGTCCTGGACAAACTCAAAGAAGAGTTCGCCGACGACACAGGCAAGGTCCCCTTCGGACTGAGCCTCATGTGCCAGTACTTCCCGACCTTCAAAGCCAAGTCCTATCCGGAACTGGTTGACCGCCTCACCTTCGAAGAATACTTGAAAACATTGGAAAAACTCGACACCATGGATTTCGAACTTGAGTTCGTCCAGCAGCACGACGACTGCGCCGAGTGATCGTTTCCAAAAATAAGCTAAAATAGAATTATGTTCCCCGTCAATATATTTTCCGGGCTGGCCGCCCTCTACATCATCATAAGGGCTATCTTCCCCATGCCTTCAGGCTGGGCCGTCAAGATCCCGCTCATTATTATTGTCATAGCGGCGGCCATGAAATTTCAGATCATCCACCTCATCGGCGGTCCGCAGTTCTTTGCCCCGAAAGTCCCGGGCTTCGTCACCGCAGTTTCCGGCGTCCTCTACATCTCCGTCTACATCCTCTTTTTCCTGCTTCTCATAAGGGATCTAATATATCTCCCCTGCTTCCTCTTCGGAGCCCGTTTCCCCATTAACGGCACAAATGCCGTGCTGACCGCGATCGCCCTCGGGATAGGCCTTCTGGGCCTTTACAACGCCCTCAAAGCACCGTATGTGAAAGAATACAAAGTCAGCATCCCCAATCTTCCCGAAGAAGCGAAAGGCCTGAGAGCCGCCGTTATCGCCGACATCCACGCCGACAGGATCACGAAAAAGAAGACGGTCAAAAAGATCGTCGACCTCACTCTGGCCGCCAAACCAGATCTCATTCTCATCCCCGGAGATTTCGCCGACGGCGAAGTCGAGGAGATTGGAAAAGAGCTGGAGCCGCTAAAGGAACTCAAGGCACCTCTGGGCGTTTTCGCCGTTCCCGGCAACCACGAATACTACAACGGCTGGACTCCCTGGAAAGCTTACCTTGAAACGCTGAACCTTCCCTTTTTGGAAAATGAGAACAGAGAGATCATGAAAGGGCTCTTCGTTGCCGGCGTACCCGATCCCGCTGCCAACCACTTCGATGAAACAAGCCCCAACATGAGAAAAGCCCTCGAGGGAACGGAAGGCCTATGCGTCATTCTTATGGGTCACAAGCCCAACTTCCGCCCCGAAGCCAAGGAACGCGGCGTAGCCCTTCTCGTTTCCGGCCACACCCACGGCGGCATGGTCTGGGGCCTCCACAAGATCGTGGAAAGATTCAACTGTGGCGCAGTCTCCGGACTTTACTACAACGAGGACGGCACAGCCGTCTTCGTCACCAATGGAGCCTCGCTCTGGAACGGCTTCCCGACGAGGCTCGGAATTCCTGCCGAGATCCCGATATTGGTATTGGAACAGTGACGTCGCAAAGGGCGGCGTATGCCCCTCGCTCACGGACTACGCGTGCATGGCCTTGATTAGCGTCCTCCGTGAGTTCGCTTAGGGGCATACGCCGCACTTTGCTTCGTCACTTCTCTTTCGCTCTATCGTTTATCGCCGATAGCAGTTGGTCTCGGCAGGGCGCTATCGCCTCTTCCGAGCTGGAAGTGAACGTCAATTTACAGCGCCATTTGTTGGTCGCTTCGTCCAGTTCCGGATAGGAGCCGATCTTGACATCGGGGTATTTTTTCTGAGCTTCTTCCATCAGGTCGGCGAAAAGCGTTTCGCCTATCGGGGAAAGGTATTCCAGCGTCACGATGCTTCCCTCTGGGAGTTCGGGTTCGATCACGTCGAACATCTTGCGCATCAGTTTCGGAACGCCCGGAAAGACGTAGACGTTTTCCATGACAAAGCCGGGGGCGCCGGAAAGCTCGTTAAGGATGAGGCGACAGCCTTTGGGGAGGTCGGCCATCATGAGCCTCAGATCGTTGATCCTCTCTCCGTAGTAGCCGTTGAGCATGGCTTCGGCGTCTTTGTTTCTTTCAAGTTCGGTGCCGAAGGCTATGGCCATGGCTTCCCTAGTCAGGTCGTCCGGAGTGGCGCCGATGCCGCCGCAGGAGAAGACTACGTCGTACGTTTTTCTGTATTCGTTGACGGTCCCAACGATGGTGTCCATTTCGTCTGGGATCGTTATGATGCGCTTTAGATGAACGCCGCGTTGGTGTAGCCTGGCGGCGATGAAGTTCGCGTTTATGTCCTGGGTGCGGCCCGAGAGGATCTCGTCCCCTATTATGATTATCGCGGCGGTATGATCGTTTGACATCTTTATCCCTGCCTTATTATCGTGACGGTGCCGTCTTTGTTTTCCCTGGCGATGGTGTCGGTTACGTACCAGCCGTTCCTGAAGACTGCGTCGTCTTTTTGGTCTTTTTTATAGAAGCTCTTGATGACGAAGGGTCCGCGGAAGGCCAGACGGCCCTCCTCGCCTTTTTTGAGAGCCTTTCCGTCTTCCCCTAGTACTTTCACCTGGATGTCGGGAAGGGGGGCTCCCTGGGCTCCGCAGGCGTTCCTGAGGGCGCTGGACAGGAGAACAATGCCCGCGGTCTCCTTCCTGGCGTAGCCGGTCATGATCTGGGCCCCATACATGGGAGCGAAGAAGTAATACGTCTTCTCCTTGACGTCGTCAAGAATGTAGATGCGCTTGATCTTTATGCCGGTCTTTTCCTTGAGGCCGGAAAGGAGCCTGACGTTGGGAAGATTCAGGCGCTTCATGAGCTTCGCCAGCTTCACGCGCTTAAGGCCGCCTTCCTCAAGAATGAGCTTCCTGAAGCGCGAAGCCATGGCTCTGGCAAAGCTTCTGTCGGTAAGGAGGATCGTGATGCCTTCCTTTCTCAGGGCCTCGAAGCACTGTTCGGGATCGCGGCTCTCGGCGTTGACGACGCAGGAGGCGGTCACGAGCGGCATGAAGAGCGTGAAGGAAAGCGACTCTATGCTATAAGGCGGGAAGGTCGCGAAGAGAACGTCCCTGGCGTCCGGCAGCATCGTCTGGGAAAGTGAGAACGCCTGGGAGAGTATCTGGCCGTGGGTGAGGATGACGTCCCTCTCTCCGGGAATGAGGAGCGCCGGATCTTCCCTGGTCAGAGCCTTGAGCGGCGAAGAGGTCGGCTGCTCGAGCAGATAGTCCGGAAGGATGTTTTTCTCCAGGTCGCCCCTGAGCCACAGAACGCATTCAAGAGGCAGGCTGAGGAGCAGCATCTCGCTGGCCTCGGACTGGAAGGCTTCGGAAACGATGAGGAAGCCTATTCCAAGCCTTCTCATCGTGTCGGCGAGCTTCTCGGGGCTCTCCTCGGTGTCAAGGAAAGTTATGACGCCGCCGGCGCCCGAGACGCCTAGGGCCGCGATGTGCCGCCAGCGCCCGTTGGGGACGAGCAGGGCGACTTTGTCATGCGTCCTCAAGCCCTTGGAGATGAGGTAATGGGAGACCCTGTTGGCGTTGGCCCTGAGCCAGTGGAAGCTCAGCTCTCCGCTTCCCCTTTCCGTCGCGTCCCTGACGGCCGGAAGCGTGGTGAAAAGCGAACCGGCCCTGTTCATCAGGTCGGGAATGTTGTGCACGTCTCCCGGAACGGGTGCGGGATCCCTGGGAGCCAGGCGCCTCTTGTTGCGGGCGTATCTCGCGAAGAGGAAAAACAAAAGGAAGCACAGCGCCACGTAGAGCGTTTCCTTCCAGGGCCAGCGCTCCGGGTAAACGCAGGTGGCGCTGAAAAGAAGCTGCCTGTCGCCCTGAAATTCGGAAAGCTTTATCTTCCTCTTCACCGTTCTCTGGCTGAAGGGAACGTTGGCGCTCGTTATGTTCCCTGGGAAAGTCTGGGAAAACTCGATCATCCCGTCGCAGGGCAGATTGGCGGCGCTGGTCCCGAGATCGAAACGCTGGAAGACCGTAAGCCCACTGCTTTTCGCGGAGCAATTGATGGAACGGTGGCGGAAGAAAGGCAGCTGCGCCAGTTCTGTAACGGCGCCCTTGAATTTTATGTCCAGCGCCAGATGAGAGTTGCTGCTGACAAGGGCGGACCTCAGGAGGGTGACGTTGGCCGTGAAATTGTTGCTGGCCCAGAAAGGCACTAAGAGCAGCCTTTCCTCCTCAAGGGTGATGTCGGGGTTCTTCTTTAGAAAATCCTCGCTCAGGGCGCAGACTATGTGGACCGTAGCGTTCCCTTCCCTGTCGTAGACCCAGCTTTCGCGGTAATCGAAGCAAGCGGTCAAGACCGCGGCCGCAAGGATAGCTGTGAAAGCGAGGCGCAGTTTCATTTTCTTATTCCGCGATCAGGTCTTTCAGCCAAATCTTCACTTCTTCCCTGTCCGGGGCGGAGGCGGGATCGGTGCTCAGAGGCGTTACGGAGATGAAGTTCCGTTTTATGGCCAGATAATCGGAATTCTCATCCTCGTCGTCCGGCAGGAGCACGCCGCTTATCCAGAAGTAGTCGTTGCCCGAGGGATCGGTCCTGTGAAGGTAGCGCTCGTGGAATTTCGTCTTGCCAAGCGTTGTAAGCCTGAACCCTTTGATCTCTGAAAAAGGCACGTTGGGAACATTGACGTTCAGGAAAACTCCCCTGGGCGCCTTTTTAAGGTCTATTTTGGAAAGAAGCTCGGTGGCCGCCTGCGCGCCCGTTTCGAAATGGAACTTGCCATCCAGGGAATCGTCCATGGAAAAGGCGAAGGCCGGAACGCTGAGCATTCTCGCTTCGCTGGCAGCCGCGACCGTTCCGGAATAGACGATGTCGGTGCTCAGGTTGGAGCCGGGGTTCAACCCGACCAGAACGCAGTCCGGCTGGTCGCAGAAGGAAAGCAGGGCGATCTTCATGCAGTCGGCCGGCGTTCCAGTCGCGGCGTAAGCCTTGACGCCTTTTATGAGATCCTTTCGTTTCAGAAGGACCGGTTCGCGAAGCGTGATGGCGTGGCTTATGGCGCTGCGCTCCCTTTCCGGAGCTATGATCGTCACTTCGTTTTCTTTCGACAAGGTCTCCGCCAGGACCGTCAGGCCCAGGGAATCGATGCCGTCGTCATTGGAGAGGATTATTTTCATATGAATGATTATAGCAAATTTTTCTAGTCCTGAACGGCCTCAGATGAATTTCGGGAGTTCCGGATGCGTCAATGAGAACCAGCGAATAGACGTAGCCAGTCCTTCTTCTTTTGAGGCCGAATTCCAAAAGGAAGGCCTTCGAAGCTTCGATTATCCTTTTTTCCTGGGGAAACGACAGCGCCCTCAGGGGGAACAAAACGTTTTTGTTCCTGGTCTTGACCTCGACGAAAAGGACGATGTCGTCCTTGGCGGCGACAAGGTCTATCTCATTCCTCGAAGAGCGATAATTGCGAGAGATTATCCGGAAGCCTCTTTTTCTCAGCTCCCTTGCGGTCAGATCCTCCCCCAGCTTTCCCCTTCTTTGCGCCTCTGTCTTCGTCGAGTCCTTCGACAAAGAAAGTTTTGCGGTGAATCGGCGAGCGACCAAGTTTTTGTAATGCTTTAAGATGGAAGGCAGTCCCATAGCCTTTGTTCTTTGCGAGATCATATCCCGGGTACTTTTCATCCAATTCCCGCATGATACGGTCCCTGGTTACCTTCGCGGCGATCGAGGCCGCCGCGACAGCTAAACACAGACTGTCCCCTTTTATGACCTTCTCCTGGGGGATCCCAAGATCAGGTATGCTCGTCCCGTCCACCAGGACGAATCCGGGAGCCTCTTTCAACCCCAGGACCGCGCTGCGCATGGCCCTGTGGGTGGCTCTCAGAATGTTCGTTTCGTCTATTTCCTCTGCGTCCGCCATGGCGATAGAGATCGTAAAAGGACTCTCATCGCTCATAAGGCGCTCGAAAACATATTCCCTTTTGCTTTCCGTCAGCTGCTTGGAATCGAAGATCTCCGCAAGCCAGGGAAATTCCTCGGCGCTCGGGAAGTCTTTTCCGTGCATGGCCGCCGCGCAGACCACGGGCCCGCACAAAGGGCCCCTGCCGGCCTCGTCCACTCCGGCCACCAGATCGAACGTGTCGAGGAGTTCCGTTTCCCTTGCGAGCAGCCTTTGGAAGCGGAGAAACTTTTTGGATTCACTTTCTGTTTTCTTCATACCACTTGGCCCACTGCTCGTAAGTGGTGAAGTTCTGACCGGTCTGATCCTGCAGGATGGAGACCGCCATCTGCCTGACCTCGTTGTACTGGCTCAGGAGCCCCTGCTCTATTATGGGCTGCAGGGCGTTGTGGCTTCCTTCCGTGTGCAGCTGCTCAAGCAGCGTAAGAGATGTTTCCTGAGTGTCGGCGTCGCCCTGCTTCAGAGCGTAGTCCAGAGAGGGCATCATGCAGTCGTCGACCAACATGGTCAGCATGTCGAGAGCGTTTTCCCTGACGTCCTCCGAGGAATCGTTGAGGGCCTGCATTATGATCTCGTTCAAACTGGCTTCAGGAGTCAGCGTCGCGATGCACTCGAGGGCCTCCTCCCTGAGGTCGGGGTCGGGATCTCTCAGGGCCTTCTCGACTCCCTCTATGACCGCCGGATCGTCGATGGCCTTCATCGCCTCGACCGCCAACGTCCTGATCTCCTCATCTTTGTCATCGAGCGCTTCCAGAACGGCCGGCATGACCATCTTGTCGCCGATCACCGCTATCTGGTTCATCAATTCCAGCTTTCTCTCAGTGGAGGCTCCGCTTCTGAAGGCCGCCGTGGTGTCGTCCACCAGACCCTTAGTGTCGAAACCTGGAATGGGGTCGCCCTCGGGCACGAACATCACCGCTCGCTCATGCCTGAGCTGCCGCATGGAGATCGTCTCCTCAGCGGCGGCGTTCGTCAAGGCCGTATCCTGCAAAACGGTGACATTCGGTTTCCGACGCGGGGTCCTGACTTTTCTTTCCGCAACGGTCGTCCTCGGACGGGGCGGTTCTTTGGTGACCGGCTTCTCACGGTTTCTTAAGCCTAAAAAGATCAAGACGCCCACTATGAGCAGCACTATGATCGTACCTGATAATTTCACACCGTCGCGAGTAGTCATTTGTTTTCTCCTGAATTTCTGACCTCACCTTTGCCGTCCGGCTTCATGCCGGCAAGATTGTCGCCCTGGATCGTGATCTCATCCATGATGCTCTGAAGCTTTTCACAATAAGGGGTGAGATCCTCCGCGTCCTTCGGTACAACGAAGGGCGTTCCGAAAACTATGTGCACGGTGGCGAAGGGAAGGATTATCATGCAGCGGTCCCAGGAAGAGGCCCTGTAGCTGAATTTGGCTGAAACGCCCAAAGGAAGGATAGGGATACCCGTGCGCTGGGAAATAAGCACCATGCCGGGCTCGATCCTCTGCCTCGGACCCCTGGAACCGTCCAGAGCCATGGCTGTATCTTTTCCGGAACGGGTTATTTTCAAAAGGTTCTTTAAGGCGCTGACTCCGCCTTTGTGAGCCGAGCCCCTCACGCACTCCACTTTGAGAAGATTGAAGTACGAAGCGAGGATGTCGCCGTCCTTGCTCTGCGAGACCATCATCGAAAGCTTGTCGTAGCCGAACAAGAAATGGTAAATAGCCGGCAAAAGCATCCCTCTGCCGTGCCAGGAACCGAAGATGATGTTCTCACCTCTGTTTTCCCTGTCAAGGTAGAGCTGGTAGTTCTCCTTGTTGTGGAACTTGAAGCGGCAGGTCTTCAAGTTGATCAGGGTCAGCCAGTAGGCCAGCCTCGGGATGACCTTGAAGCGCATGAAGGGTTTTTTAAAGATATTGTCAGCCATTTTTCTGATTATAACATAAAGAGCCTTTCGGCATTTGCCGTCACGGCCTCGTCAATTTCCTTATACGTAAGGTTCCTGAGCTTGGCGTGAGCAAGCGCTATCTCAACGACGTAGGAGGGTTCGTTGCGCTTCCCGCGGTTCGGTTCCGGCGCCATGTAAGGGCAGTCCGTCTCAACCAGAAGCTTATCAAGCGGCACGACCATGGAGGCGCTTCTCTGCAGCTGCCCGTTCTTGAAAGTGATGGGCCCGCAGAAAGAGATGTGATATCCGAGTTCAAGAAAATGCTCAGCGCTCTCGGCGTCGTAGGAGAAGCAGTGCACCTGACCCCTGAGCCCGGGATGCTCTTTCAGGATCGCTAAGGTGTCGTCCTTTGCGTCCCTGGAATGGATGACGACGGGCATGTCCAAGGCCTTCGCAAGTTCGAGCTGGGACGTGAAGGTCGCCCACTGCACTTCCTTTGGATGAATGTTGTTGTGGTAATCGAGGCCGATCTCGCCGATCGCCACCGCTTCCTTTTCCTTGAGGAGAAGCTTTATTTTTTCTTCGGCCGCGGGACTGTATTCACCGGCGTTCAGGGGATGGATGCCTATTACTGCTCTCAGTCTCTCGTCCTCTTTCGCCATGGAAAGCGCCTGGTCGTTCCTCTTCTCTTCCCCGCCTATGACGATGATCCTGGAAAGGCCGCGGTCCCAGGCCCTCTTCAGCATGGCCTCCCTGTCCTCGTCGTAGACTTCAAACTGAATGTGCGCGTGGCTGTCTATCATCAGCATTCCTCCAGGCTTTTCTGCTGAGGCGCGAGAAATTTGCCGCCCTCTTTTGTAACATACATGCAGTCCTCAAGGCGCATACCGATCTCACCCGGAATGTAGACCCCGGGTTCGTCGCTGAAAGTCATGTTTTCCTGGAGCGGCATTTTGTTTCCCCGGCAGAGATACGGCCATTCGTGCCCGCTCAATCCTATGCCGTGGCCCAGGCGGTGGGTGAAGGTCTCATAATCATATCCGAAGCCTGCTTTCCCCAAAACTTCCCTGGCCGCCAGGTCCGGGGCCTCCAGAGGATTCCCAACTTTGGCGGCGGCTCTAGCCGCCTCCTGGGCTTCTCTTAAGACTTTGTAAACTTCCTTTTGCCTGGCGTTCGGAGCCCCGAAGACCACGCTTCTCGTGATATCGCTGGTGTAGCCTTCTATTTGGCAGCCGGCGTCGCAGAGCATAAGGTCGCCAGCTTTCAGTTTCTGCGGATATTTCGTCCCGTGGGGATAAGAGGCCGCTTCACCAAAAAGCACGAAGCCTCCGCCTTTGCAGCCGCGCGCGAGACATTCCTTAGAAACAAGCTCCGACATTTCGTTGTTCGTCATACCTTCTTTTGCTTGGGCAAAAGCCGCTTTTACCGCCTCGCCTATCACGGCGTTGGCGTTTTGCATGATCTTAATTTCTTTTTCGCTCTTCACGGCCCGGCAGAGCCTCACGATCATCCCGGCGTCGGCAACGCCCTGCTTGGATACTTTTTCAAACTCGCTGTAATACCAGAGCGGTATGGTGTCTTCCAACCCGATCTTTCCTTCAAGGGTTGAAAGTTTTTCCGCGATCATGGCGCAGGGATCCTGGTCTTCCTGCCAGGGCAAAACTTCCGCGTCTTCCCCGTAGGTCTCGCGCATCCTTCTTTCCTCGAAGGAAGGGCAAACGTAGAAATACGTTCCGTCGCTTTTGATGACCAGGCCGTAAAGCCGGTCGCTGTAGCCGCCCTTCGCTCCGCAGAAATAGAATAGATTCGTGGGCCCGGCTATTACGAGTCCGGAGTAGCCGTTTTCCCTAAGAAGCCCCGCGACTTTTTTTATTCTCTCTTCGTGATCTGATCTGCCTATGGCGTTCAGCATATCTCCCCTTCGGTTTCTCCTTTGATCTTGTCAAGCAATTTCTTCGATCTGGCGCGCCGCGCCAAAAATTTCCTTTTCGAATTCTTTCCCTTTTCCCCGCTGGCTTTCCTTCTGTCGCGAAGCATATTCTCGATGGCGTCTTTGGCGGGATCGATGTAGTCGGCTTCGACCATGTCGCGCAAGGGCGCGTCGATCTCTTTCCAGACCGTCCTGGGAACGATGCCGTTCTTTGCGTTGTAATCCTCCTGGATCGCACGGCGGCGCTCAGTCTCGTCTATCGCGGCTTTCAGGGCGTCTGTCATGGTGTCGGCGTAAAGGATCACGCTGCCCTTGATGTTCCTGGCGGCGCGCCCGCTCGTCTGGATAAGGGAGCGTGTGGAGCGCAGGAAGCCCTCCTGGTCGGCGTCGAAGATGGCGACGAGCGTCACTTCCGGAAGGTCCAAGCCCTCCCTCAGAAGGTTGATGCCGACAAGCACATCGACTTCGCCTTTCCTTAGGCTGTTGATCACTTCCGTCCTTTCCATCGTGTCGATGTCGGAATGGAGATACGTGACCTTGATGTCCTCTCCGATGAGGTAATCAGTCAGCTCCTCAGCCATGCGCTTCGTCAGAACCGTGATGAGCGTGCGCTCTCCCGCTGCCACGCGTTTTCTTATTTCACCTATGACGTCAGTGACCTGCGTTTTCGAGGGCCTCACCTCAAGCAAAGGATCAAGGAGACCGGTGGGGCGGATTACCTGCTCGACCGGGACATGGAAGGAGACTTTTTTCTCCTCCGCTTCCCTCTTTGAGAGCTCAAGCTCATATTCCCCGGGAGTGGCGGAAACGTAGATGACCTGGTTGAGCTTCCCCTTAATTTCTTCGAAGCGCAGAGGACGGTTGTCCTTGGCGGCCGGAAGCCTGAAGCCGTAGCGCACCAGCGTCTCTTTCCTGGCGGCGTCTCCCCTACTCATTCCGCCCAGCTGCGGGATGCTGATATGGCTCTCGTCAATAAGCATCAGCCAATCCTTCGGGAAATAATCCAGAAGCGTGTAGGGCATCTCGCCTTCTTTGCGGCGGTCCAGATAGCGGGAGTAGTTCTCGATACCGGAGCAGAAGCCCATCTCCTCCATCATCTCGACGTCGTGCGTGACGCGCTGCTCGAGGCGCTGGGCTTCCAGAAGTTTTCCTTCCCGCTTGAACTCCTCAAGCCTTTTCTCCAGATCTTCCTTAATCTCCATGATGGAAACGCGCATTATCTCGGCGCTGGTGGCGTAATGGGAAGCAGGATAGATCGTAAAGGAGTCCGTATGACGGAGCGTCTGCCTCGTCAGTTCGTCGCAGAGCCTCAGGCTCTCCACCTCCTCGCCGAAAAGCGAGATGGAGAGGTATTCCTTGTCCTCGTAGGCCGGGAAGATGTCGATGACGTCGCCCTTGACGCGGAAAGTCCCGCGGTGGAAATCGGCGTCGTTCCTCTGATACTGCATGGCAATGAGCGACTTTAAGAAGGCATGCTGATCTATGGTGTCTCCCACCGTGACGCTTGACCTCATCTCAAGGTACGTTTCCGGTTTCGAAAGTCCGTAGATGCAGGAGACAGAGGCGACGACTATGACGTCCCTCCTCGTCAGCAGCGAGCGCGTCGCGGAAAGGCGCAGCCTGTCAAGAAGATCGTTGCGATCGCAGCTTTTCTCAATGTAAGTGTCGGAGACGGGAATGTACGCTTCCGGCTGGAAATAGTCGTAGTAGGAAACGAAATACTCCACGGCGTTCTTGGGGAAAAGCCGCATCATCTCGCCGTACAGCTGCGCCGCCAAAGTTTTGTTGGGCGCCAAAATAAGCGTCGGCCTTCCGGCTCTCGCTATGATGTTCGCCATGGTAAAAGTCTTGCCGGAACCGGTGACGCCGAGCAGCGTCTGCGACCTGAGCCCGCGCTCAACGCCCGTTGAAAGGTCATCTATTGCCTTCACCTGGTCCCCCATGGGGGCGTAGGGCGAATTAAGTTCGAACAGCGCGCTCATTCCTCTTTCTCTTCGCCTTCGGCGTTCGCCAGCTCGACTAGCTCCTCCTCTTTCAGAGGACGGCTGGTAACGTACTCCTCCTTCAGCCAGCTGCCGAGGTCCATAAGGCGGCAGCGCTCGGAGCAGAAAGGAAAATAGTCTTCCGCCTTGTTGGAAGACCTGACGTACTCTTTTTTGCAAAGAGCGCACTTGTATTTTTTTATTTCAGGCATTGCTTTGATCCAATAAAGTCCCGTCGGGAGAAAAACGCTTGAAAGCCGAAGCCCAGACGGAAGGAGACCTGTCGTCCCTTGCGGGCTTGACGCACCCTTTGAGGAACCAGACCTCGTTGGCTTTCGCCTTCATAAGCATTTCCTCCGCTAGGGTGTCCCAGACCATGACTTCGTACTGCCCGCCGAGATCCTCCATGCCCAGGACGAGGTAAATGCCGCCCTTGCGGTTGAAACGTTTCCTTACGCTGTTGACTATGCCTCCCATGACGACTATCCTGCCCGGCTCCTTCTCGGCCGTCTCTTTCAGCTGCTCGGAACTGAGCGTGACCTTTTCCCTAAAGAGGCCGCTCCAGGCGTTGAGAGGATGGTCGGAAACGTAAACGCCGAGGACTTCCTTTTCATAGCGCAGCTTCTCTTCCAAAGTCCACTCGATCTCTTTGCTCTTATCCTGCTTTACCGAGAAAAATGAACGCTGGAGAGAGCTTTCGTTCTTGGATTCCCAGTTGGACAAGAGATCGTTGGCCAGAAGCGTCAGTTCGGAACGGGACATGTTTGTGAAATCGAAACAGCCGGCCTTTATCATATTCTCGACGGCCGTGGGCTGAAGCAGGCGCCTTTCCAGACGGAGGCAGAAATTGTCGAGCGAAGTGAAAGGCCCCTGGGCTCTTTCTTTGACTATCGCCTCCGCCAGTTTCTCGCCGACGTTCCTTACGCTAACGAGGCCGAAGCTCATGACCCATTTTCCGGCTTCGTCCTTAATTACGCTGTTGTAAACCGAAGAGGAATTGACGTCCGGCGGGGCGAAACCGAAGGAAGCCGACCTCATCTCCCTCACCGTCCTGGAAGTGAATTCCTGGTCTCCCAAATGGGCGTTCAGAAGAGCGGCGCAGAAATGCGCCGGGTAGTGCGCCTTCAGATACGCCATGCGGTAGGCTATCATCGCGTAGGCCGCGGCGTGGGACTTGTTGAAGCCGTAGCCGGCGAAACTGGCTATGTCTCCGTAAAGCTTCACCGCCACCGCCTCGTCGATCTTCTTGATCCTGGCCGCCTGCATGAATTTTTCCCGCTCTTTTTCCATCTGGGCGACCTTCTTCTTCGACATGATCTGCCTGAAGATGTCAGCGTTGCTCATCGTGTAACCGAGGATGAGGTGCAGGGCCTGCATGACCTGTTCCTGGTAGAGCATGATGCCGTAGGTCTCTTTTAGGACCTTGGCTAGTTTCGGATGGGCGTAGGTTATCTCCTCCTCCCCGTTGTGGCGGGCGATGAAAGAGTCGATGTGCTGCATCGGTCCCGGGCGGTAGAGCGCCAGAACGGCTATGATATCCCGGAAGTCTTTGGGCTTCAGCCTTCTCAAGACGCGCTTCATGCCCTCGCTCTCGAGCTGGAAAATGCCTATGGTGTCGCCTCTGCCGATAACGTCCAAGGCCGCGCCGTCGTCCAGCGGAATGTCCCGCCAGACAATTTTTTCGCCGGACTCTTCGCAAAGGACTTTCATGTCCTCCATGATGGTCAGCGTCCTAAGGCCTAAGACGTCCATCTTCAGAAGCCCCATACGCTCCACGGCGTACATGTCGCACTGCGTCCTTGTGTCGTTTTCACTCCCGAAGAGCGGTATCCTGCCCTTTATGGGATCGGGCGAAATGACGACCGCGGCGGCGTGCAGGGAAACGTTCCTGGGAAGGTCCTCGATCTTCTCGGCGGCATAAAGAAGCGCCAAAAGGGAGGCGTCGCCATCTCTGAGCATACGCTTCACTTCCTCGCACTTCATCCTCGCCTCCCTTATGAGGCCGAATTTCAACCCGCTGTCCTTGGCGAAACGGTCGATGGCGACGCCGAGCTTCTCGACGGTGCCCGCGGGAGTTTTCAAAACGCGCGCGCAGTCCTGCAGGGCCGCCCTGGCTCTTAGTGTGCTGAACGTCGCGACCTGGGCGACGTTGGAGGATCCGAAACGGGACCTGATGTAGTCGATGACCTCTCCCCGCCTCCTTTCGCAGAAGTCGATGTCGATATCGGGCATCTTGCGCCGGCTGGGATTCAGGAAACGCTCGAAATAGAGGTCGTAGGCGATTGGGTCGATCTCGGTGATCCCCAGAGCGTAGGAAACGATGCTGCCGACAGCGGAGCCTCTTCCCGGGCCGACCGGGATCCCGCTTTCTTTGGCGAAACGCACGTAGTCGGCCACGATCAGGAAATAGTCTGAGAAGCCCAGCCGCTTTATGATGTCTATCTCGTAATCGAAACGGCCCTTTATTTTAGAGGCTCTTTCCTCATCGCTTCCGTCTGAAACGCAGGGATAAAGTTTTACAAGGCCGGCGTACGCTTCCTTCTCCAAAACCTCATCGGATGATTCTCCGCTCTCGAGAGGGAATCTCGGCAGATCCGTTCTTCTCTCCGGATTGAGTTCGACGTGGCAGCTGTCGGCGATCGCGAGCGTGTTGTCGCAGGCTTCCGGAATGTCCTTGAAGAGCTGGCGCATCTCGGCTGGCGAACGGAAATAGTACTGGTTGACTTTGGGCGTGAGCTCCCTCGGGTCGTCCACCGTCCTTCCCTGGGCGATAGCCTCCAGAAGACCCAGGATGCCGGCGTCCTCTTTCTTCAGATATTTGCATTCGTTGGTAGCGACGACTGGTATCCCCAAAGTCCTGGCCAGGTCCGTCTGGCTTTTCAAAACCGACTGCTCCCCTTCCTCTCCGTGGCACTGCAGCTCAAGGAAAACGTTGCCTTTCCCGAATATCTTCAAGTATTCTCCGAGAACTTCCGTGGCCTCTAATACGGCGCCCTTCGAGAGCAGGCTTGTGATCTCGCCCTCTTTTCCCCCAGTGAGAAGAATGAGGTCGCCGCCGATATCTTTAAGCTGCTCCTTCCTGAAAACGGGCTCGGAGCCATCCGCTGCCGAGGCGTAGGCGTCGGAGAGAAGCCCGCAGAGTTTCCTGTAGCCCTCGTTGTTCTTCGCCAGGAAGACCACCGTGAAGCTTTTTTTACCCACTTGATCCAAATTCGACTTCTCAAGGAAGGGCTCTATTTCCGCCTCGATGCCCAGGATGGGGAGTATGCCGGCTTCCATGCAAAAGTCGTAGAAACGCACGGCTCCCGACATGTTCATATGGTCGGTCAGGGCCAGCGCGGGCATTCTTTGCTCTTTTGCCGCAAAGATCATATCCTTCAGGCGCAAAGCGCTTCCCAGGAGGGAAAATTCCGATTCTGTATGTAAATGTACAAAAGACATAATATGTTTATATTATACCGCAAAATGGCGCCGGCAAAAAGCCTAGCAATCGGAAGGAAAAGTTTGGTAGAATATAAGATAATCAACATTCAATGAAGAAAGTGGACACGTCAAATCTTTCCAGAGAAGAGCTAGAGCAGAAATTCAGAGATGAGATCCGCCATCACTACGATAAGAATTACTCTTATTACATCAGGCGGGT
This sequence comes from bacterium, assembly GCA_017650925.1. Taxonomy (GTDB): domain Bacteria; phylum Auribacterota; class UBA3054; order UBA3054; family UBA3054; genus UBA3054. The sequence goes on from JAGCDY010000132.1 coordinate 27,347, forward strand.
CATCCTGACCATCGCCAAGACCGGCATCAGGCACATAATGCTCCGCGGCATCGAGAATTTCAAAACAATCCCCAGGAGCGTGCCGGTCATCATAAGCGCCACTCACAAGAGCCACCTCGACTATCTTCTCATCGACTGCGTGCTGCTTGAAGCTATCGGCTACTACCCCTGCACCATCGCCGGGAAAAATCTCTTCCACGGTTACTTCAAGAAGATGCTGCCGAAAGTTAAGGGCATCTGCCTTGACCGCGAACGCATAAAGGAAGAGAATCTCAGGAAGAAAGAGAACATCATCTACCTCAAGACCTTCTACGATTACTTGACCGAAGAAATCTTTAAGAGATCCGAGGCCGTCCTCATATACCCCGAGGCCGGGCGCTCCTATAACGGCAAGGTCGGAAAGCTGGCCCACGGCATCTTCGGCATGGCCAAAAGAGCCATCAACGAAGACGGGCAGATGGCCATCCTTCCCATGGGCATCACCTACGAGCGCGTCACGGAGGACGAAGTCTTCCCGCAGCTTGAGAAGATCAAGGAAAAAGAAGGCATGTCGAAGCGCTACCGCGCCAAAGACCTCAGCTCCTTTAAACTCCATGCCCTTCTCCAGGCCAGAGGCAGGGTGCTCTTTTCTTTCGGCGAGCCCATTTACATCACTATGGAAGACCTCAGGCACCTGGACGAACTGGGAGAAAAAGTCAGGAAAGCCATGATCAAAGAGACCGTCCTCACTCCTGTCTCACTAGTCTGCCATTCCTTCGGTAAAGACAAGTCTCTTAAGCTCACCGAACTCTACGAGCGGATGGAAAGGGAAAAGAACATCGCCTACAAGAACGGCTACAAGATGATCCCGGGCGTCGATCAGAACGCCAATCCCGGCTACATCTGGAAACTGGCCAAGCCGCACCTGGCCATGCCCTGGAGGCTGCGCAGCATCCTGAAAAGGAAAGGCGACACGATCTCCGTGGTGAAACCTGAGATCGTCGAATACTACGCCAACACCGTAGAGCACATGTACGAAGATTAAAGCGCCGAAGGGCAAAAGCTGGAGAACGGACATTCGGCGCATTTGGGAGCGCGGGCCTGGCAGACCGCGCGACCGTGGGCGATAAGCTGGTGGCTGAAATCAGTCCACTCTTCTCTTGGGACGATGCGCATCAAGTCTTTTTCTATTTTCTCCGGCTCGGTATTTTTGGTCAGGCCCAGACGGTTTGAGAGCCTTGAGACATGCGTGTCGACCACTATGCCGTCATTGATGCCGTAACCGGTCCCTAAAACGACGTTAGCGGTCTTTCTGGCCACTCCGGGAAGCGCCGTGAGCTCTTCCATGGTCTTAGGCACGCGCCCTTTGAATTTTTCCGCGATTATTTTCGAGGCGGCGATGAGGCTTTTGGCCTTGTTTTTATAAAAACCGCATGAGCGGATCAGTTTTTCAACGTCTTCCTGCCCGGCGTTTCCCAGATCCTTCGGCGAAGGATATGCTTTGAACAGGGAGGGAGTCGTAAGGTTGACTCTTTCATCGGTGCACTGGGCGGAGAGGATAGTCGCACACAAAAGCTGCCAGACACCTCTGTGCTTCAAAGAGCAGCCCGCTTTGGGATAAGCGGCCTTCACAGCTTTTACGAGAGTCGCCTTCCTTTCCTTTTCCGTCATTTTATGAGCAGCGCTTCCTTGGCTGTTTCGGCCAAAGTTTTGTTTTCGCCTTTGACGAGCTTTTTAAGAACTTCCTTGGAACCGGCGGAGGCGTCGTAACCGAGGCGGTAGATGGCGAACTGGGCCAGCTTCATGTCCTTGTTTCTTCCGGAAAACACGGCCATGAGATTCTTGAAGAGGCCTTCCCTTATCATGGCGTCCACGACCGCCTCTTTCGCGGTGAACGATTTGCTGACCAGGGATTTTTCGTAGAGCTGGCCCTTCTCCTTAATAGGCATGTCAAGGCGGGAGACCAGAAGGATGAGGTGCGCTTCGCCGGAGATGTTGCGGATGCTGAATTCCGGCTCGCCTTTCAAGTTCTTGGGCGCTTTGTCGACCGTCTTGTTCTTGGTCATGGCGTACGCCCTTTTATAGAACTCGAATTTCTCCTCGTCGGTTATGTCGAGATTGTAGACCGCCCGGAAGACCGCCTTCTCCCAGTAGCGGGAATCGTTGGTGCCGAGCATCTGGTTCAGAAGAGGCAGAGCGTCCTTGGAGCGGGTCATCTCAAGAAGCGAGATCGCTTCCAGCATCCTGCGAAGGTCTTCGAAACGGATGCCCACTCCGTTGACGTCAGGGCAGTTCTTTATGATGAATTTTGTTCCCGGGATGAACTTCTCCATCATGTAGATCTCGGTGTCGCTGGAGGCGGGCGATATCGATCCGATGAGTCCGGGGATCCCTTTCTTCAGAAAACTCATAAGCGCGTTGCTCTTGGCCTGCAGAAAGGCCATTCCCAGCGTACGCGAGATCTCGGAATGTTCTTTCAGCATCTGCGCGCCGGAGGGATAAGTCGCCCCGATCCTGGCGACGGAATATAGAATGTAAGCCCTGGCGATGTAAATGTCCTCCCTGGTCGCGCTGCTGGTGTAGGGATTGGGGGCCTCCTGGCATTTTTCCCACATGAGGTTCAGGGCGTCAAGGCTCTCGCTGCAGGGATACTTTCCGAGCTCGAAGGCCAGCCTCGGGAAATGGCAGGGATCCGAGATCTCCACGACGTTGGTGGCGATCTCCTTCACATGCTTGATCTCGTCTTTGGTGACGCCAAGCGCCGAAATGGACGCGAAAATCAAAAGTAAAAAAAGCGCGCGAAACATATTCATTCCTCTTTCACGTTGTAATCTTTCATTTTGTTCCTCAGCGTATGGGTGGACCAGCCGAGTTCCTCCGCGGCTTTCGTCTTGTTGCCGCCGTGCCTTTGCAAGGTGGAGATTATCAGGTCTTTCTCCCTTAATTTGCGAATGTTCAGCCCTTCGCTGGAATTCTCCTGCTTTTTCAGCTGAGCCGGCAGGGATTCCACCGTCAAGTCGTCGCCCAATGACAGTATCACGGCTCTTTCGATGCAGTTCGATAGTTCCCTGACGTTTCCGGGCCAGTCGTAACTTACGAGCGCGCTCTGGGCTTCCGGCGTGATGCGCGCCATGTGCTTGCGGTTCTTTTCCGAATGCTTCTTCATGAAGAAATCCGCCAGCGCCGGGATGTCCTCCCTTCTTTCCCTCAGGGGCGGGATATGCATCGGCACCACGCTCAGGCGGTAGTACAGGTCCTCGCGGAATTTCCCGCAGGCGACCGCGTCGGCCAGATCCTTGTTTGTCGCGGAGATCACGCGGCAGTCGGTCTTGACCGTCTGCGTTCCGCCCAGACGCTCGAAGGTGCCCTGCTGGAGGGCTCTCAAAATTTTCGCCTGCGTTTCCAGGGCCATGTCCCCTATCTCGTCGAGGAAGATCGTGCCGCCGTCCGCCAGCTCGAAGCGCCCTTTCCTCTGGGCGATCGCTCCGGTGAAGGCGCCCTTCTCATGGCCGAAGAGCTCTGACTCCAGAAGATGATCGTGCAGCGCGGCGCAGTTGACCTTGACGAAGGGTTTATTTGCCCTGGCGCTCCTGGACTGGATGAAATTCGCCAGGACTTCCTTGCCTGTCCCGCTTTCTCCGGTCAGAAGAACGCTCGCCTCGCTTTTTGCGACTTTTTCCGCCAGCGAGAAAAGATCCTGCATGACTTTGCTCTCCGCGATGTATTCCTCGCCGTTCTGAACGTTCTCTGATCTCTCGGTATCGTCCGGCTTTTTCAGGCCGGTCCTGATGGCCTTCAAGAGAGCGCTCATGTCCAGCGGTTTCAGGATGTAGTCGTAGGCGCCCGCCTTGACCGTCTGCACGGCGTTCTCGATGGTCCCGTAAGCCGTCATTATCAGTATGGGCACGGCCTGGTCGATCTTTCTGATCTCTTTTACGGCCGTGAGGCCGTCCATCTCCGGCATGCGCATGTCCATGAGAACAAGGTCTGGATGCTGGCTTTTGACGCATATGACAGCCTCCCTTCCGTTGGTCACCTCCATGACGGAAAATCCGGCGTGCTCAAGGTTGGCCCTCAGCATGTCGCGGTGCGCCCTGTCGTCATCGGCGACCAGTATCCAGATCTCCTGAGTCTTCATCATTTTTTCTTAGTATCGGCGGCGGGCAGAATTATCTCGAAGATCGCCCCTCCCGTCGCGGAGTTGCGGGCGGTTATGGTTCCTTTGTGTTCGGTGACGGCCTTTTCCACGCTGGCCAGCCCCAACCCGGATCCTTCCGCTTTGGAAGTTATGAAGGGGTCGAAGAGATGCTCCATAATTTCAGGCTTGATGCCGGAACCGGAATCCTGGAAGGCTACAGAGAGATCACCATCCTTGTTGCGGCAGCGGATCCTGAGCTCCCCGCCGTAGGGCATGGCGTCGTAGGCGTTGACGCAGAGGTTGAGCGCCGCGCGCATGAAGACGGCTTCGTCTAGCATGATTTCCGGAAGATCGGGTCCGAGATCGATCACAAGATCGACTCCCCTCGACTGCGCGTCGGAATCCTCCATGGCGACGAGCTGGTCGAGGAAATCCTTTATCTTGCAGCGCTGAAGGTTCAGGGTGTCCGGCTTGGCGAAATTCAGTATCCCGGTGATGCGGTTGTTCAGACGGTCTATTTCCCTTAGCATCACGTCGGAGTGCTTGGCGTAGACCTCGTCCTTGGTCTCCTCGGCGTGCTTCTTGAAAAGCTCTATGAAGCCCCTGATCGAGCTCAAGGGGTTCCTCAGGTCGTGAGCTATGGCCGCCGCCGCCCGTCCTATAGTCACCAGCCTGTCATTGAAGATCTTTTCCGTCTGCAGCGCGGCGTTCTGCTCCTCGGCCATCTGCAGGGACCTTTCCACGCTCGCCTTTTCCCTTGTGAAACTGACGATGAAGATGAGGAAGAAAGTTATGACAGCGAAGATCGCCAAAAAGATGAGCCCGTGGACTCTCCTGGGATTGACGAAGGCGGAATAAGTTTCGGTCGGTATGCCGATGATGGCCAGCGGCAGATCGTCCCCTTTCATGTTGAGGAGCTCGAAATGGCAGGAGCTGCCGGTCAGAAGGCGGCAGAAATAGCGGATGTCGGCCTTCCTGCGATTCTGGACCTCGATGTTCTCCTCCCACACGTTGGAATAGCTGTTGACGCCGAGATTCCTTCGCGTTCCGGAAGTGAGGTAATAGGTGAAGACCGGCGTGCAGAAAAGCACGTAACGCCCGTCGGCGCTGGTAAAGTGGAACGCCCTGAAGCCGTTCGTCGGTACGCTCTTGTCTTTGAGCTCCGCAAGGTAGCGCATCGGCAGCTCCGTCATGCCGGCGTTGAAGACCTGCATGTTCGGCATAAGGAAGGAGTAGATGCTGGCTGAGGAATTGCGGCAAACGTACGCGGTGGCGTTTGTGAAGTCGCTCAAAGCCATGTTCCTGAACCGTCCCCTGCCGACCCAGTTGTGGAAGCCGGACAAAAGCGTGTTGCCCTCCCTTATGGCCGTCGTCCTGGCGTATTCCGTGAAAAGAGCGTGGTCACGGTAGGAATACGCGGAAGCGACGGTCACGATGAGCACCGCCAGAAAAAGCGATGAAAAAAGCGGCAGCCTTCTCACTAAACGGGGATTGGTCATAATTTATTCGGACTTTTCTTCCTTGTCTTCTTCCTTTGCAGCGGGCTCCAGGGGCCTGCCGTCGGAGCCGAAGCCTATGCTGCGGCGGATGAGCTCGGCCCTGGCCTTGGGAACGTTCGTTATCCCGAGGCTCTCCAGGATCTTTCTTTCCATGTAATTCAGATGGAAGCGGAAATACCACTGGGTGTAATCGTAGACGTTGGTCTCGCCTTCCACCACGTCGTAGTAGTTGCTGACGCAGTTCAGGACGACCTTTTCATAGGAGTTGCTCAGGGCGTCCAATTCCGTTTTCACCACGGTGTTGGAAGTGACGACCCAGAAATTAGTCCAGGGCTTTTCCTTCTCGATGCTGAAGTCGCCTATCTTAGCAACCTTCAGGACCGGTATGGGAATCCAGCGGGCCACGCCGGGCTCCATGCCGCGGGAACTGATGATCAGGGAATAATGGCCGCCGACCTGCAGCCCGTCGATTATGAAATTGCCGTCCTTGTCAGCCGTCGTCTCGAGATCTTTCGAGTGGACTTTCACCTTGGCGAAAGGAATAGGCTTCATGTGCTTATCGATGACGCGCCCCGTTATGCTGCCGTCCCATTCTCCCCAGTAGAGCTCGCCGTCCGCGATGTCGTCGTAGCTGGCGGGATTGACGTGCAGAGGCTTTTTTACCTCCTCCGCGCCGAAGGAAGAAAAGGCGAAGAAAGCGATCAGCAAAAGAATCGGCAGTCTCATAGGTAGTTTTCCTTCAGAAGATAATTTCTGACGTAATCTCCGACGGACTGCTCAAGCGTCATGAACTGGTGCTTGCATCCCGCCTTTCTCAGTTTCGTCAGATCGGCTTCCGTGAAATACTGGTATTTTCCCTTCAGGATATCGGGCATCTCGACGTACTCTATCTCGCCCTTGACGTCCAGGGCCTTGAACATGGCGTTGGCCACTTCGTTCCAGCTCTGGGCCTTCCCGGTCCCGATGTTGTAGATGCCGCCCACTTTCGGATGTTTGTAGAAATACATGATGACTTCCACAACGTCTTTGACATAGACGAAATCGCGCTTCTGCTCGCCGTCCTTGTAGTCGGGACGGTCGGAAGCGAATAGCGAGATCTTATGTTCGTCCCTGGCCTTCGGGAAAGCTTTCAGGATCATGGAGCGCATGGATTCCTTGTGATATTCGTTGGGGCCGAAAACATTGAAGAAGCGGAAGCCCGTCAACTTGTCCTGGCATTTGTTCTTTATGAGCCATTCGTCGAAAAGCTGCTTGGAGTAGCCGTACATGTTGAGAGGCCTCAGTTTCGGCGTCAGGGCGTCGGCGTCGCTGTAACCCAAAGATCCGTCTCCGTAAGTGGCGGCGCTCGAAGCGTACCACATCTTCTTGCCGTTTTTGAGGCACCAGGCCGCCAGGGCTTTCGTATAGTTCAGGTTGTTTGCCATCAGGTAGTCGGCGTTCTTTTCCGTCGTGCTGCTGCAGGCGCCCAGATGGATGACAGCGTCGATCTTGTCGATCTTGCCCTGGGACAAAAGCATCAGAAATTCCTGTTTCTGCAGATACATCTCATACTTTTTCCCGACCAGATTCTTCCACTTCTCGGTGCTGGCCAGATTGTCGACCACTATGATGTCCTTGACTCCGTTTTCGTTCAGTTTCGCCAAAAGACAGCTTCCTATGAAGCCCGCTCCGCCTGTTAAGACCAACATAAAGTTACTCCTTGTATTTGCAAAAAGTTAAAAGCGACTCAAGGTCAGGGTTATCGCGTACATAAAAGGCGCCGCCAAAATTAGGCTGTCCGCCACATCCAGTATTCCGCCCATTCCCGGAACGTAGCTCGCGGAATCCTTAAGCCCGCAGTCGCGTTTCCAGATCGACTCGACCAGATCTCCCACGATGCTGAGAAGACAGAGGATGAGGGAGATCACGGCCGCTCCCAGGATCCTTCCCACGGAAGCGGACTCCGTTATTCTCGAACCGAGAAGAAGCATGGCTTCGGAAACGCTCGGCAGATACAGGGAACCAAGGATGCCGACCGCAAGCGAGAGACAGACGCCGCCCACTATCCCCTCGATGCTCTTGTTGGGGCTTATTTCAGGCACGAACTTGTGGCTGCCCAAAGGGGACCTGGCAAAAAGCGTTCCGACAAAATACGCGCCAATGTCAGCGCTCTTGACTACGGCCACGAAATAAGGGAGAAACCATCTTCCGTCGAGTTTGGAGCAGCTGAATCCGATCAGGGCGACGCCGAGCAGCATGGCGAACGGCACGGGAATGTAAAGGAGCGTCAGGAAAGACGCGGAGACCGACTGCAGGGCGCCCTCGAAACTGTTTTTGACCAGTGGGATGAGGAAGGTCGCGGTGAAGACCAAAAGGGCGATGAAACCTAAGACCACCTTGATCCTCTGAAAATTGGGATAGCGGAAGAAAAAGTAGCCTCCCAAAAGGACCAACTGCGCCGCGATGACCGTCCAGGCCTTGTAGATGCCTTTCGTTTTGGTCATGTTCAGCATTTCCATGCTCGCCGCAAAGACCAAAACGCAGGCCCACAGAGGCAGAAGCCAGAAAAGATAGGGTTTGTATATCCCCCAGATCGCCAGAGCGAAAAAGGCTATGAGCGCCAGCGCGCTCGGGATGCGGAATTTCAACATGTTTTCACTTCTCCAAAACGCCTGTCGCGTTTCTGATAGGCGGCCACAGCCGCGATTATATCCTCAACCTCGAGATCGGGCCAGTATTTTTGCGTAACGTAAAGCTCGCTGTAGGAAAGCTGCCACAAGAGGAAATTGGAAAGGCGCATCTCCCCTCCCGTCCTGATCATCAGTTCGGGATCCGGCACGTCCGGCAGATAGAGTTCGGCCGCAAGTTTCTCTTCGGTTATCTCTTCAGGGGACAACTCTCCCGCTCTTACCTTTCGGGCAAGTTTTCTGGCCGCCGAGGCGATCTCCGTGCGCGAACCGTAATTCAGAGCCAGTATGAGGTCGAGCTTCTTGTTTTCCTTTGTCATTTCGCAGACGCCGTCCAGTTTCGCGAGCAACGGCTCGGGAAGAGGATATCTCTCCCCCATCGCCCGAAGCCTTATGCCCTTTTCCAAAAGCTCTTCCTTGTGCGCGTCTAAAAAACGCGAAAGGAGCGCCATGAGTCCATCAACTTCCGCTTTTGGGCGCTTCCAGTTTTCTGTTGAGAAGGTGTAGAGCGTAAGATAGCGTATGCCCAGCTCGTCGCAGGCTTTGAGAGCGCGCCTCACGGTCTGGGCTCCGGCCTCGTGGCCTTTCAGCCTGGTCGCGAGCGAATGCTCCTTGGCCCAGCGGCCGTTGCCGTCCATGATTATGGCTAGATGCCTGGGCACGCGGGTCATGTCGATATCTGGTCTCATTTCTTGGCGCCTTTGGCTTTGCTTTTCCTTTTCAGTTTCAAGCCTTCCGGAAAGGCTATGGCGATCACTTCGTCCATGGTCTCGACCTTATGCACGGTAAGGTCCTTCAGCACTTCCTCCGGCACGTCGTCCAATTCCGCTTCCGAACGCTTGGGAAGGATCACTTCCCTGACTCCTGCCCTGTGGGCCGCCAGGAATTTTTCCTTCACACCGCCGATCGGCAGGACGGAGCCTCCGAGCGTTATCTCGCCGGTCATCGCCAGCCGCTCCTTCAGGGGAACGCCGGTAATGACGGAATAGACCGCGCACGCCAGCGTGATGCCGGCGGAAGGCCCGTCCTTGGGTATCGCGCCTTCCGGAACATGGATGTGGATGTCGTGCTGCACGAAAAATTTCTCGTCCTCTTCGTTTTTGGACAAGATCTTCCTGACGTACGTCAGGGCCGCCCTGGCGGACTCCTGCATAACGTCGCCCAACTGTCCGGTCAATATAAGCTCGCCTTTGCCTTTTATGGCCAGGGCTTCGATCTTAAGGATCGCGCCGCCCACTTCGGTCCAGGCTAAGCCTACGGCCACGCCGGGCAAGGGCTTCGGAAGTTCGAGATCCGGGAATTCCTTGGGCGTTCCCAGAAGCCTTCTGATGGAGGCCTCGTTGAGGACGGGCGTTTTCTCTTCGCCTTTCGTCACCATTTCCAAAACCAGTTTGCGCATGGCCTGGGAAAGCATCCTGTCGAGCTGCCTGACGCCGGATTCGCAGGTGTAGTCCCGGATGATCCTGAGTATCGCGGCGTCGCTGGTCGCGGGGATCTCCTTGAGACCGTTTATCCTTCTCTGCTTTTCCAGAAGATAATTTTTGGCGATCTCGAGCTTCTCTCTCTCGGTGTAGCTCGTCAGGGCGATCTTTTCCATGCGATCCCTGAGGGTCGGATGGATGGCGTCCTCGATGTTGGCGGTGCAGATGAATATCACTTTGGAAAGGTCGAGGTCGACTTCAAGGAAGTGGTCGTTGAAAGCGGTGTTCTGCTCGGGATCAAGAACTTCCAGCAGCGCGGCGGTGGGATCTCCGTGGAAGCTGGAGGTCATCTTGTCCACCTCGTCGAGCAGTATGACGGGGTTCATGGTCCCGGCTTTCTTCAGAGCCTGCACGATCCTGCCCGGCATGGAGCCGATATACGTCCTGCGGTGTCCGCGGATCTCTGATTCATCGGAGACGCCGCCCAAAGATATGCGCACGAAATTCCTGCCCAGGGCTTCCGCCACCGATTTGGCCAGTGTCGTTTTACCAACGCCCGGAGGCCCTGTCAGACAAAGGACGGTGCCGTCCTCGCCGTTCTTAAAGACGATCTTCTCCTTTTCCCTCTGGACCTTGACCGCCAAAAATTCCATGACGCGCGCCTTGGCTTCCTTCAGTCCGTAATGGGTGCGGTCCAGGATAGCCCTGGCCTCCGCAAGGTCCGTCTTGTCCTGGGAATATTTGCCCCAGGGCAGATCGAAGATCCAGTCAAGGTAGTTCCTGGCCACCGTGCTTTCCGGCGAGAAGGGAGCCATGTGGTCCAGTTTCGTCAGCTCCTTGTCGACGGCCTTGGCGACTTCCTTGGGGAATTTCATTTTCGGCAAACGCTTGACGTACTCGTCAGCTTCGCTGTAGCTTCTTTTGCCGAGCTCCTTTTCTATCGCCTTGATCTGCTCGTTCAAAAAATAGGATTTCTGCTGGTCGTCGATGCGGTGCTTTACGTCGTCGAGGATCTTGTGCTCCATGGTTAGAAGCTCGGTCTCCCTCGACAATATCTCGAGAAGCTTTCGGAAACCCTCCTTCAATTGGGAGCATTCCAAAAGTTTCATCTTCTCCTCGTTTTTGATGAAAAGGTTGCCGACCACAAGATAGAAGAATTTCACGTCGTCGCTCTCCGATCCCAGGGAACGCATCAGCTCCTCCGAGAGCCTCGGGTTCTTGGAAACGTATTCGGAATAGAGCTTGAAGACAGCCCGGCGCATGGCGCCGCACTCCAAGCTGGTCATGTCCTTTTCGAGCGCGTGCTCTTTTACGGTCGCCAGGGTGAAAAACTTGCCCGAAGTCTTTAAGATATCTGCGCTGGCCAAGCCCTCCACCAGGACGCTGACGGTCTCTTCCTGCCTCAGGAGCTGGAGTATCCTCGCCACCGTGCCGACGGGATAGAGGTCCTTCTGCTTGGGATCGTCAGTCTGCTCCTTCCTCTGGGTGGCAATGAAAATAAGTTTGCCGTGGTCCTGGGCTTCTTCCAAAGCCCTGATGGAGGAAGGCCGGCCAACCAGGATCGGACTGACCAGATAAGGGCAGGCGACCATGTCCCTTACCGGGATCATCGGTATCGTCAGCGGAAATTCTATCTTCTCTGCGCGTTTCGCTTTGTTCTGTTCCATACTCAAATTGCTGTTCCTTTCTTTAGATCCTCGACTCCGACGACGAACTCCTTCTTCTGGTCCGCTTCCGGGAGCGAGTAGAGAAGACCGGTCATGAACTTTTCGATTATGGCCCTGAGGCCCCGGGCGCCGGTCTTTTTTTCTATGGCCCTTTCGGCTATCCATTCCAGCGCTTCACGCTCGAAGGAAAGCGTCTTCCCGCTCATGGCGAAGATCGCCTGGTACTGGCGGATGATGGCGTTTTTAGGCTCCGTCAGTATCCTTATGAGATCCTCTTTTTTCAGATCGTTGAGAGGCGTGACGACGGGAAGCCTGCCGATAAATTCCGGTATCATTCCGTAGGCGATGAGATCCTCCTGGTCAACTTTTGAGAGGATGCCGTCGCTTCCCTCCGTGAGGTTTTTGCCGCCTTCGAAACCGACCTTGCCTTTCCCCAGCCTTCTGGCGACGATCTTGTCCAGGCCGTTGAAGGCGCCGCCGCAGATGAAGAGGATGTTGGTGGTGTTGACCTTGATGTATTCCTCAAGGGGATGTTTCCTTCCCCCCTTCGGCGGAACGTTGCACATCGTCCCCTCCATGATCTTGAGAAGCGCCTGCTGGACGCCCTCGCCGGAAACGTCCCTCGTAATGGAGACGTTGTCGCCGGTCTTCCTGATCTTGTCGATCTCGTCGATGTAGACTATCCCCCATTCCGCCCTGGCCACGTTGAAATTGGCGTTCTGAAGCAGCTGGAGGATAACGTTCTCAACGTCCTCGCCGACGTAGCCGGCCTGGGTGAGAGTCGTGGCGTCCGTGATGGCGAAGGGAACGTTCATCATCCTGGCAAGCGTTTTGGCCAAAAGCGTCTTGCCGGTGCCGGTCGAACCAATGACGAGCATGTTGCTCTTGTCAAGCTCGATCTCTTCCTGCTTTTTCGGGGCGGCGTCCTTTATAGACTTTATCAATTCCGGCTTGCCGACGGAGCTGAGATGAGACATGAGCCTGAGGTAATGGGTGTAGACCGCCACGGCTATCGCCCTCTTGGCGCTGTCCTGTCCTATGACGTATTCGTCCAGATATTCCTTAATTTCCCTGGGCGTCCTGAGTTTCACTTCCTCGTCGAAAGTCGCGTTCTCGCTGACAATGGAAGTGCAGGAGCGAGCGCAGGAACCGCAGATGAAAACGTTGTCATCGTAGATGCCGGATATCAGGGGATTCTCCTTTGTCGCCTCCCTTCCGCAAAAAGAGCAGCAGGGAGCGCTTTGCGCCGTTCTCTTCACGTAACGGGCGCTCATTTTTCCTCCCCGGCTTTCTCCACCACGCTGTCAATGAGGCCGTATTCCAGCGCTTCCTGGGCAGTCATGAAGTTGTCGCGTTCGGTGTCCTTTCCGACCTGCTCCGGAGTCTTGCCGCAGCAGGATGACAAAATGGCGTTGAGCTTGTCCCTCAGGCCGAGGAGCTCCTTGGCTTGGACGGAAACGTCGGGAGCCGAGCCCTCAAAACCGCCCAGGACCTGGTGGATCATGACCCTGGAATTGGGGAGCGCGAAACGCTTGCCCTTCTTTCCGGCAGCCAACAGCACGGCGCCCATGCTGGCGGCCTGGCCTATGCAGTAAGTCCTGACGTCGCAGGGAATAAAGCGCATGGTGTCCAGGATCGCCAGGCCGGCGGTCACGCTGCCGCCGGGAGAGTTGATATACAAACTGATGTCTTTTTCCGCGTCCTGGGAACTAAGGAAGAGGAGCTGGGCCACGATGAGATTGGCCACCTCGTCGGTCACGGGGCTCCCTAAGAAAATGATACGGTCCATCAAAAGGCGCGAATAAATGTCGTACTGCCTTTCGCCGTTGCCGTTGTTCTCGATCACTATGGGGGAATAATAATTCATAACTACTCCTTAAACGTTATTTATTATTATACCCTATTTTTAGTCAGGAGCGCTCTTTCACCATTTTTCCAATTTCGACCTGAGCCAGCGTCCGTTGTGATAGATGTAGATATAGTCGTCGTCGCTGGCCAGCTCTCCCTCTTTTCCGGGAGAATCCATATTCTCGGGAACAGAGGCGCGGCTCAGGAAGCGGGCTCCGCTCTCGTCGAAAAGAAGATCCCTTTCCAGCCCTTTGAGCTCGTCGCCGTCATAGATCCGGCGCTCCAAGTAGAGGCCCCAGTCTCCACGGCCTTCTATCGGCTTTTCCTCGTCTTTGGCGGCGTCCTCTTTCATCATCGGGCGCAGTTTCAGCATGCTGCGGATCCCCTTCCTAGAAGTCGTGAAACTGAGGCTGTCCTCGCCTATCATCTCTATGCCGCCGCCCGGAACGACTCTCACGGCCTTTTCCCAACGATTGGAGGCTTCGTCTCCCCTGGCGACCAAAAGTTCGTTCCTGACCAACATAAGAGCGCTCTTCTCGTCCCCGGTCAGATAATGGCGTCCGTCGTAAAGGTATTTCGGGCGGTTGAAGGCGATCTTCAATTGTTCGCTGTAGTAGAGCTTGATGCCAAAAAGGATCAACGCTATCAGAATCAGCGTTCCCAGAAATATTTTTTTCATGGTCATTTTCATTTGAATTGTTTCGCCAGATCCAATAGCTCCAACCAGGAGGAATGGATGCTTATCGGCAGTTTAATGTGGCTGTTGTCGTTGGCTCCTTCCAGGTCTATCGTCACCTTCGTCACCTTGTTCTCATAGCCGAGCTCAACGGAGGCCTTTTTGTATGGGTACTTTTTCAGACGTTCGGCCAGGATGCCGACGAGATCTTTGCTATAACCTTCCTCCATCCCCTGCAGGTATGACTCCGCTTTGCCAAGGGTGAAAGTCCCCTTGTCGGACGCGTAGAATTTTCCGTTCAGGGCCTTGACGTATTTCCCGAAGATCGCGGTGTGCAATTCTCCGTTCAGCTGCCCGTCCATGCGGTTTTGCTTCAGGTCGAAAAGGTCGCAGAAAAGCCCGACGTCCAGCCCGGCCGTCTTCAGATCGAACTCCACCCAGGGCAGGTAATCGTCCTGGCCTTTTATTTTGCGCGAAGAGATCTCGGACCAGCCGCTCAACTGTCCGCGCAGGGTGTTGAGGACAAGGTTGCTCAGCACCAATCCGTTGCTCTTCATGTAAGTCTGGGCCTTTGAGGGACCGAATTCGATAACGTGGGGAGCCAGGTCATTGAGCTCTATGGCGCTGCAGGCGCAGTCGAAGCCGCCCTTGAAAGCGTGGAAAAGCCAGGAAGCCGAACTGGAGTAGCTGCTCCTCTCCCTTAAGAAATTTTCCGTCACAAGATCGGCGCGCAGCGTAAGGTTCGTTATGGCGATCTTGCCGGAAAGCGCGTCCAGATTCCTGATGCGTCCCCGCACTTCCGAGCGCACGTTGGTAATGGCTTCCGGGATCTCGGAAGCATAGGCGTTCCTCAGTTTTTTCCAATCCAGACGCGAGGTGAAATCAAGTGAGAGCGTCGTGCCGTCCAGCACGACAGTCTCGCTCTTCAAGCCCAAAAAAGGCAGGAATTCCCGGCCTATGTCGCCTTTCACGCGAAAATCCAGCACGTTCCCTTTTATCCCGCCTTCAAGATCGACGGCCGCGCCTTCCAAAACGGTGTGGAACGCGCCGGTCAGGGAATAGTGGTTGCCTTCGTAGGCGTTGGAAAGTCGTCCGCTGAGACTGAGCTCCGGAATATCGCCTCCCAGATCGGTCTTGAGGCCGTCCACCTGGGCCTTGAAAAGGAAGGGTACCCTTATGAGCTCCTCCCAATTCTTTTTCTCCGCTTCGCCTCCTTCCTCTTCCTCTCTTGAGATCCTTATGAAAGCGTTGGAAAGAAAAAGATCCAAAAAGAGGGCCTCGGGATCTTTTTCCCTGAGCCCCTTGAAAGAACTGACGGTCGCCCTGACTACCGCGCTCTCGGCGCTTATGGACAAGGCCTCGTTCGTGTAGGCGGCTTCCGAGATCCTGATGCCAAGAGGCTTTATAGAAAGGGACAGCTCCCCAACTTCCAGTCCCTCGACGTTCTTCAGAAAGAACTTGGGGTTCTTGAAAGCCCAGTAAACGCCGGCGGAAAGCAGGATGACGAGGAACAGGAATATAATCAAAAGTTTCTTCATATTCTAAACGAGCGTTTTGGTGGCGCAGACCGTAAGGTCGGGATAAGCGTTCTTCAGGCTGGATCCGGCTTCCGCGGCGGCGCCAAGGTTTGGAAAAAGGCCGAAAAAAGCGCTGCCGCTGCCGCTCATGGAAACATAGGGCGTTAAGGATTGCAGGCGCTCTTTCATTTCTCTCGCGGCCTCGCACAGTTCCATCGCCGGAGCCTCAAGGGAGTTTTTCAAAAGTCCGCCCACTTCTTCCCATGAACCTTTTTCATAGGCCTTCAGGAAAGGGGCCGCTTCCAGCCTTTCCCGCCCGGTCTCGTCGTACTTAAGGTAGACATCCTTTGTCGGCAAGCTTTCCGGCGGCTTGGCCAAAAGAAGGCAAAGTTCCCTGGGTTCCAGCTTTTCCAGTATTTCTCCCCTGCCGCGGCAAAAGGAAGCCGGAGGACCAAGAAAGAAGGGAACGTCCGAACCGATGGATGCGGCCAGAGACATAAGCTCCTCCCTTTTCAGATCAAGCTTCCAAAGGCGGTTGAGAAGCTCTAGCGTTCCCGCGGCGTCGGAAGAGCCTCCACCCAGCCCAGCGCCTGTCGGGATCCGCTTTTTCAGAAGAAGCCTGGCTCCCAGTTCCGGTCTTTTTACGTATTCCCTGAGACGTTTGGCGCTGATCATGACCAGATCGGTCTCAGGATCGGAAGTGGCCGGTATGTCCCTTCCGAGCTCCAGCTTGCCGTCAAGGGAGACCACCGCTTCCAGCTCGTCGCACAAGCCGATCTTCTGCATGACGGTGGAAAGGGCATGGTAGCCGCCGGGCAACGGCCCGTCGATCGAAAGGAAGAGGTTGACTTTGGCTGGGCAGCAGAAAGGCATAATAAAAAAAGAAGCCGCGCTTTCAAGCACGGCTTCAAGTATCCTATACTAGCCTATAGGCAGGCGAACCAAAAACCGGCCTCATTTGTTCTTCTGGCGGTTCTTGCGTAAGCGTTTTTTACGCTTATGCTTGTTCATTTTGGATTTGCGCATCTTGCGTCCACAAGGCATAGCTAAACTCCTGTTTAGGTTTAAAATTTACGAATCAATTAAGTTAGGGGCTATTATAGCATAATCCCCCTCAAAATCAAATAAGGGTCAACGGGCGCCTTTGTAATGGGGGATGTACTCCCTGTTCCAATTGTATTTCCTCTTATGGTCAAACCAGATAAGATCCACGTTGCTGTAGTCGTTGATGTTGAGGAAAAAGCGCACCCTGCTGTAATCCTGGAGGTATTGCTTGGCGATGCCCTGGAGGTTCACCACGCCGGTCCTGCAGTTGACCTTGGCCTTGGTGTTGCCGGCTTTGATGGAGAGCTGCCGGAGGTTTTTGGAGACCTTCATGTTGTTCAGGAACGTCAGGGCCTGCCAGCGGATCACGTCGTCGTTGAAAGCGAAGGAAGCGTAGACCGCGTTGGTCTTGGGCTGAATGACTTTGGCCAGGTCGTCGGGATCGATGACGCACTTCATTTTGACGTAGTAATTTTTGTTCTGGGAAGCGTTCACCACCTGCATCCCAAGATTCTTCTTGGCGGGAAGGATGCCCAGAAGCTCTATGCTGTTGGCTTCCAGCGTCCCTTCGTACACCCCGGTCTCCACTCCCGGCCAGCTGTTCACGACAACGTAAGTATCCACCGCGTTGGTCTCGGCGTTCACGGCATAGAGCGCGTAGACGCCCTCGTCCCTCAGATCCCTTGCCACTATGGCCTGCATCCCCGCCAGGGAGGAATTCAAGTACTGGGGGTCATCCGTTGTCAGGCCCTTGCAGCCCCAGTCCGGATTCGGGTCGGCTTCGGGGAAGTCCGGCACGTGGAAGGAGCGGCTGCAGATGACGCGCTCGCTGGCGTTGGTGTCGCTGGCGACGTGCACCAGAGCCATGTATACGCCGTCCTTAAGCGGCATCGCCAG
>JAGCDY010000133.1 GCA_017650925.1 bacterium
GACCTTGAGGAACGAAAACAGGATCTTCACCAACGCCTCCTACGGACAGAAGATGAGCGTGAAGGCAAAGGACAAGAGCTCCTTCACTTCCGCCACTATAAAACTCCTGAAGAAGTAAAAGGAGACAAAAAAAGAGCCGGCCTCTCGGCCGGCTCTTTTTTATTGGCGGGGCTTACTTTTTGTTGGCGTAGAAAGCCTTGATGTTCGGGAGGAGATATTCCGAGAAAGCGGATTTCAGAGTGTGCGTGGGCTTGTAGCCCCAGTCGCGTCTGGCCGCTTCGTCGTTGACGTCCTCGGGCCAGGTGTCCACGATGCCCTGGCGAGCCACGTCGGGATTGAAGGTGGTTTCCGGGGCTTCGGGGAAGCTTTCCCTCACCAGCGCGTAGATCTCGCCGGCCGTGGCCGCGAAACCGCCGATATTGTAAACGCGGCGAGTAAGCTTCTCGCCCGGGGCCTGGCTAAGAGTCAGCAGGGCGTCGATGGCTTCCGGCATGGTGATGAAGGGGATCTTGGCGCTTTCACGGACGAAGCAGTTGTACTTTTCGCCCTTGGCGGCCGCGTGGATCATTTCGGGAGCGTAGTCGCTGGTGCCGCCGGTGGGCAGCGTGAAAGCGGAGATGACGCCCGGGAAGCGGATGCAGCGGAAATCCAGACCGTAGTCGCGCTTTCTGGGATCGTCTTTGAGCTGCATATAGTTGAAGGTATAGTAGCTGCCGAGATGTTCGCAGGCGAGCTTGTTGCAGCCGTACATCGTCGTCGGAGTGACGAACTGGTCTTCACTAACGAAGGGGTTCGCGGCTTTCACTTCCAAATTCGGCAAACCGTACACGGCGATGGTCGAGCAGAACATGACCTTCACGCGGATGTGGTTTTTTTCGGCCTGCTTCACAGCGCGGTCAAGAACGCCCACGGTGCCCATAACGTTAATGTTGCAGGCCTTGGCGGGAATGCGTTCCGAGCTGGTGGAGAGCAGCGCGGCCAAATGATAGATCTGGTCGAAGTCGTAATTCTCGAAGATCTCGTCGACGCCTTCTTTGCCCATGAGGTCAAGCCTGTAGGCTTTTTCGACCATCGGGACAAGCGTCGGGTCGAGATCGTTGAGGTCTAAAGTGATGATCTTAGTGCCCTGGGCATAGAGCTTGGAGATCAGACCGTGTCCGAATTCTCCGTTGGCGCCCGTAATAAGAGTGTAGTAACTCATGAAAGTGCTCCTTTTTTAAATTTATGCTGGATATTCTAGCACAAATCCGTCGCGGTTAAAAGAGGGGTTTATACAAATAGCGATGTTTCACAGGGAAATTTTATCCCTCCCTTGATGTTGGTACCATGAGTTGCAACCCCTTATAATAACAAGCAATAAGGACAAAACATGAAAAAAGCCTTCCTGCTTTTGCTAACGCTGACCTTCGGCGTTTTCGCCTCCGACTCGCTCCCCGCCGGTAAAGAGCAGCTTACGACCGCCTTTTTGGACCCCGCTAACGGCTACATAAGCTTCTGGATGCAGGCCCCCTGGGATGGCAATGACGGCAAGCAGCACGCAATAATGGCCATAGGCACCGCTGAAAACGGCTTCTGCCTTATAAAAAGCGCGAAAAACATGCTCCGCCTCTCCAACTTTTCCCATGACGGCGAAAGAGTGGCCAGAGCCGACGTCAGCAGTTGGAAAAAGGGCGAATGGCACCACGTCGCCTTCGCCTGGTACTCCAACAAGGAAGGCATTCCCATAGGCCTCCCCCTCTACATCGACACAATTTGCGAGGACGGCCCCGTTCCCAACAAAAACTCTTTCTTTGACCAGGAGGGCGACACACCTCCGATCTTCGCCAAGAACGTGAAATTCTCCGACATTAAGTATTTCAACGGAGCCTGGAGCGGCAACCAAGCCGACGTCTACAATCTTTTCAGCATGGTCTTTAAGGATTTTTTCAAGGGCCTGCCGGCCGAGGAGATCAGGATAACCTCGAAGATGTGCGGCGTCGACGCCAATCCCCTGGTCGTACTTGGCAAGGAGAAAACCTTCGCCCTGGAAGCGAAATTCAACGGCAATTGGATCCGCGTGACGGATGAGATGCGCCGCTACGGCAACTGGTCGGATTTCGACGCCAAGCCCTACATCAAGTGGACCGTTCAGGACCAGGAGATCGCCGAAGTAAAAAAACTTTCCAACGTGCTGGGCAAAAAGGTCGGCAAAACGACGCTGACGGCCGAATACAGGGGGCGGACGGCCCAATATGACCTGGAGGTCACCCCCATCGAGCAGCCCGACCTCTGCGTGCTCTACACTTCCGTTTTGCCCCGTCTCTCCTCCAATTCCGTGAAGTGGTTCCACGCGCCCGGCGACACCGTGACCAGCATCGTGCACGTCGCCAACTACGGCTACAAGGACAGCACAGAGGGAACCGTCGTGACCTTCACGCTCTACAAGAACCCGGGCCTCGACTTCGATCCCAAAGCGGAAGTGCTCTATCGGAAGAAAGCCAAAGTCCCGGCCCTCGGCGGCATGGGCAAGGCGGAATTCCAGTTCGTCTGGCAGTGGCCAAAGGAGCCCGTCTGGATGGAATCAAAAGTGGAAGCGGACAAAGAAGGCGACCTCGATCCCATGAACAACGTCATAAGGGACCGCAACGTCTCCCGTCCCCTGCGCTTCGGCTTCCAGCCCGACACCATGACGAACCTTTACACCGAAAGGACCATCAACAGCCTCGGCTCCTTCAACCTCTTCGACTGGACTTCTTCGCACAAGTACCGCCTCGATCTTTTGCTCCGCGAGACAAAGTATCCCGGCATCTGCCCGGACGGCATCACGGACACTTACCGTATCGACAGGATGTACTACATCTACAAAGAGAAGCTGGATAAGAACGAGAAGCAGA
>JAGCDY010000134.1 GCA_017650925.1 bacterium
AAGACTTTGACGGTCTCGCCCGCCACCGGCTCCGGCATCGTCAACGAAGGCGGCAAGACACTTCTGAAGCTGACCGTCAAGGACGGCGACAACAACGTTTCCTTGCAGGCCGGCCAGAAAGTCGCGATACTCTACACCGACGGCGAGAAGCGCAACGAAGGCGAGTTCTTCTGCTCGGCTCTTAAATACAGCGAGCTGCAGCCCACCATCGACGGCAGCACCTTCACCTTCGACATCTGCTCCCCCGACGGCGAAAACCAGTTCGTCCCTCAGTACGAGCTGACTTACATCATCAACCTCTACATCTTCAACGAGGACGGCTCTATCGCAGCCCTGGGCTCCAGCCAGCAGTTCGCCGTGAAATGCCTTGAGGAACCGATCTTCACGGAACGCACGGCCCGCTTCACGGAGCACAGCCCCGAGAACTATCTCTTAATAGACCTGGGCGCCAAGAAAGAGCTCTCCAAGTTCGGCGTGGCCTACGGCAACTACGACAGATACTACCAGTGGCAGGTCTACGGCTCCAACGACAAGGATCTCCCCGTCTGCAAGTGGACCTTCCTCGGTCAGAAGAGCGACAAGACCAACTCCACGGAAGGCATGTACACCATAGACGTGGCGGGCCAGTACCGCTACCTCAGGGTGCACACCTCGTACTCCTCCAGCAGATGGACCTGCCTGTACTCGGAAATTTCCGTCACAGCCAGCGACATCGGCTCAGACAGGACCGAGAGCAAATAAGCTCGAAAGAAACGCTAATAAAAAAACTTCCGGCTTTCGGCCGGAAGTTTTTTTATTTAATGGTCGGAGTGAGAAGATTCGAACTTCCGACTTCTACGTCCCGAACGTAGCGCTCTAGCCAGGCTGAGCTACACTCCGATACCACTATTTGCGACGGAAATTTTACCAAATCGGAAAGTTAATTTCAAGGTTTTTCAAGCGTGTCGAACGGCACCTGGACTTCTATGGTCCCGATCTTCACCTTCGCCCTGTTTTTGGACCTGTCTATTTTCGTGAGCGTTCCCTTGTCCTGGAACTGCGGCAGGAAGACCGTGTCGCCCGATTTGAGCTTTTCTAGGAACTGCCTTGAGGTCACGGGCGCGCGCTTTCTTATAACGGGCGGCGGGACCTCGGCCGGCTTCTTCTCCGCCTTCTTGACGATGGGCACGACCACTTTCCTAGTGTCCGGCATCTCGAAGGGCTTTTCCTCAAGATTATTGAAGGGCACGTCGTAGAGGATCCCGTCTACTCTTATGCGAGCGCTCTTCTGGCGCTCGTTGAGTTTCACGACCTCTCCGTAAGTTCTCAGGTTCGTGATATAGACCCTGTCCTTCGGCTGCAGGGAGGCCAGGAATTCCAGGCGGCGCTGCTCCCTGGGAGTGCCTTTGGAAATGGCCAGCACTCTTTCCCTGAGCTTTCCGATAAGCCCCTTCCAGGGTTCCGGAGCGAGATCCACGTTATGGGAGAACTCCTCGACTTCCTTTACTATGTCGTCCATGATGTAAGATATCCTGGCCTCGGCCTCCTCCTTTATGGCGGCCTTTTCCTTCTCCGTATCCTTGATGCTCTGCGTGAGCTTCACCCTGAGCTTCTCGTTGCGCCTTCTGGCCTTCTCCGCCACCGATTTTACGTGCTGGACGCGGTTGATAAGATCGGAAGTGTCCTCCTTGCCTTCAGAAAGAAGTTCCTCCATGCGGTCCAGAACTTCATTCGGGATCTTGTAGCGTCTCGCGATGGCCAGGGCGTTGCTGCTGCCGGGCTGGCCGAGCAGCAGCCGATAAGTCGGCTGAAGCGTGGCGCGGTCGAATTCCATAGAGGCGTTCTCCACTTCGGGAGACTGGTAGGCGTAGGCCTTCAGAGCTCCCAGGTGCGTCGTGATGACCGTTCTGGCTTCCTTGGCTCTGAGATGATCAAGCGTGGCCATGCCGAGCGCCGCGCCCTCCGCCGGATCCGTTCCCGTGCCAAGCTCGTCGAGAAGCACGAGGCTCGTCTTGTCGGCCTCCTCCAAAATGGAAGCCATGTTCGTCAGGTGCGAACTGAAGGTGGAAAGATTCTGCTCGATGCTCTGCTCGTCGCCAATGTCGGCGAAGATCTTCTTGAAAACTGGCATGCTGGTCGGATGGGCCGCGGGAACGTGCATGCCGCTCTGGACCATCAGGGAAAGCAAGCCCAGCGTTTTCAGAACGACCGTCTTGCCGCCCGTATTGGGTCCTGTTACGACCACGATGTTGAACTCCTCGCCCAATCTTATGTCAAGCGGCGTCAGGCGCTGCATCGCGTCACGGGGCTTCATGTGCCCGTTCCTGGCGATATAAGAGCCGAGAAGGGGGTGTCTGGCCCCGCAAAGGTTCATTGACCCGTCTTTTGTCAAAACGGGCTCTATGCAGCCGTAGGAGGCGGAAAAGCGCGCCTTGGCAAGCGTGGCGTCGATGTAAATGACCGCCTTGGCCGTCATCAGGGCCGAGAGCTGCCTTTCCGCCAGCATGGAAGTAAGCGACCAGAGTATCCTGGTCACCTCGCGGCGCTCGTCATAGCGCGTCTCCTCCAGCTCGTTGACGAGCGAGAAGACCGCCTGCGGCTCGACGTAGACCGTCTGTCCGGTCTGGCTCTTGTCATGCACGACGCCGGCCACCGCCCTTCTTGAGGGCGCTTTCAAAGCCAAGACCGGCCGTCCGTTCCTTTCCAAGATATTGCGGTTCTCCAGGGCGTCCTTTACAGCCGCGGCGTTCATTATCCGCTGCAGACGCTCCTTTATGGCACCGTCCAGCTTCGCGATCTTTCCCCTAAGTTCCTTCAGTTCCTTGGAGGCGCTGTCCCTGATCTGGTCGTCGGGCGAGACCACGTCCCTAATGGCGAGCGAAAGCTCGGTAAGGTCGGCGATCTTGTCCGCCCACTGCGACATGAGGGGCAGCAGTTCGGAATAGCCTTTCAGCTGCTTTTTCAGCGAGAGGCAGGCTTCAAAAGCGGAGGCGATGTCGTTCAGCTCCTCCGGCTCGAAGGGCACCCTTCTGCCGCCTATGCTGCCGAACCAGAGAGCGAGGTCCTTGATCTCCCCTATTATGGGCGCGCAGGATCTGTCGATGAGATCCCTGAATTCCGAAGTCTCCTTAAGAGGAGTTTCAATTCTGTCCCTCTCGATCAGGGGCTTCATTCCCAAGATGTGCTCTTTCCCGCCGGACGTGGAGGCAAAATTTGACAGCACCGCCAGCAGCGCGTCGTATTCCAAGACCTTCAGGGTATGGTCGGCAATTTTGCTTACTTTGCCCATAAGTCGGAAAGCGCCTTTTGGAAAATGAGAGACCAGTCGTAATCGCGGCCCATTTCTTCCGCGGCTTTGCGGAATTGTCCGTAGTTGCCGAGAACCTCCGCCAAAGCCTTGGCAAACGAGGCCGTGTCGTAAGCCGCGATCTTTCCGGCGCCGCGCTCCTCTATCTCTTTGGCCACCATAGGCACGTCGGTGATTATGACCGGCAGCCCGCAGCCAAGATACACTTTCGGCTTCCCCGGATCGGCGTTGCGGGAGAAGATCTCCTTTTCGGGATTGTAGAGCGCAAGCCCTACGGCGCAGGAGCAGATCATTTTCTCCAGTTCGTCGTGGCTCTCAACGAAGCCGGTAAACTTGACGCGCTCTGAAAGTCCGAGCTCTTCCGAAAGATCCCTGAGCGCTTTTTCAAACGGTCCCGAGCCAGCCAGCAAAAGGGTAAGGTCAGGGAAATTTTTCATAAGTTCCGGCATGGAACGCAAAACGAGATCCGCCCCGGAATCTTCCTTCAGATGCCCCATGAAAACAAGAGACTGCGGGTTGGAAGGGCTCTTCCTTATGCCGGCGTTCCTGATAAAATTCGTGCCGTGCGGAACGGTCCTGACTTTTTTGCATTTCAAGCCGGGATGATCCTTTTCCCTCGCCTCCTGCATCCTCGGGGAAAGATTCCAGACGGCCGCCGCCCTTTCGCAGACATACTTGTCGAGCGCGCGGTAAACGCCTCTCAGGATCCAGGGCTGGGCTTTGGGAGCGTAGTCGATCGTGAAGTTCACGGTCTTCGCAATTTTTTTCCTGATGCCCGTCAGCGTATCGAAGGCGCCGTTCCCAATATAGGTGTCGACCGAAAAACCCTTTTCCTCAAGGAGAGACAGAGTTTTTTTCGTAAGGCGAAGCTCCCTAAGATAGTGCCAGACGCTCGGGCCCTTGGGCGCCGGGCATTCAAAGGTCCATTCATGTCCGCCCTGGAAGACCGTCAGGCGGCAGAAATTCCTGTTGGAAAAAGAAAAGGGAATTTCCCAGAGCGCCGCCTCCTCCCCTCTTTCGCGAAGATAGCGGTATAGTTCCTGCCCGGGACCGGTGGCGAAATAATGGAGGGAAATGAGAGTGGCCAAAGGATCAGTCCTTCTTTTCGAGCGAGATCAGTTCGATCCCGCATTCTTTTGCGACTTTCAAACTTTTCTCGTCGCGATAGAATTCGCCGTAATAGATCCTCTTTATGCCGCTGTTGGCAATAAGCTTGAAGCAGTTCCAGCAAGGACTGGCTGTGACGTAGATGTCCGCTCCGTCGATGCACACGCCGTTCCTAGCGGCTTGGATTATGGCGTTGGCCTCGGCGTGGACCGTCGCCACGCAGTGCCCGTCCTCCATGTCGCAGCCAACGTCAGTGCAATGCGGCATGCCTTTGATGCTGCCGTTGTAGCCGGTCGAAAGGATGCGGCGGTCCCTTACGATGACCGCTCCCACGCTTTTTCTAGGGCAGGTGGATCTGGTCGCCACTTCCTTGGCGATATTCATGAAATACGTATCCCAGTCGACGCGCTTGTCCATATTACTTCTTGTCCGGGTGGATATAATCGTGTTCTTTGAAGACGTACTTGCCGTTCTTCCTGACGAAGAAGTCGTTCGTTCCGATATAGCGGCCCAGCACGATCTTGCTGTTGACGTCCACCGAATGGTAGGCGCCGTCCGCAACGCCGCGGACTTTTATTTCCCGCTTGTTGTCGTTGCGCCAGACCTTGACGGTCCAGGGCTTGTGCACATGAAAGACTGTCTGCTTCTTGTTCCACTCCCAGTTGCCCGTGTCGCGGTAGACCTGCTCGTTGTTCAGGTAAACTTTGAAGTAGGTGTTGGTGGTGATGTCGTCGCGGTCCAAGTTGGTGGCGTAGTTGGCGTAGATGGAATATTTCCCTTTGCCCAGGCCGCTTTTCACGTAGCGGAACTTCAGTATCCTGGTGAAGAGATTCTTATAGTCGCTTTCCTTTATGATCGCCCAGGTCTTGGTGCCGTAAAAAGTGCTGGCGTTCAAAGTCACCGATTCCCTGTCCCCCGGGAGATCCTTCCACATTAGGGTGTCGATGAGGACCTTGGTGCCCTGGGCCGGCTTTTCAGGATCGGCGTTGCTGATGCAGCGGGCGATGATCTTGTAATTGCCCACGTCGAAAAGGTCCTGCGCCACGATCTCCTGGACATTCGTCCCACTATCCTTGTAGGAAGCCCATTCGGGGTTGTCGCTGGTGATGTCCTGGACGCCCCAGTCGGGGCTGCGGTTGCCGGAATAGCAATCCCTGGCGGAGACGGCATCCTCGGGATCAGACACGTTCTCCGGATGCCGCATGACGAGCTGCATCTCCGCGTCACCCACCCACATCATGCGGACGGCATAGCTGTAGGAGTCCGCGCCGGCCAGGCCGGGCGCCAAAAGGCATATCGTTGTCAGGATCAGAATTTTCTTCATCAAGTTTCTCCCTGTTTTTTACTCATTGAAATTCGACTTGAAAAGAGCTTCCAGCGCGTCCAGGAGTTCCGCGGCGTCCTCGCCCCTGGCTCTGAAGACGAGCTCCGTGCCCTGACCCGCCGCCAGCATCATCAGACCCATTATCGACTTGGCGTTCACTTCCTCATCTTCGTCGTCTTTTCTAAAAACTGTCACGTCCGCTTTGAACTGAGTCGCGGTCTTCACTATCAAAGCCGCCGGCCTGGCGTGGACCCCTTGGTAATTAAGGACTTCCAGGGTTCTCTCCAGAGTCTGCTCTTCTATGGCCATATTTTTCGAATGGTTATTTTACGATACGATTGTTCTTTTCCGCCGCCTGGATCATGCTCTCGATGAGCTGATCGTTGAAGCGCTTCGCCACGTCGAAGTCCAGGGCTTTCAGCTTGTATGTCTGCGCCGCGGCCTCGATGAGGAGCGCCACGTCGCGCCCGGGCTTCACCGGTATCTGCATGTGCGGAAGCTTCTGCCCCAAGATCTCGGTCGTCGAGACTTCCAGTCCGGAACGGTCGATCTGGTCCCTTTCTTCCCAGTTGAAGAGTGTCACGACCAGGTCGATGCTCTTTTCCATACGCACGCCTTTGATGCCGTACAAAGACATGACGTTCACAATGCCGACGCCCCTCAGTTCCATGTGGTGCCCGTTCCTTTCGTTCACGGCGCCCACCAGCCCGTCTTCGGCGGAGATCCTCAGTTTGACGATGTCGTCCGCCACGAAGATGTGCCCGCGCGAAACGAGTGAGAGCGCGCATTCCGATTTACCCACGCCGGATTTGCCCATGATAAGGACGCCGACGCCGAAGACCTCGACCAGTTCGCCGTGGATGATGGCCCTGGGCGAAAAGACTTCGTCCAGCCACTTCGAGACGCGGTTCATAAATGGCATCGTGATGTCGGGCGTCACCATCACAGGAACTTCATACTTGTCGGAAAGCTCCACCAAAACAGGAGGCGGCTCGTAGCCCCTCGTCACTATGACGCAGGGGATGTGCATCTGAAGAAGCCTGGTCAGCCTCTCCCTCTGGACTTCCTCGGGAAGTTTGGCCAGATAGACGACTTCCACCAGGCCCATGACCTGGATGCGGTACTCCGCGAAGTCGTCATAATAGCCCGTCAGGGCCATGCCGGGACGGTTCAATTCGCTCGTCGTGATCTTTCTTCCCATGCCCCCTTTGCCGGAGACGACGGAAAGATGGTTCGACTCGCCCAGCGAAGCAAAAAATTCGCCGACCTCGATGGATTCCAATTTACTTTCACGCATATAGATATATTTTAGCAAAAAAGAGGACAAAAAAACGGCCGTATCTCTACGGCCGTCGGGAAGCTCAGTTTTCCGGATTCCTTATTGATCCTTTGTCTTTGTCCGTCATCTTTCCCTTGACGGTCCTCGCTTGCTCGTTCACTTTGTCGCAAAGGGTGTCCAGAGCCGTCCTGAGATCAGCTCCGCTGGCATTAGCCTTGATGAAAGTTCCCCTCCAGGAAAGTTCCAGCTGCGCCTCCAGGGTGTAGTAGTTGCCCTCGTAGCCGGCCATGATCTTCACCGATTTGGTGATCGAAGCGATGGACCGCAAAGCAGCCGGGATCTTCGTTTCGATGAACTCACGGTCGCGGGAATTGATGCTGATGCCTTTGGATGTGATCGAAACTTCCATAAATTATGACCTCCTTAGATCATTGATCGTTCGGCGCATAATCGCGCTGTCGATACTATTATAGCAAAAAGTTCAAAGTTGGTATAATGAAAGGCATGATGATCATGTTCAAACGCCTTTATTTCCTCCGCGCCGCCATAAGCTCGATTGCCTATTCCCTGCGGCGCTACCCGTCTTTGCTGGCGGGAGGCTTCCCTTCATGCCTGATCTTCATAGTCTATCTCACCTGCCGAGAGAAGATCCTCCGTTCCGCTCCCCTAGCCTCCAACGACCTGAACTATATGGTCGTTATCGGGCTGGTCGTGCTCAATTTCGTCTCCATCATCTGCGTTTCCCAAATGATGACGGTCTGGTCGAGGATAGCCGACTCGCGTTACGACAAGGTTCCGCTCGGCGTCCTCGTCAGCATGAGTTTCAAAGAATTTTGGAGGATGGCCATACCCCTCTTCCCCGTCTGGATAATCCTCTCGTCGATCCTTTATTTCGTCCTGACGATCTTCGTTTCCGCCTTCCGGTTCTTCTTGATCTCAAGCGTTTCCGCCGCCATAACGGGACTCCTTTGGATGCTCGTTATCATTTGGCCATTTTTGACCATTATGTCCGCCAAACTGCTTTTCCTGCCGACGTTTTCGCTGGAGAGCCCCAGGCCGAACTTCTTCACGGGCCTGATCGCCTCTTTCAATTACGTCAGCATGAACGTGCTGAAGCACCACTGGCTGTCATTTTTGATCCTGACTTTCCCGGTCATACTGGGCGTGATCATCCCCTTCTCCCTTATGCAGGAAAACCTTCTCTTCATCATTGCGGGGAAAAATGCCCTGTACCTGCAGGAATTAGGCGCCGTTATGCTCTGGCTAATTGGCCCCATAGGCCTCGCCTCCGCCCAGCGCCTCAACATGATCCTCGTTTCCGAATTCAACAAGGAGATCCAGCGTCTCGCCTCCGCTGAGAACCAAAACTAACGGTTCGGGCAGTCTCTTAAGTGATCGTTCACTATCCCCACGGCCTGCATGAAGGAATAAGTGATAATCGGTCCGACGAAGACCATCCCCCGCTTTTTCATATCCGCGCTCATCTTGCGCGACACCTCGTTCTCGACTGGGATCTCCCCTACGCTCCTCCACTTTCCGTCGATCCTTTTCCCCTTTGTGAAGCTCCAGACGTACGCGTCGAAGGAACCGTATTCCTCCTGAATCTTTAGGACAACCTGAGCGTTCTTCCTAACGCCGAATATCTTCGCGCGGTTGCGGATCAGCCCAGTATCGTTCAAAAGATAAGATAGTTCTTTGTCCGTCATCGCGGCGCAGCGCGCGACGTCGAAATCAAAATAGGCCTTCTTATAAGCTTCCCTCTTATGCATGATGGTCCGCCAGGAAAGGCCGACGCTCGCGCCCTCCAGACAGAGCATCTCGAAGAGGTACCTCTCGTCATGGCTGACGCGGCACCACTCAGAATCGTGATACTCCTCCAGAAGCGCGTCTCCTTCGTATATCTCCCAGCACCGGCTCACCGACTCGATTCCTAAGCCTTCATTTCTCGAAAGACTGGTACGCCGCGATGGTGCGTTCCATCAGCTCGTCCAATGTCCAGCCAAGCATTTCCGCTCCCCTTTCGATCACTTCCCTCGAGCAGCCGGCGGCGAATTTCTTGTCCTTGAATTTTTTCTTCACGCTTTTCAAATTAAGGTCCTGGGCGCTCTTGGAGGGATACATCAAGACCACCGCCCCCAAAAGCCCCGTCAGTTCGTCCGTGGCGTAGAGGATCTTCTCCATCAAGTGTTCCGGCTTGATGTCCGTGCAGATGGCGTAGCCGTGGGAAGCCACGGCCCGGTTTATGGAGTCGTCGACGCGCAGTTCCTTCAGGAGCGATTGGCTTTTGACGCAGTGCTCCTGCGGCCACTGCTCGAAGTCGATGTCGTGCAGAAGCCCCACGATCCCCCAGTAGTCTTCCTCACCGCCGAAGCCCAGCTCCCGCGCGAAATAGCGCATGGTCTTCTCCACCGTCTCCGCG
>JAGCDY010000002.1 GCA_017650925.1 bacterium
CTCCTGCGAACTGTGCGGCGGAACGCACGCAACCTCTACCGGAAAACTGGGCTGCTTCTTCATCGCGGAAGAGAGCGCGCTGGCGGCCGGCATCAGGCGTGTGGAAGCCTACTGCGGCGCCGTAGGGTATGAATACGCTATTAAGTGGCGCTCTTTGATGAAAGAGACGGCCAACTATCTCCACGCCCGCCCGGACGAAGTTATGGAGAGGCTCGAGAAACAGGCCGAGGACACCAAGGAGCTCCAGAAGAAACTGAAAGCCATCCAGGGCGGCCAGGTCAAGGAACTGGCGAAGGAATTGAGCGCGAAGGCTGAAACGATAGGCTGC
The DNA here is from genome assembly GCA_017650925.1 of bacterium. Lineage (GTDB taxonomy): Bacteria > Auribacterota > UBA3054 > UBA3054 > UBA3054 > UBA3054. Next base: position 329 of record JAGCDY010000002.1, read on the forward strand.
CTGAAAGTGGTCGTGGCCGACTGCGGCGAACTGGACGGCGAAGGACAGAAGACTTTGTGCGACGAGCTGAAGACGAAACTTGTCTCCTCGTACGCCGTGGCCATCGCCGTCAGGAACGCGGAGCGCTGCGCCTTCACGGTTTTAGTTTCCGAGGAAGGCGTAAAGGCCGGGCTGCACGCCGGCAACATTGTGAAAGCCATGGCGGTCATCACGGGCGGCGGAGGCGGCGGAAAACCGAACCAGGCCCAGGCCGGCGGCAAGGACGCCAGCAAGATCCCGGAAGCTCTTTTGAAAGCGAAAGAAATGTTCGAAAACAAATAAAAGCCATAAACTTTAAGGAAAAAATATGCAAGTCCCTCTTCTCGATCTGAAAGCGCAGTACGCTCCTCTTAAGGAAGAGACCATGAAAGCGGTCTCGGAAGTTTTCGATTCCCAGTATTTCATCATGGGTCCCAAGGTCAAGGAATTCGAGGAAGCCATGGAAAAATATACCGGCGCGAAGCACGCCCTGGGCGTTTCCTCCGGCACCGACGCTCTTCTGCTCGCGCTGATGGCGCTGGGCATCGGAGCGGGGGATGAAGTCATCACCACGCCGTACACCTTCTTCGCGACCGCGGGCAGCATCGCCAGGACGGGCGCCACGCCGGTCTTCGTCGACATCGATCCCGTGACCTTCAACATCAACGCCAATCAGATAGAAGCCAAGGTGACCGAGAAGACCAAAGCCATCCTGCCGGTGCATCTCTATGGACAGTGCGCGGACATGGACAAAATTAGGGAGATTGCCAAAAAGCACGGGCTCTTCATAATCGAGGACGGCGCCCAGGCCATCGGCGCGAAATACAAGGGCGAGCAGGCCGGAACCATGGGAACCGTGGGCTGCTTCTCCTTCTTCCCCTCCAAGAACCTGGGCGGCGCGGGCGACGGCGGTCTGGTTACCACCAACGACGACGAAGTCTTCGAAAAGCTGGAGAAGATGAGAGTGCACGGCATGCACCCCAAGTACTACCACAAGTATATAGGCGGCAACTTCCGCTTGGACGCTCTGCAGGCGGTTGTCTTGAGCGTGAAACTGCCGCACCTGAACGACTGGCACGAAGGACGCCGCAAAAACGCGGCCTTCTACAGCAAGGCTTTCGAGAACTGCAAGAACATCATCACGCCGAAGGAAATGGCCGGCAACTACATGATCTTCAACCAGTACATCGTCAGAGTCCCCAATAGGGACAAGGTCTTCGCGGGCTTGAAGGAAGCCGGCATCGGCTGCGACATCTATTACCCGGTCTCATTGCACATGCAGGAATGCTTCGCTTATCTTGGCTATAAGAAAGGCGCTTTCCCGGAATCCGAGAAAGCCGCTTCCGAAACGCTGGCTCTGCCCATCTACGCCGAACTGACTGACGAGCAGAAACAGTACGTGGCTGACACCCTCATCAAGCTGGTGGAAGGATAATGGTCTCCCTGCTGGCGCTGCTAACTTCCACGCTGCTCTCCTCCTTCGTTCTGGGGGCGATGCAGTATTTTGTCATGGAACAGCTGACCTGGGTCTTTTACGACATAGACGACCGCGCCTGGATCACCCAGGCCGTGGCGGCCACCGTGACGATAGGCCCGGCTCTCATCTACTTCTTCTCTGGGGCGCTGGTCTCCGCTATGAAGAAGGCTTATGTGATGGCGCTTTCCATGGCGGGAGTACTGCTCTTGCTGATTGGGATCTTTTTGAGCCTGAAATTTAGGATCGTCCCCGCCCTGTGGGTGAGCCTCACCGTTATCGGCATCATCTTCGGCCTTTACAGCGCCGGCAAGATGTCCGCCATTCCTTTTGTTCAGAAGAATCTAAAGATGTCCATGGCGGCCGTCAACGGGCTGATGTCCATGGTCTTTATTTTCGGCCTGATGCCGGGCGCGTTCTGCGGAACGCTGATGTATCAGCACTGTCCAAATAGCTGGCATTACATTTTGGGCGGCGTCTCCATCGTTACGATCATTATTTCCCTTGCCTGCCTGCCCAAGGGCGAGGATCTGACGTCTTACGGCGAAACGCAGCGCTCCATCCTGTCAGGCACCAAGGACGTATTTGCGAAGCACTGGACGCTTTTAATTTGCGGCGCCTCTTTGTGGGGCTGCGCCAACGCTGTCCAGATGGCCCTGAATGCCTACCTTACCATGAACAGGTATGCGACTATCCAGCAGGCCGCCACGTTGCCCGTTGCGGCCGCGGGAGGCGCTGTTATTGGCACTCTGGTGTCGCCTGTCATGAACAGGGCGCGCTTCATCTTCATAAGTCTCTTCACGGTCCTGATGGGGACGATTATTTTCCTCGTTCCTCAGATCTGCCACTCCACTTCCTCGGTCATGATCTGCACCGTCGTGATGGGCATATTCTTCGGGGCCGCGGTCAATCTTAACGATTCGACTTTCCTGGAGATCAGCCAGAAGGGCAATTTCGTGGGCATCGGCGCTTCTTTGCAGAGCGCGCTATTGGCCTTGCTGTCAGCTTTGATCTCGACTCTGGTTTTCTTCCTTCTGCAGGTGGCGCACGTCATCGATCCCAACCAGTCCTTTACGGTCTTCGCGATCTGCTGCGCCCTGGTGGTTTTGTTGAGCCTTTACGTGGGCTTTAAGTACGGCGGAAGGGAACTCAATCCCTCCGTGGCTTTGATGATCTTTACGGCTAAGCTTCTAATTAAGCTGCGCTACCGCGTGAAGGTGGAAGGATTGGAAAATATCAAGAGCAAGAAGGGCATGCTCATTCTGCCGAACCATCCCGCGGAGATGGATCCCGTGATGGAAGTTCTGACTTTCTGGAACGCCGCGCATCCCAGAGTTGTGGTCATAGAGGATTTCTACAACATGACCGGCATCCAGTGGATCTTCAGGAGACTGGACGCCATCCCCATGCCAGATATCGAGGGGACTGTTTCCGCCTACAAGCGCAGGAGAGTTGAGAGAGCGCTGGACAAGGTCGTGGAAGCCTTGCAGAATGGCGACAACGTCATCATCTATCCCGGCGGCGCTTTGTGGCGCCAGGATCACGAAGTCATCGGCGCCAAATCCGGCGTGCATTACATTCTCTCGAAAGTTCCCGACGCGCCGGTCGCTCTGGCGCACGCCTCCGGTCTTTGGGGCAGCTCGTTCTCGTATGTCTTCGAGAACCGCAGGCCCAGGCTTTTCGCGCAGCTTTGGCACGGCTTCAAGACGGTCCTGCTGAACGGCGTTTTCTTCACGCCGAGAAGGCCTGTTGATATCAAGATCGAGATGGCGGGAAGCGACCTTCCCAGAAAATGCCAGGACAAGATGGAACTGAACGCCTGGCTGCAGAACTGGCACGACCAGTTTGGCAGGGAAGAGTTGAAGCTTTACCCCTTC
>JAGCDY010000135.1 GCA_017650925.1 bacterium
CCCGCCGAGGCCGCCAAGGATTACGACATCGTCATCAGCATGCAAATGCTCGTCCCAGACACCTACGTCGATCTGCCGGAGGATGAGCATCCCTATTCCGCCTTCTTCATCAGCCAGGACAACGATCACCGCCAGAACGAACTCTACCTATACCTGGACGAAAACGGCGGGACCATGAACGTCTTCGCGGATCTCCAGGACATCCACAACACCAACTGGTGGTATGAGAACCTGGAAGGCTCAGCGCCCGTTCCCAACAACGAGTGGTTCACCTACTACACCCGCTTCAACTGCCGTCTCGTGGACTTCATGTACAAGCGCTTCTACGCTTTCACTATGGGGGAAAATGAGTATCACCTGGAAGGCGAAGACCAGATCGTCGACTATCCAAGGGGCATCAGCGAAGAGGTGCTCCTCAATGAAGCCATGCCGACGATAAAGTTCTTCTCCTACCGCGACGACGCCAACATCTTAATGAAAGATATAACCGTCGCGCTCGTCCCCCACAACGCGATACCGGAACCGGCAATCGTCGGACTGTTGGCGCTGCTTTGGCTTGTTTTCACAAAAAAGCGCGGCTGATCTTAGCCGCGCTTACCAAACCTTAATATTGAGAACGCGGTGCCCTTTCCCTAGGGCACCATTTTTTTCGCTCCCCTCTTGATTTTGTATAATTGTTCTGATAGAATGTTACCGATTCAAAATTAAAATGTATATTTGATTTTGAAGTCCGTCACTTTTTTCAAGTTTGGCGGCAAATATATTCCCCCCATGTCTCGGTCGGACTTTCTCTACTTATCTCAGTGCATCCTTTGACCGAGACTAATCCCCCCCTGACAGGAGACGCGAGTCTCCTGTCTTTTTTTCATAAAAAAAGGGCCCGCCGTGAGGCGGGCCCTTTCCGTTAACTTCGGCGGGATCAATAGTTTTCCGCTCTCAGTTTGAAGTAAGCCTGCGGATGGGCGCAGACCGGGCAGACTTCCGGAGCCTGCTTGCCGAAATGCAGGTGACCGCAGTTGGCGCATTCCCAGACCATGTCGCCGTCCTTGGAGAAGACCAGGCCGCCCTTGACGTTGGCAAGGAGTTTGCGGTAGCGTTCCTCGTGGGCTTTCTCAACGGCTGCGACGCCCTCGAAAAGCTTGGCGATGGCTTCAAAGCCCTCTTCCCTGGCTTCCTTGGCGAAAGTGGCGTACATATCGGTCCATTCGTAATTCTCGCCTTCCGCGGCGGCCAGGAGGTTCTCCTCGGTGGGGCCGATGCCGTTGTTCAAAAGTTTGAACCAAAGCTTGGCGTGTTCTTTTTCATTCTCAGCGGTTTCCAGGAAGATCTTGGCGATCTGTTCATAGCCGTCCTTTTTCGCTTTGGAGGCGAAGTAGGTGTACTTGTTGCGGGCCTGGGATTCGCCCGCGAAAGCGGTCTGAAGATTGGCTTCAGTTTTGGTGCCTTTAAGATCCATAGCGTTACTCCTTTTTGAAAGTTCTGTATTGGTTTTGGAATTCTCTTCAGTCTCAACCGGCTCAAAATCCGCGGCGCCGTGCTTGCAAAGCGGACAGACATAGTCCGGCGGCAGGGTCTCGCCCTCGTAAATGTAGCCGCAGATCTTGCAGCGCCAGGCTTTCTTTCCGCTCTTGGGAGCGGCCGCCGGCTTCGGTTTTATGTTGGCGTGGTAGTAGGCGTAGCTCAGAGGTTCCCTGTCGGAAAGCTCTCCGCTCTCCTCCACTTCGGCGATGAACATTATGTGCGTGCCGAGATCTATCTCCTGCTTTACGCGGCAGCTTAGGAAAGCGTTGGCGTTCTGGGCGAGATAAACGAGACCGTTCTTCGCTCTCTTTGTTTTCAATCCGTCGAACTTGTCGGCGTCTTTGCTGCTTTGGAAACCGAACCTCTTTATGAGCTCGAAATCTGTCGAAGTGTCCAGCATGCTGACGGTGAAGGCTTTCGTCTGGCCGATCGCCTGCGTCGTGTAATTCAGCTTGTTGACGGTAAGCGAGACCGCTACAGGCGTGACAGTCACCTGGCAGACCGTGTTGACGATGCAGCCGACGTCGCGGCCCAATTCGTCTTTTGAACCGGCGACGAAGAGTCCGTAGGTTATCTTAGTCAAAGGATCCTGGGGCATGGGTTTCCTTATTGGTTCTTGCACTTCGGGCAGGTGAAATAGACTTTCAGCTCGTAACCCTCCACCGGGGCCTCCAGCTTGGCCTCCAAGGCTTCTTTGGTCTGCAGGGAGGGTATGTCATAGACTTTGCCGCAACTGGTGCATACCAAGTGATCGTGGGGCTCCACAAAGCCATCGTAGCGGTCGGGAGCGTCTTCCATCGGAATCCGGCGGACCAATTTCTCGTCGCAAAGCGCCTTAAGGTTCCTGTAGACCGTGCCCAAGGCCAGGGCCGGCATCCTCTGCCTGGCTCTCAATAAGATCTCGTCGGCCGTCGGATGGAACCTTTGCGAGCGCAGTACGCTCAATATGACTTCTCTCTGTCTGCTCATAAATTAGGAACGATTATCACTTTCATTATAAGTTAAGACAGGAAGAAAGTCAAGGTCTATTCCTCCTTCTTGGCGTAGATCTCGACTTCCGCCACGTGGCCGGCCGGGTTGTCGGTGTTCTTGTCTATAACGATCATGACGTAGCGGCCTTTCACGGGTTCGAAAGTCAGCTCGTCGCCGTCTTTCACCGCCAGGCAGTTCTCTTTGCCGCCGATCTCCTTCCATTCATGCATGTCGGGAGAAACGCTGTAGCGGTAGCTGTAGCAGCGATGGCCGTCGTGGAAGAAATAGGTGTGTATCCTTGAGAATTCCGTTTCCTCACCGAGGTCGATGACGGCCCACTGCGGATGAGGCGGAGCGCCGCTCCACATTGAGACCGAGCAGTCCGTTTCGCCGTCGACCAGCTGCGATTCCGTCGGGTTTTCCGAAGGCGAGGTGAAGACCGGGCGATTGTAAGCCAGATCCCCGACCTTGCCGTGGTTCCTCGGGATGCCCTGATGCCAGCAGTCCCTCTCCCCTAGCAGTGTGCATTCATAGATCTTGCCGACCTTGCCCTCGAAGGCCACCCTGACCTTCTTGATCTGCGTCTGCTTGAAGGTGCAGGTGAAAAGCTTGCCGTGGATGGGCAGCTCCGGATTGGCGGAATCGCCGACCATCATCTCTTCGCCGTCCGCTTTCGTAACGTAGATCTTCGCTTTCGCCTCGGCGATGTCGTTGCCAAAAAGCTTAATGCAGTAAGCCGAGGTGGGCTCCTCTAAGCTGCACTCGAACCAGGGCTCGCTGTCGTCCTTGGCGGGACGCCAGAACTTAGGAGTGTTGTCGTTGGCAATGCCGTCGTCCAAAGCCCTGTGGTCGCACTTTTCGTCCGTGCTGGAAGCGAGTATCGGCAGGAAGGTCATCAGGCCTTCCTGGCTCTTCAGCTGCTGGTCCCTGAGCTGGCGTTCGTCGAAATTCTGCAGCTTCTTTTCCGGGAAGCATTCCCAGAGCGCCGTGAAGGGATTCTCTTTTCTCCATTCGTCGAAGCGGCGGGCGTATTCTCCGATGTACCACCTGACTTTGCTGTTGTAAGTCTCGATCGGCTCCTCGGAGCGCTTGAAGTACATCATCACTTCTTTCGTATTGAGCGGGATCTCGACCTGGTTGTCTTTGCCGATCGGCGTTTCCTTGCCGTCGACCGTGACCGTCGCCCTCAGGGCGTAGTAAGGAACCTTGATGAAGACCTTGTTGGGCTTGCCCCAGACGCCGCCCTGCTGATCGAGGTTGAGATCGACCTTAAGGCCTTCCCTCGTTCCCTTGGCGACCAGATCGACGTTGCCGAACTGCGTGTTGAAGCGTCTGGCCACGATCTCCTTTCCGGGCATGGTCCAAAGCGGCGCGACCGCGGACAGAAGGAAGAGGTTGCTGCACTCGTCCTCCCTTATGAGCATGTTGCGGATAAGGGAGACGTACTTCACATGCCCCCAGCCGTGCGGCGTGAAGTTGCCGCCGAAGTCGCGGTTGTTCCAGGGGTCGAGGCAGAATTCGAAGAAAGCGTGCGTCGAGGAAGTGTGCAACAGAACTCCGTAGAGGTCCTTGATCACGTTCTCGTCGCGGCCCATGTAGAGGTCCGCCATGGAAGCCTTCATCGTGTTGTAGTGATGGAGGCAGTTGCAGCCAAGGGCGTTGAACATGATGAGTCCTTCGTCGCTCCAGTCCACGTTCCTGATGTAGTCGATAGTCTTTTTGACGCGCTCGTCGTGGCTGCCCATGACAAACGTCGGATAGCTCGCCTCCATGTTGCCCCAGTGCGCGCCGCTCTTTCCGGTGTCAATGCCGGGCGGAATGAAACCGTTGGTGGCGATGGCGGCGTTGACATGGTACATCATGTTGGAGATGAAATTGTCGGCGTAGGCGCGGTACTTTTTCGACTCCTCTTCCTGCCCGAGTTCTTTAGCGCAGGAGGCCATCATCTCGAAGGCTTTGGCGTTGTAGAAATTGTGAGCGGTGTAGTGGCCGGTGATACCCTCGTTGTCGTTGGGGCCCATGGCCGGCATAAGCTTAAGGGGATCGTTGGCGATAATGTTCGTGACGTAGTTGAAGTTCTTGACGAGACGCGGCCACATCCTGTCAAGATATTCCCTGTCCTTCGTCTTGTAGTACCACATAAGTACGGCGTACGGCCCGATGTTTTCCTGGTCGTTGTAGAAGCGGCCGTCGTCGTGCTGGGTCTTTTCGTAATAGTCGGCCACCTTCTTTCCCTCTTCCGGAAGGCCCGCGAAGAGCCAGGACCAGGAGAAATACATGGAGTCCCTGGGGAAGAAGCCGGTGTACTGCATCTCGTTGACGCCCTGGGAATAGTAGCCGTCGCCGCAGTCGTCGCGGGCGATGGCCATGTTGATAAGGCTGGTCCAGAAGGTCGCCTCGACTTTTTCCTCCGGGATCTTCAGCTCGACCATCCGCATCAGGAACTTGTCCCAATCCTCCTTGACTTCCCTAAGCTTCCTGTCGAAGGTGGAGGAATCCTTGATGAGGTCGAACATGGTGGCCGCGGCGTTCCAGTTCGTGGGATTGTTGGGCATCAGAAAAGTCAGGGAGCGGTTCTCGCCGGGATTTAGGTCGATCGCGTAGTCGGCGATGCAGACGGGCGTCGTTTCGGTCACGGCATACTGCGAGCCCCGGAAGGTTCCTTCGTAAGGATTGTCGATGGTCGCGGAGATCTTCCTTCTGGGATCGTTCTGCACGACAGCCAGGATCTCGTCGTTTCTCATGATGGCGTCGCCCCTGAATTCGTAGGAGGACTCGCGCTGGAAAGCGTAGGAGCGGTGGGCTTCTATCCTGGGAGTCAGACCGCGGTGCCGCAAGCCCGTCGCCAGAAAAGCCGTTCCTCTAGTATTCGATACGTTCTCCATGGTCACCCTGACGAAAGCGTAGAGCGGGCTTCTCGGAACGCCTCTTTCAAGGTTGAAGGCGAACATCTTGAAGGAATACCTGATGCCGAGCTTTTCCAGCTTGTAGTTGACTATCGGGTAAATGTTGTTTTCCAGATAGCGGTTGCGGTTGTGCGTCGGCTCGAGCTCCGGACCGTACATGAACATCATTTCCGCCGCTCTGTTGTAGAGGTAGCCTTCCGATGTCACCATGAAGCCCTTGGGGGCGTCCATAACGCCTAGCTGGTCTGTCGGGCGGCTGTAGTAGCAGAAGGGTTTCTCGATATCGATCTCGGGCGAGACCATGGGGTGTTCGCTGGCGGCGGCGCAGAAGGTCAGGGCAATGGTGGCGAGGATAAGAAGGGATCTCATTAATGTTTCCGTTATATTGATGGCAATGTTACAAATAAAAATAAATTAACGGTTATTATATCAAAAAAGGGAATATATTGAAAGTCGATTTTGAGCCCAAAAAACAGGCTCTCCGGAAGGAGAGCCTGTTTCGGCGCAAAGCTTTCGCGCAAACTTAGTAGACCTCAATTTCCGCCGCGTGGCCGCCTTCGTTGACCGTGTTCTTCTCGATGACGAGCATGACGTAGCGAGCCGGTTCCTTTGCGAAATTGGTGTCGCCGCCTTCCTTGCAGTAGTTGCTGCAGAGGTCGTCCATTCTTCCGACTTCCTTCCAATCTGTGAGGTCTTTCGAGATCCAGCACGAATAGCCGTAGTGGCGGTGGTCGTGGGAGTAGAGGTAGGTCTTGATCTTGGAGATCTCCTCAGCCTTGCCGAGATCGATTATAGCCCACTGCGGATGCGGCGGAGCGCCGCTCCAGTAGTTGGGTTCGCTCGACGTTTCGCCGTCCACCAGGAAAGTGCCGACGTAGCCTTTTTCGTGCGGGGAGGTGAAGACCGGGCGCCCGTAGGCCAAGTTTCCGCCCTTCTTGTCCCCTCTCAGGCCGCCTCTTTGCCAGACGTCGGAGGGAGAAAGCAGCTGGCATTCCGAGACGGTGAAGCCGCCGCCCTCGAAAACGACCTTGACCTTCTTCACCATGATTTCCGGGAAGAGACAGACGTAGAGGTCGCTCCTCACAGGAATGGCGGTCTTTTCGGTGGATCCGACCAAAACTTCCTCATCGTCTTCGTTAGTGACGAAGACTTTCACGGCGGGCTTGTCGAGGCCGCGGCCGAAGATCCTCACGCAGCCGGCCAAAGCCGCCGCTTTCAGTTCGCACTCGATGCTGGAAGTTTCCTCGTCGGGCGCCGGACGCCAGGCCCTTGCCTGGCTGGCGTCGGTGATGCCGTCGTTTATGGTCTTCGCTTCGGTCCCGTTGGCGGAAGAGGAGGCGGTGACGGGCTGGAAGGTCATGCTGCCTTCCTTTTCCTTCATAGAGGCGTTCTTCTGCTGGCGCCTGGGCATCTTCTCCAATTCCTTTTCCGGGAAGCATTCCCAATTCGCCTCTGTCAGGTGCTCCTTTTTCCATTCCGCGAAGCGCCTGGCGTATTCCTTTATGTACCAATCGACGGTGCTTTCGTAATCTTGGTACGGTCCTTCCGGACGGTCGAAGGTCAGAACTACTTCCTTCACGTCGAGGGGAACTTCCACCTGTCCGTCGGAAATTTCCGCGGGCTTGCCGTCCACCTCTGCTTTCGCGTTCAGGGCGTAGTAAGGAACTTTCACAAAGACCTTGTTGGGCTTGCCCCAAGCGCCGCCGTTCTGTTCAATAGCGACGCTTATCTTCATGCCTTCCTCGGTGCCCTTGACGACGAGGTCGACGTTGCCGAAGAGCGTCAGGAAGCGCTTGGCCGTGATCTCTTTTCCGGGCAGCGTCCAGGTGGGCGCCGTGGCGGACAAAAGGAAGAGATTGCTGTTCTCGTCTTCCCTAACCATCATGCTTCTCACTAGGGAGAGATACTTCACGGCGCCCCAACCGTGGGGCGTCACGTTGTGCATGAAGTCGCGGTTCTGCCAAGGATTCAGGCAGAACTCGAAGAGCGCGTGAGTAGAGGAAGTATGCAGCAATACGCCGTAGAGATCTTTTATGACGTTCTCGTCGCGGCCCAGATAGAGGTCGGCCATAGAAGCCTTCATGGTGTTGTAGTGGTGCAGACAATCCCAGCCCAGGGCGCGGAACATGATGAGGCCCTCGTCGCTCCAGTCATTCTCTCTGATGTAGTCGATGGTCTTTCTGACTCTTTCGTCCTTGGAACCAAGAATGAAGGTCGGATAGCTCGTCTCCATGTTGCCCCAGTGGGCGCCGCTTTTTCCAGTGTCGAGGCCGGGCGGAATATAACCTTCCTTCTCATAAGCCGCGTTCAAGTACTTCATCAGGTTGGCGTAGAATTCCTCGTAGTAAGCGCGGAAATTTTTCGACTCCTCCTCGTAGCCCAATTCCTTGGCGGCCTCGGAGAGATACTCGAATGCTTTGGCGTTATAGAAATTGTGGGCGGTGTAGTGGCCGGTGATGCCCTCGTTGTCGTAGGGGCCCATCTTCGGCATCAATTTCAGGGGATCGTTGGCGATGATGTTGGTGGTATAGGTGTAGTTCTTCATCAGAACAGGCCACATCTCTTTTAAGTAATCGATATCCTTGGTCTTCCTGTACCACATAAGAATGGCATAACTGCAGATGTTCTCCTGATCGATGTAGAAGCTGCCGTTCTCCTGCAGGTAGTGCTTGTACTGGTTGACGACCTTCCTTCCCTCATCCGGCATGCCGGCGAAGTACCAGGCCCAGGTGAAGTACATCATGTCGCGGGGTACGAACATGTAGTACTGCATCTCGTTGACGCCCTGGTAATAGGTGCCGTCGCCCTGGTCGTCCCTTGAAATGGCCATGTTCATGAGGCTGGTGTAGAAAGCGTTCTCCACTTTCTTCTCCGGTAGCCTCAGTTCAACGGCCTTATTCAGCAGCTTGTCCCAGTCTTCCTTCGCTTCCGCGAGCTTTTTGTCGAAGACCGCGGGAGAAAGGTAAGCTTCCAGTTCGCTGATCTCGTCCGGGGAAGTCGGCATGTTGGGGTATAGCAAAACTACGCTCTTGCTCTCATTGGGGGCGAGGGCTATCTCATAGCGGGCTGGGCACCAGGGGGTGGTCTCCAGGACCGCCTCCTCGTAGCCGCGGAAAGCGCCTTTGTAGATGGTGTCGATGGTAGCGGTGATATATCTTTCGGGAACGTCCTGGTAGAGCGCGATCACTTCGTCGTCCCTAAGCGCGGCGTTGCCCCTGAACTCATAAAGTGAGCCCCTGCTGAAGGGATAGGCGGAATGAATGTCGATGCGGCGTGTTACGCCTTTGTAGCGCGTGCCGACGCCGAAGTAGGCCGTGTTGTCGCTGTCGCTGACGTTCTCCATCGTCACCTTGACAAGACAGTAGAGCGGGCTTCTGGGGACGCCGCGTTCTTTTGTGAAGGCGAACATCTTGAAAGTGTATTTTACGCCGAGCTTCGTCAGATCGTAGCTCATGATGGGATACTTGTCGTCCTCGAAGACTCTGTTGCGGTTGTGCGTCGGTTCAAACTCCGGCCCGTACATGAACATCAGTTCGGAAGACCTGTTGTAGAGGTAGCCTTCCGCGGTCACCATGAAGGCGTAGGGCGCGTCCCAGACGCCCAGCTGGTCGGTCGGGCGGCTGTAGTAGCAGAAGGGCTTGGCCTCGTCGATTTCCGGAGACACCATGGGGAAAGTGTAGGCCTGGGCAAGAGTTGCGCAAAGCAAAAGGAGAAGCGGGAACGATAACTTTTTCATATATCCTTAAGGTTTATTTTGTTGCTTGCAATTTTTCTTTCGCGGCGGCCAAGACCATGTCGACTGTCACGGCCTTCATGCAGCGGTGGTCGCTCTCGCAGACCCTGCGGCAGTGTTTGCGGCAGTCGTGCTCCCCTCTCAAAAGAACGCTGTTGGTTCCTATGGGCGCGGTCCTCAGCCAGTTGGTGGGGCCGAAGATCGCGACGACCGGTATCTTCACGACGGCGCCAAGGTGCATGGTGCCGGTGTCGTTGGTAATGAGAAGCATTGCCTTTTCCAAAAGGGCCGCGAGCTCAAAGAGCGTCGTCTGGCCGGAAAGGTCATGGCACCAGGAAGCGGCGCCCTCGTCCCTACCGCCGATCTTTTCAGCCACGTCGCGGCAGACCGCCGCATCGGACTTTCCGCCGACCAAATAGCAGTCCGCCCCCGTTTCCTTATGGAGTCTCAGGGCGGTCTCGGCGTAGTTTTCCGGCAGCCAGCATTTGGCGGTTCCGTAGCTGGCGCCCGGGCAGAGGACAAAGTAAGGCTCCTTCGCTTTTTCCGCGACGCTCTTCTTCGCCTCCTCGGGAATGGTTATGTCGGCGTCCAGAGTATGGTCGACGGCGTGGCGCAGAAGTTTCTCGACGAGGTAGAGCTGGCAGTGCGGCTGCTGCTCGCCGTCCAGATGATGCGGGAAAGGCACCTTGCGGTTAAGAAGCATTCCCCTGCCGTACGTGGCCCAACCCATCCTCCTTCTTATGCGCGCCAAATATGGCACGAGCGCGGCGTCGAAGGAATTCGGAATGATGAGGCAAAGGTCGAAATTCATTTTCTTCAGTTCCCTTCCCAGATCCCAGCGGTCGTCCAGACCCATGATCCCTTTCCTTATCTCGAAGGGAATGACTTCGTCAACGTAAGGGCACATCCTCCAAAGGTCGGCCACCGACTTTTTGGCCAGCACACAGATCTTGGAATTGGGGCGGTACTTTCTCAGTTCCCTCATGGCCGGCATGGCCAGCACGCAGTCCCCCAGCCAGTTCGGAGACCTAACGAGGAGCTTATAGGGAGAGAAATCCGCCATCACTTCTCCCCAAACTCCGGATGCAGTTTGGTGTAGCTCTTGCGCCACTTGCGGTGGGCCCAGAGATAGTTTTCCGGCGCTCTTCTTATTTCCTGCTCAAGGCAGTCCATCGCTCTCTGCGTTGCCTCTCTGATGTCTTTTTCGGCATCGTCGGTCTCAGCCACAAAGAAAGGCTCGTAAACGTAAGCCTGGAAATGGTGGTCCGGCAGTTCCCGGCAGAAAGCCGGAACTATCGGGCAGTGCGTCATGCGGGCTAAGGCCGCCGCGGCGCCCGTAGTCGAGCACACTCTTCCCATGAAGACGGTCGGCACGCCGCCTTTGCCGGCGTACTGGTCGGCCACAAGTCCGACTTCGCCTCCCCTTCTCAGGGTTCTGATCAAGGGACGGATGGCTTCCTTCTTGTTGACAAGCTTCAGGCCCACCGCCTCTCTTTTTCTGGCGATGTCCCTGTATATGAGTTTGTTCCTGAAAGGCCTGCCCACCGCGGTGAAATCGCCGCCCAAAAGCGTGCTGGTCCAGCTCTGACTTTCCCAGTTGCCGTAGTGCGCCGTGAAATAAACTATTCCGCCGCTTCCCATGGCGTGCGCCTTGGCGACGCGGTCGACGTGCATGCACTCGAACCCGCTGGGCACGCGCTTAAGCAGGCGCGGCATGATAAGGACACCGACGGCCACGCGCGCAAGGTTCCTGAAGCTGGCCTTGGCGATGCTCCTCACTTCCTTGTCGCTCTTCTCCGGGAAAGCGTGCCTTATGTTGTCTATCGCAATGGCGCGCTTTTTTATTCCTACGTAATACGCGAAGTTCCCGAGCATGTCGGCCATCCCGTAGCAGGCGTCTATGCTGATCTTAGAGCAGACCCATTTCAGGACCAGGTAAACGGAATAGCCGATAAGCCCCACCACGTAGGCCGTCTCGGCGAGGACGATGATCCAGCCGAGGACGCCGGTGGCCACGAATTTCTCACCCAAGAGCCACTGCAGGCCCGTGGCGGCGGCCGCCTCCTTGTCGTAGGGCCAGACGCGTCCGGTCACCTTGATGGTGAAGACCCAGCCGCAGTGGGTGGCGATGGCCGGCCACAGGGAGCCCGTCTTCATGGTCAGCCCGCAGAGCATCAGGGAGCAGACGAAGAGCCCGATGAAGCCAGGGATCACCACGTTCAGCTCGGAAATGGGCTTCAGGAAGAGCGCCATGTGGTAGAAGCCGGCCAGAGGATCCGTGCCGGCGAAAGTCGCCTGGGCGGTCTTGATGCTCTTCAGAAAATGGACCAGGCTGAAGATGTGCAGCGACGCGAAAACGAAGGAGGTGAAGATCGCGGAATACATGCTCCTGAAGCGCGTCTTGAAAGACGAGAAAACGAGCCCGCGGAAAATGGTCTCCTCCATGACGGCCACGATCAGCGAGGAAAGCAGCGCCACGGCGCTCTTGGTAAGAATGTAGTCCCATGACCTCGCCTGGTAGTGCCGGAAGCCCGCGAAATACTGCAGGACCGTCATGAAGGCGATCGTCAGGATAGCCACCAGAAACCAGCTCGGGATCTCGTCCTTCATGTGCTGGCGCTTGAAGTAGACCTTATAAGGGAGCTCTATGCCCAGCTTCTTCCAGAAGGCCAGGACAACGATTGTTTCAGAGACCAGGAAGACTCTGTTGAAGATCTTGCGGAAAATGTAAGCCTTGGTCCAATCCAGCTGGCTGGTCACCCGGAAGACCCAGGGCGACACGATCATGGCTAGAAGCAGGCCCAGGAGCGCCACGAGGACGACCCCCAGGATGGAAACGCCGTTTTTCCGCGGTGAGGTAGCCATTATTTTTCCTTTTGCTCCTCATTCTCGACTTTCTCTTCCTTCAGCTCCTCGATCCTCTTGCCCAGCTCGGACTCGGAGGCGGTGTTGAAGCCTTCCATGACATAGCGGACGACGCCCTTCTTGTCGATGATGAAAGTCTTGGGAATGTTGTCGATGTCGTAGGTCTTGACCAGCTCGCGCTTGGGATCGGCGTAGATGATGGTGCTCAGGCCCCTTTGGAAAGCCAGCAGCGTCTTCATGTCCTGCTGATCGCTGACGTTCACGAACTGCACGCCGGTGCCGGCGTATTTGGAATGCAGCTTGTCGATTGCCGCCAGGTATTCCCGGCAGACCTGGCTCCAGCTGGCGAAGAAGGTCAGGATGGTCACGCCCTAGGCGCCGGGCTTGATGATCTTGTCCTTGCCGGAAAGATAATTGACCTTGGTGTCCGGGGCCTTCTTGCCCAGGAGGGAATGGTTCACGTACATGCTGGGCAGTTCCTGCAGAATGTCCAGGTTCGAGACGAATAGTCCCTGGGGCGGGGTGTAGAAAAAGCCTTTCTCGTCCACGTAGGTGTTGACCAGCGCCCGCTTGAGCGTCATGCTGGAAAGCGGCTTGCCGTAAAGGTTGAAGCGCTTGAATTCTTTTATGATGCCCTCGTTGCTGACCTTCATGGTGACGCGGTTGGGCACGAAGTTGCTGAAGCCGTAGGCACCCATGGCGGCGGCCTGCTTGGCTATGCCTTTCAGCATTTCCGAGTCGTGGCGGATGGTGCCCTCGAATTCCCAGCCCTCCGCGCTCTTCTTGACTTCCTTGAAGAAGTAGTAGTAGCG
>JAGCDY010000016.1 GCA_017650925.1 bacterium
CGCGCACATCCAGGAGCTGGACGCCGAATATCTTAGCCGCAAGCTCGATCCCGACGATCCGCTGATCGCTCCCCTTTACAGCGAAGAGGAAGCCGAAGCGTCTTTGCAGTACTTCGTCCCCCACCATTACCACGAGCGCGTACAGCTCACCGAAGACATCGGCGTGACTTTTCTGGAAGCCGGGCATATCCTCGGCTCCGCCTCCCACATCTTCGACATAAAGGAAGGCCGAAGGAAGATCAAGGTCGGCTACGCCCTTGACCTGGGCAGGAAGAATCTGCCGATCATAAGGGACCCCGAGCAGCTCACGGACATCGACGCGCTGGTCATGGAAGCCACCTACGGCAACCGCTACCACAAGGACATCAACCAGGCGGAAGACCTCCTGGCCGGCGTCATCAACAGAACATACAAAAGAGGCGGCAAGATAATAATCCCCGCCTTCGCCCTGGAAAGAGCCCAGGAGATCGTGTACACGCTGATGAAGATGTACGACGCGAAGCTGACCCCTATGCTTCCCATTTACATCGACAGCCCCCTGGCCTGCGAAGTTTCCAAAGTCTTCGGCAAACATCCCGAGACCTACGACGAAGCGACGCTGGAACTCGCCAAGAGCAGAACCAGAATGTACATGAGGGAATTCGTCCATCTTATCAGCACCGTCGAGGAATCGAAGGCCCTCAACGACGACCCCAGTTCCATGATCATCATCTCCGCTTCCGGCATGTGCGAGAGCGGAAGGATACTGCATCACCTTAAAAACAACGTCGAGGATTCGAGGAACGCCGTGGTGATAGTCGGCTACCAGGCCGAGAACACCTTGGGCCGCCGCATCGTCGACAGGGCGAAAGAGATCAAGATCTTCGGTCAGTATTACAAGATGAACGCGGAAAGAGTCGTTTTGAACACTTTTTCAGGCCATGCTGACAAAGGCGACCTTCTCGAATTCGTCTCCAACGTCGGCGACCGCTGCAAGACCTTCGTATTGGTCCACGGCGAAAGACAGTCCATCACGGACCTTGCGGAAAATATTAGAGCCCTGCGCCCCGACGCCAGAGTTCTCACCCCTGAACGTTTCGACACAATTTCTATTTAAGCTATCAAGGATTTTTTATGAGCGAAAATTGCAGTCATGATTGCTCAAGCTGCGGCCAAAGCTGCTCCGAGCGCAAACAGGATCCCAACGATTTCAGAGCCCCGGCCAATCCCGGTTCCAACGTTAAGAAAGTCATAGCCGTTATGAGCGGCAAAGGCGGCGTGGGAAAATCCCTCGTCACCGGAATGCTGGCTGTCTTAGCCCAGCGCCGCGGAGACAAGGCCGCCATACTTGACGCTGACATAACCGGCCCTTCCATTCCGAAGATGTTCGGTATAAAGGAAAAGGCGGAGGCCATAGAAGGCGGAATGCTGCCTGTCGCTTCCAAATTAGGCACGCAGATAATGTCCCTAAACCTCCTGATGGAAAAAGAAGAGGATCCTGTGGTCTGGCGCGGGCCCGTCGTGGCCGGCGTCGTCAAGCAGTTCTGGTCCGACGTGGTCTGGGGCGACATCGATTATATGTTCGTTGACATGCCCCCGGGAACGGGCGACGTTCCTCTTACCGTCTTCCAGTCCCTTCCCATAGACGGCATCATCATCGTCACTTCCCCGCAGGAACTCGTTTCCATGATCGTCAGCAAGGCCGTCAATATGGCCAAACTGATGAAGATCCCCGTCATAGGCGTCGTTGAGAACATGAGCTACGCCGTCTGCCCCGACTGCGGCAAGGAAATATTGATCTTCGGCAAGAGCCAGCTTCCGGAAGTCGCCAAGCACTGGGATCTCCCAATCCTTGGAAAGATCCCCATGAACATGAAGCTTGCCGCCGCCTGCGACAAAGGCACCATCGAGCTCTTCGACGGCGACTGGCTCGACCAAGCCTTGGAAAAAATCTAAAAAGCATTATTCCTTTTTGGAATAATGCTTTTTACTTTATCCTCTCTTTAAGCTTAGGAATTTCGTTTGAATCAAGCTTATTGAAAGCAAAACATTTTTTCCCAAGATCTTTTAAAGAGGCGCCCGAAACATAAAGCTCTTTGTCATCTATTATGATGAATCGATCATGAAAAGCTTCGTTTTCAACTATTTCCAGATTACCATACTGTTCTTGAAATCTCTGAATATCGCTTTTAGCCAAATTATTCCCTTTTTTTGAGGTTATTATTTTAAGTTGAACCCCTTTCTCTTTTTTGGCCAACATTTCTAAAGTCGTCATGTTGACATAATTGTCTATTAAAACTATAGCTTTTTTCGCCGCAACTATGTACTTTGTCACGAACACGTCGGCATCAAAAACCTCTCCGTCATAAAAAATCCCCTGCCTTGGAGGAAGTGATGTTTTAACAAAGAAATCAATATTTTCATGAAGTTTTTCTATATGCTCATCATGTTCAGACAATTTGTCTTCAATTTGTTCAAGACGCCTGCTTAGACTGTAACCTCTGAGAAGATGTTCCCTTAAAATCTTGATAGCCCATCTGCGAAATTGTGTACCTCGCAGTGATTTAACGCGATAACCAACTGAAATTATAACATCAAGGCTATATAATTTTATCGGTTTGTCAGAAAAAGCAATGTGCAAATTTTGCACATTGCTTTTTTTATCGCATTCATTTTCTTTAAAAATTAAACCTATGTGTTTCGTTATCACGCTGCGTTCTCTCTGAAACAGTTCACACATTTGGGCTTGAGAAAGCCAGACAGTTTCGTTTTCTAAACGAACGTCCAATCTAATAGTTTCATCGGGTTGATAGATTATAATTTCATTTTCCATGACGACCTTATAATTTATGGATTCAATATTTCATTTTTTATGATTGTAAATTTAAATACAAGGAAAGTCAAGGAGATTCAGCGTTCCTACTCTTTTTTGAAGCAGTTGTCATCTTAAATGATACAAATTGTCTTTACATAGGCAGACAGTTCGTATGCTATAATGTCTTAAATTCCTTTTTAATAGATAAACTGCCAAATTCTATGAAAAGCAAAGTCTTGTTTTTTGTGCTGATCCTGGTGCTGTTTGCCGGCGCTGATGAGCCAACCTTCAAGGATCAGAGACCGGTGCCTGAGAAGCGCTGCTTTCGCAGTGAGGCTGTGGAAAAGCAGATCGTTGACTTGAAAGATAAGCTCACGGCCGTCGATCCGAAACTATTTTGGATGTTCGCGAACTGTTTTCCCAACACCCTGGACACGACTGTTCAGTATAAATGCGAAAACGGCGACGACGACACCTTCGTTATAACCGGCGACATTCACGCCATGTGGCTCAGGGACAGCGCCGCCCAAGTCTGGCCGTATCTGCGTTACGCTAGCAAGGACGAGCCTCTGCGCCGCCTTATCAGAGGCGTCATCCGCCGCCATTTCTCCTGCACTTTGATCGACCCATACGCCAACGCCTTCAACGACGGTCCCAAGGGCGGCCATTGGCAGAGCGACGAGACTGAGATGAAACCGGAATTGCACGAGCGCAAGTACGAGATAGACTCCCTCTGCTATCCTGTCCGATTAGCCTACGCGTACTGGAAGAAGACAGGCGACGCTTCTGTTTTCGACGAGAAATGGCTCAAGGTCGTGCGCTCCATTATTAGTGTCTTCAAGGACCAGCAAAACTGGAACGGCTTTAAGAACGGCTATCATTTCCGCCGCGAAACGGCCGCCTATCACGACACAAGAAGCAACAGCGGCTACGGCCACCCCGGAAAGGCCTGCGGACTCATCGCCAGCGCCTTCCGTCCCTCGGACGACAGCACTATCTTCCCCTACCTCATCCCCAGCAATTTCTTCGCCGTGAGCATTCTCAAAAAAGCCGCTGAGATCCTGCGCACCGTCAACAAAGAGGAAGACTTGGCGAAAGAGTGCGAGCAGATGGCTGAACAAGTAGATAATGCCATAAAAAAATACGCCATAGTGGAGCATCCAAAATATGGGAAGATCTACGCCTTCGAGGTGGACGGCTTCGGCAGCCAGCTTTTGATGGACGATTCCAACGCGCCTTCCCTTCTAAGTCTCCCCTATCTCACCGACGTAAGATTAGACGATCTCATTTATCAGAACACCAGGAAATTCGTCTGGAGCGAGGAGAACCCCTACTTCTTCAAAGGCAAAGACGGCGAAGGCATCGGCGGACCACACTGCGGACTCGACAGGCCTTGGCCCATGAGCGTCATCATGAAAGCTCTTACGACCAACGACCGCGCCGAAAAGGAATGGTGCGTAAAGCAGATCCTCAATACCGACGGCGGCACGGGCTTCATCCACGAGTCATTCAACAAGAACAACGCCAATGATTATTCCCGCTCCTGGTTCGCCTGGGCCAACACCCTCTTCGGCGAACTCATCATCGAAATGTATGCCGAATAAAAAAAGGCCGCCCGTAAGGGCGGCCTTTTTTGAGCGATCTCAATTAGTCGTTGTTGAGGTAGAGTTTCGGCCAGAGCAAATACATTACTATGCCAAAATCTCCAGCCAAAGCCAGCAACGCGGTGGCAAGCGCCGGCTTTCCGTAAATATAGAAGCCGAAGGCGAAAAGAACCAAATAGACTAAAAACGTACCGCAAATCATACAAAGAATACCCTGAGGGATCGTGCTGGGGACAGCGTATTTTTCAATGTGATCTCCCTCTTCGTTAGCTTCTTTGATAACTCTGTTCCATCCGGGACCGCCCGGGCAAATCTTGCGGTAGAAATTACGAAGCGTCTGCTTATCAGTCGCGGGAGCGATGTAGGCAAGGGCTACCCAGACTACCGTTGTTATGGCCACGTTGATCAGATACGGCAGGAAGGTGTAGTCCTTGCAGATCTGGGGTTCCCAGAAAACGAAGGTAGTCGAAATGATGAATGAGAGCGTCATGGCCGCGATCTCGCACCAGGCGTTGATGCGCCACCAGAACCATCTCAGGATGAAGACTAAGCCGGTGCCGGCGCCGAAGCCCACCAGGATCTTGAAGGCGAAGGTCGCGCTCTTAAGGTAGAGGGAAAGCACGCAGGCCAGTATCATCAGTATGACGGTGGCGATGCGGCCGACCAAGACCATTTCCTTTTCATTGGCCTGCGGTCTGACAAAGCGTTTCCAGAAGTCGTAAGTAATGTACGAAGAACCCCAATTCAGGTGGGTTGAAATGGTTGAGATATAAGCGGACATCAAGGAGGCTACGACGATGCCCTTAAGACCGTGCGGCAGCATGGTCAGCATGGCGGAATAAGCTAGGTCGTGGCCGGGCATAGTGTGCGGGAAGGCTTCTTTCAAAGAATCCAGGGTCGGGAAAAGCACCAGGGAGGCCAGGGCGACTAGAAGCCAGGGCCAGGGCCTCAGGGCGTAGTGGGCGATGTCAAAAAAGAGCGTGGAGCCCGTAGCGTGCGCTTCGTTCTTGGCCGCCAGAACGCGCTGGGTCAGATATCCGCCGCCGCCCGGTTCCGCGCCGGGATACCAGGCGCTCCACCACTGCACCAGAACCGGCATGAGAAGCAGGGTGATGAGGAGGTTCAGAGCCTCTTTGTTGAAACCGACGCCCGGGGTGTAGATGTCGAAAGAAGGCAGAATGTCCATCTTCGACTGGACCAGCGGATTGTTGAGCACTGTTTCCAGACCGCCGGCGCGGTTGACGGAAACTATGGCCGCCGCGACGGAGCCTACCATGGCTACGATGAAGAGCAGGCAGTCGGTGATCAGAACGCTCTTAAGACCGCCCAGAACGGAGAAGATCGTTGTGATGAGAGCGGCGTAGATAACGGTCTCCCAGGGCTTCAGTCCCAGCATGACGCCGCCGATCTTGATGGCCGCCATGGAGACGGTGGCCATGACGATGATGTTGAAAAAGAACCCGAGATAGACGGCGCGGAAGCCTCTCAGGAAGGCCGCGCTTTTGCCGCTGTAGCGGAGCTCATAGAAGCCCAGGTCGGTGACGACGCCGGAACGGCGCCAGAGCTTGGAGTAGATGAAGGTCGTGAGCATGCCTGTCATCAGGAAGGCCCACCAGCTCCAGTTCTGGGCCACGCCGCCCTGCCTGACCATGTCGGTCACGAGGTTCGGAGTGTCGGTACTGAAGGTCGTGGCGACCATGGAGAAGCCCAGGAGCCACCATGGCATGGAACGGCCGGAAAGGAAGAAATCCTCAGATGATTCGCCGGCCTTTTTGGAAACGATGATGCCCACGACAAGCGTAAAGACCAGGAAGCCTATGATGATCCCCCAGTCAAGGGCGTTCACGGGAATGAATTCGTAACCCATATTTTCCTTAAAGTTGGTTGTTGTTTATGCATTGTCAATATTAGCAAAAGCTGTCTTATCGGTCAAATCTGAGGACAGAAGTAAATTATCGCTCCAAGTATCAATCTTGATAATATTCCGGCGGCCGTGTCGTCCAGCATTATTCCCCACGCTCCGGGAAGATTTTGGAGCTTTCCTATGGGCCAGGGTTTCAAGATGTCGAAGAAGCGGTTGAGAAACAAGCCTATGAGAGCAGTCCAAAGGCTGAAATGAACGCCCAGGAAGGTCAAAAAGGCCGCTGCCGTCTCGTCGACGATAACTGAGCCGGGGTCGTGCTTACCCAGGTCTGTTTCGGCCTTTCCGCAAAAAATTAGGCCGAGCAGGAAAAAGACCGCCGCGAGGATCGCCTGGAAAAGAAGAGGCTGCCTTGTGAATGTCGTGGCGTACCAGAGAAGCAGTCCCCATATGGTGCCCAAAGTTCCCGGCATTACGGGGAAAAATCCGGTGAAGGCCATCGTGGAGACGAAGACCGCCAAAGTCTTCCTTTGCTCAGACATTCTCCAAATAGAAATGCTTGTATTTTATGAGGTAATAGATGCCGGATATGATCGTCAGGATACTGACGAACCAGAAAAGGATGTGCGCGCCGAGGCGGAAATAATCCATGTAGGTACCCGTAAGCTGCAGATCGTAATAGAGGATCAGGTATACGAGCGTCGTGACGATGGCGATCATCTGCCAGGCGGTCTTGTGCTTGCCGATAGCGTGGGCGCCCAGGACCGCTCCCCTGCTGATGCCGGCCATCCTTAGACCCGTGACGACCAGATCCCTGCTTACGATGGCAACCACCATCCAGGGGGCGACTATGCGCACATGATTTCCGTCAACGTAATAGAGCGCGGCGAAGCAGATCAGTATGGAGCATACAAGGATCTTGTCCGCCAGAGGATCCATCAGCTTCCCGAAATCGGTGACAAGGTTTTTCTTGCGGGCGATATGCCCGTCGAGCCAGTCCGTCAGGGAAGCCAAGCCGAAAAGCGCCAGAGCCGCGGTCTTGGAAAAGGGAAAGGTTATGAGCAGGCAGGGCATGATGGCCAAAGGCATGGCGAGCCTTGCCAGCGTAAGCTTGTTCGGAAGATTCATAAGATGCCCTCCAGCACGGCCGTGCCGGTGACGTCGTAGCACGCGGCGCCGGTGATCTTCACCGGGATGATGGAGCCGACGGGGATCTTTTTGGCGTTCCTTACCGTGACCTCGTTGTCAACGTCGGGAGCGTCCGCCATCCTTCTGCCGAAGCCGCGTTCCTTTTCCTTGCGGTCGATGATGACTGGGATCGTTTTGCCGATATAGGCGCGGTTCTTCTTCAGAGAAATCTCTTTCTGGGCGCGCATCAAAATGTCGGCTCTCCCCTCTTTAACTTCCTGCGGAATGTCGTCGCCCAAGGGGAAGGCCGGGGTAAGCTCTTCCTGAGAGTAGGCGAAGACGCCCAGATGGTGGAAGAGGCCTTTTTTTACGAAGGCTTCCAACTCTTCGAAAGCCTCCTTCGTTTCTCCGGGGAAGCCGGTTATGAAGGTCGTCCTCAGGGTGACGTCCGGGATCTTCTTTATGATCTTGTCGAGGAGTTTTTCCGTGAAGGCGTGCGTCGGGCGGCGCATGGCTTTCAGAACGTCCTCGTTGACATGCTGCAAAGGCAGATCGATATACTTGCAGATCTTGTCCTCCCCCGCTATGACGTCGATGAGTTCGTCGCTCATGGTCGCGGGATAAAGGTACTGCAGCCTGATCCAGTAGAGATCGTCGATCTCGCAAAGCCTTCTTAATAGTTCGGGAAGCTTTTTGTAGGCGGACGTGTCCTGGGCGATGACGTTCAGTTCGACAACGCCTTCGGCCGCCATTTCCCTCGCTTCCGAAATAAGCGCTTCCATCGGCTCTTCCGCCATCGGGCCTCTCAATCTGGGGATGGAGCAGAAGGCGCATTTGTGGTCGCAGCCGTCCGCTATCCTAAGGAAGCCGTAATGCGGAGGAGTGATCCTGACCCTGGGGCCGTAGGCAATGTCGGCGTAATTTTTTCTGAAAAGCTTTTTGACGGTCGCGGATATCGACTTCTCATCCGCGACGGGAAGCCAGGCATCTACTTCCATCTGCCTTCCCTTGAGAATTGTTTCGCCGTAGTAATTGACGAAACAGCCGGTGACGACAAGCTTCTGGTCCGCTCTTTTCTGCGAGACCAACTCGATTATGACCGCAGAGGCTTCGTCTCGGGCTTCCTGAATGAAAGCGCAGGTGTTGACCAGAAGAAGATCGGCTTCCGCCGGTTCGGCGCAGATCTCGTTCCCTTCCATAAGAAGGGCGCCGAGCATCCTTTCGGTATCGACCTGGTTTTTCGCGCAGCCGAGGCTCACCACGTAGATCTTCATATCAATCGACCTCGGGAAGCTTCTCGGCGAAATTGAATTCCTGCTTGACGCTGCGAATGATCTGAAGGTCCCTGGGAACGGTGTCGCCGTTGGAGTCGAGCGTCTTCTGTTCCTTTATGGCCGCCTCCCTGGCTTTCTTTTCCTGGCGGGCGTGGCCGGTTATCTTCACCAGGGCGACGATAACGCCCAGAATGACCAGGGCGAAGACGAACCAGTGCCTCGGCATGATGTCGCCTTCCTCGGCCTTTTTCGCTCTTTCCTTGTTTTTGCGCAAGACCTTTTCGGAAGCCGGCACGGAGTTGGAAGGAAAGCTGGAATACTGCTTGGAGACGGACTGGAAGCGCTCGGCCAGCTGGTCGCCGTCCAAGCCCAGGTAATTGCCGTATTTCTTGATGTAGTTCTTGGTATAAATGGCGACCGGCATATGCTCATAGTCATCCCTTTCCAAAGCCTCGAGGTAGGAGACCTTGATATGGATGTTGTCGGAGATCTCAAGAAGCGTCAGCTTCCTCTCCTCTCTGGCGGCCTTGAGCTGCTCCCCAATTCCGGGAGGCATCACGGTCTGCATTTCTTCGTTGCTGATATTGTCACTCATCTTCTTCCACTATCTCTTCTTCATTGTTTTCTTCGAACATTTCTCCCTGCTCGCCTTCCTCAAAATCGACGCCGCCTTCAGGCGGCCAGCTCTCGACGAGGATGTCCCTCGGCTTGGAGCCGTTCCTGGGGCCGACGACTTTCAGCTTCTCCATCGTGTCGATCATGCGGGCGGCCCTGGCGTAGCCTACCGACAGAACGCGCTGCAAGTAGGAAGCGCTGGCGTTGCCGGAAGAAAGCACGTACTGGATCGCCTCGTCCAGCTTGGGATCGTAATCGATGTCGCCGTCCACAAGGTCGTCCTCTTTGCCTTCCATGAAGTCGACGTAGGAGGGTTCGCGCTGCTCCCTGACGAAATCCGTCACGCGCTTCACTTCGTCTTCGGAAACGAAGGCGCCCTGGATGCGCAGCGTTCTGTTGTAGGTCTGGGATCTCACCAGCATGTCGCCCATGCCGAGAAGCTTCTCGCTGCCCATTTCGTC
>JAGCDY010000017.1 GCA_017650925.1 bacterium
GGGCGGAAGAGCGGCTGACGCGGGGGTTCATCTCGATGATGACTCTTCTTCCGTTTCTGGGATCCACGGCCCATTGGACGTTGGAACCGCCGGTGGCGATGCCGATCTTTTCCAAGACTCTTATGGAGTCGTCGCGCATGGCCTGATATTCAACGTCGGTCAAAGTTATGGCCGGAGCGACGGTGATGGAGTCGCCGGTGTGCACGCCCATGGGGTCTAAGTTCTCGATGGAGCAGACGATGACGGCGTTGCCAGCCTTGTCGCGCATGACTTCCATCTCGAATTCCTTCCAGCCGATAAGAGATTCCTCTATCAGGATCTCGCTTTTAAGGGAGGCTTCAAGGCCTTCCTTGGCGATCTCGAGAAGTTCCTTTTCATTGTGCGCGATGCCGCCGCCGGTTCCGCCTAAGGTGAAAGCGGGCCTTATGATGAGGGGCCAGGTGCCGATCTTTTTGGCCACCGCCTTGGCTTCCTCAAGGTCGTGGGCGCAGTCGCTCTTCGGCATGTCCAGGCCCAGTTCCGCCATGGCCTGCTTGAAGAGGTCGCGGTCCTCGGCCCGGTCTATAGCCTTGTCGTCAGCGCCGATCATTTCCACCTTGTATTTTTTGAGGACGCCGGACTTGGCCAGTTCCATGGCGAGGTTCAGGGCGGTCTGCCCTCCTAAGGTCGGTAAGAGAGCGTCCGGTCTTTCTTTGGCGATTATCTTCTCCACGTATTCCGGAAGCAGGGGCTCGATGTAGACTTTGTCGGCTTCCTCGGCGTTCCTTTTGAAGGCGTCCGTCATGACGGTGGCGGGATTGGAGTTCACAAGGATGACCTCGTAGCCTTCCCTCTTCAGGACCTTGACGGCCTGCACTCCGGAGTAGTCGAATTCGCAGCCCTGGCCTATGACGATGGGGCCGGCGCCCAAAAGCAGTATCTTCTTAAGGTCTTTTCTCTTCATCTTATTTTCCCATTATCATTTTTCTGAATTCCTCGAAAAGATAGTTGGAATCGTGGGGGCCCGGGCAGGACTCGGGATGATACTGCACGGAGAAAGCCGGCAGCTTCTTGTGCCTCAATCCCTCGATGGTCTGGTCGTTCAGGTTGATATGCGTCACTTCCAGCGTCTTGGGAACGCTTTCGATTTTAACCGCGAAGTTGTGGTTCTGGCTGGTTATTTCCACCTTGCCGGTCACGAGATTTTTGACGGGGTGGTTGCAGCCGTGGTGGCCGAACTTGAGGCGGCCAGTCTCGGCGCCAAGGGAAAGCGCCAGCAGCTGGTGTCCCAAACAGATGCCCATGACGGGCGCCAGGCCTAAAAGGAGCTTGATGTTCTTGACGGCGTAAGGCAGCGCGGCAGGATCCGCCGGGCCGTTGGAAAGGAAGATGCCGTCGGGCTTCATCTTGATGATGTCCTCCGCCGGCGTCTGGGCGGGAACAACCGTGACGTTGGCGAAGCGGGCAAGGTTTCTCAATATGTTCGTTTTCACGCCGAAGTCGTAGCAGACGACCAAGGGCGCGTCGCTTTTGCCCTCGTTGAAATTGTAGGCGTCCTTGGAGGAGACCTTGGCGGCGTAGTCCTGGCCGTCCAAGCCTTCCCAGGCCTGAGCCTTCTTTATCGCTTCCTCTTCAGGGAGAGACTCGTCCTCAACGTGGAGGTAGGCTTTCTTGTTGCCGTAGGTCCTTAAGTGCAGCGTCAGCGACCTGGTGTCCACGCCGTAGATCCCCGGGATCTTGTTCTTGTTGAGGTAGGCTCTTAGGGACGATGTGGCGCGGTAGTTGCTTGGCGCGGTAAGGTCGCCAAGGATGAGCCCGTTCAGAAAGAGCGAGCGGGATTCCCGATCGTCGCCGTTCACGCCGTAGTTGCCGACTTCCGCGGTGGTCAGCGTCACGAACTGCCCGGCGTAGGAGGGGTCGGTCACGATCTCCTGGTATCCGCACATGCCGGTGTTGAAGACCACCTCGCCCACACGGTCCAACTTATAGCCAAAAGAGACACCGTGAAACACGGTGCCGTCTTCCAGAGCCAGATAGGCTTTGCGTTCCCTTTCAGCGCGCCATTTCTCTATGAGGTCAGTAGGAGCGTTCATGCTTGTGTTCCAAATAATTGTTTATGGCCTGCTGCAAAACTTTCTCTCCGCCCGGCGTGGGATAGTTGCCGGTGAAGTACCAGTCCCCCGCGGCGTCCGGGCAGCATTTCTTAAGGTCAGGCAAAGTCTGGAAAATGACCTCCACTTTCGCCTTCATGCCCTCCGGTCTCAAAAGGTCCGCGATCGTCTGGGAAAGTTTTTTAAGCGGTATACTATTATAGGCTTTTCTCAAACTGTCCGGGGTAAGAGGCGCTTTCCCCTTCCTTAGCTTGATGAGCGCCCTAAAGGCTATGAGTTCTTCCAGGGAGCTCATGTCGATGCCGTAGCAGTCCGGGAAAGCGATGGGCGGCGCGCTGGAGGCGATGATGACTTTTTTCGGCCTGAGCCTGTCGAGCATGGGCAGGATGGCGTTCTTCATGGTGTTGCCCCTTACTATGGAATCGTCCAGCACCACCAGCGTGTCCACGTCGTGCTCAATGAGTCCGTAGGTCACGTCGTAGATGTGCTGGTAGAATTCCGCCCTGCTGGCGGCGTCCGCGATGAAGGTCCTGAACTTGGCGTCCTTGACGGCGATCTGGCCGAACCTGACCGGGCGTCCCTCCGCCAGGCCCTCGTTGAAGAGCGCTTCCAGAAGCCCGTGGAAGGCGACCTGGGCGGAGTTGGGAATGTAGCTGAAGAAGGTGTGCTCGAGGTCGTAGTCGACAGCCTCAAGGATCGGCTTGGCCAAAGCCGCGCCCAGCGCCTTCCTTTCCTTGTGGATCAAGGCGTCGTTGGCGCGGGAAAAATAGATGCGCTCGAAAACGCAGCTCTTCTTTTCCAGAGGCTCCAGGATCTGAACGAAGGAGACCTGGCCCTTCGGGGAAACGAGCATCAGTTTGCCGGGAGGCAGTTCCTTCACTTCCGCGCTCGGTATGTTGAAGGCCGCCTGGATGGCGGGACGTTCGGAAGCCGCCACCGCGTATTCCTTGTTGAGGTAATAGAAGCAGGGTCTGATCCCGTTGGCGTCCCTCACGACGAAGCTCCAGCCGCTGGCCAAGGCGCCGCAGAGCGTGTAAGCGCCGTCCAGCCTCGGCAGAAGATCTTTCAAGGCGGCGGTGAGGATAGCCTTCTCCCCTTTCGCGCCGGCACACCTCGCCTTCTCCATCTCGTAGGAGAGCCACTCGCACATAAGATACCCGTCCGCCATGTTGTCGGGATGCTTGCCAAGTTTGGCGTAGGCCTCGAAGAGCGAGCGGGTGTTAGTAAGGTTGAAGTTCCCCGCCAAAAAAAGCGTCTTCTTAAGCTCCGCCTCCTTGTGCAGGAAGGGATGGCAGAAATTCTCGTCGTGGCGGCCGTAGGTGGCGTAGC
Organism: bacterium; assembly: GCA_017650925.1. GTDB lineage: Bacteria > Auribacterota > UBA3054 > UBA3054 > UBA3054 > UBA3054. Next base: position 3,420 of record JAGCDY010000017.1, read on the forward strand.
GCAAATGGCCTAAAAAAACGCTGGGCTTAAGGTCGCTATTGAATTTGTGGCAATAGCTGACCAAGTCGCCCAGCGGGTTTTCCGAAGCGGATCTTTTCAAAAGATAGGCCGCTTTCCCGGGAACGGGATCGGGGTCTATCAACGCGGCTCCCGCTCCGTCCTGTCCGCGGTTGTGCTGTTTTTCCAGGAGGATTATTAGTTTATTGAGAGCGGACTTGGGATCAAGTCCGCTCTCTCTTTGGCAAAGAAGCGCTACCGCGCACTCATGCTTGATTTGTTCTGACATTTTGTCCTTAGTAGATGAAGAGCATCTCGCGATATTTGGGAAGCGGCCACTTTTCGTCGGAAACGTGCTTTTCGAGATTGTCCACCGTGGCCCTGAGAGCCGCCATGGAGGAGATCGTCTCGCAGCTCTTGCCCTGGGAGATCGCTTCCTCGAGCTTGTCTCTCTGGCGTCTTAGGGTGTCGAGCCCGCTGCCGAACAGAACCGCCTGGTCTCTAAGAGATTCCGTGCCGCAGGCCACGCCGCAGTCGCCGGCTTTCTTCAGGGCTTCCAAGCTTTCCTTGTATTCCGACTTGATAGCCGGGATGATCATGGTGTCGACCATTTCCAGGGCGCAGTTGCCCTCGATCATGATCTTGGTCTTGTAGTCCTCGAGGGCGATCTCGTAACGCGAGGTCATTTCGCGCTCGCTGAAGACTCCCGCCTTCGCGAAGACTTCCACATTCTCTTTTTTAGTGAAGGCCTTCAGGGCGTCCGGCGTCTTGGCGGTGTTGGGCAGTCCCCTCTTCTCCGCTTCCAGGAGCCAGTCGGACTTGTAGCCGTCGCCGTTGAAGAGGACTTTCTTGTGTTCTTTGATGATCTTCTTCAGGATGTCCTGCAGGACCTCGTGGAAGCGCACCGTGTGCTTGCCGGGTTCGTTCTTGCCGACCACGTCTTCCTTTTCCATGGTGGAGGCGATGCGTTCCACGGCCTCGGCCACCACAGTGTTAAGGACGATGTTCGGTCCGGCGCAGGAGGCGGAGGAGCCGGGCGCCCTGAACTCGAATTTGTTGCCGGTGAAGGCGAAGGGCGACGTTCTGTTGCGGTCCGTGGCGTCCTTCGGCAAAGGCGGCAGGGTGTCCACGCCGATCTTCATGGCCGAGGCGTGCTTGGAGCGTTTCGGCTTGCCTTCCTCAAGCTGACGCACGATGTCGGCCAGCTGGTCGCCCAAGTAGATGGAGATGACCGCCGGCGGCGCTTCGTTGGCGCCCAGTCTGTGGTCGTTGCCGGCGCCCGCCACCGCGGCGCGGATAAGGTCGGCATGCTTGTCGACGGCCTCTATCACCGCGCAGAGCATGGTGAGGAAGATGGCGTTCTGATGAGGATCCGTGCCCGGGTCGAAGAGGTTCGTGCCGCCGTAGGCTATGGACCAGTTGTTGTGCTTGCCGCTGCCGTTGACGCCCGCGAAGGGTTTCTCATGCAGAAGGCAGACAAGGCCGTTGCGGTCCGCCACCTGTCTTAACACTTCCATGACCAGCATGTTGTGGTCGCAGGAAAGGTTCAGTTCCTCGAACATGGGAGCCAGCTCGAACTGGGCGGGCGCAACCTCGTTGTGGCGCGTCTTGGAGGGGATCCCAAGTTTCCACAGTTCCTCCTCCACTTCCGTCATAAAATTCAAAATTCTGTTTTTGATTGTGCCGAAGTAATGGTCCTCAAGCTGCTGATGCTTGGGGCTCGGAGCGCCGAACAAAGTCCTGCCCGTCAGAAGCAGGTCGGGGCGGGAAAGGTAGAAATTCTTGTCGATCAGGAAATACTCCTGTTCGGGGCCCAGCGTAATGGTAACCTTCTCGTCCTTCTTGCCGAAGCACTTCATAAGATGCTTGACGGCCTGGGACAAAACCTGCATGGACCTAAGCAAAGGCGTCTTCTTATCCAGCGCTTCGCCGGTGTAGGCGCAGAAGGCCGTGGGGATGCAGAGCGTGGCGCCGTTGCCGTGGCGCTTGATGAAAGCGGGCGAGGTGGGATCCCAGGCGGTGTAGCCTCTGGCCTCAAAGGTCGAGCGGATGCCGCCGGAGGGGAAGCTCGAGGCGTCCGGTTCGCCCACGATCAAATTCTTGCCGGAGAAAGACTGGATAGGCTCGCCCTTCTTAATCTCAAGGAAGGCGTCGTGCTTTTCCGCCGTGGAGCCCGTCAGAGGCAGGAACCAGTGAGTGTAGTGCGTGGCTCCCCTGTCGCTGGCCCAGCGGCGCATGGCGTGCGCCACTTCGCCCGCGATCGAGGGATCCAAAGGCTGGCCCTGGTCTATAGTCTGCAGCAGTTTCGCAAATGTGTCATGAGGAAGATATTCCTTCATGGCTTTTTTAGTAAAAACGTCCGAGGCGTAATCGGCTTCCTTGAAAGCCTCACCCGCGAATGGCGCGCAGCCCTTGAGGCCCGCGACTTTGGAAACTGCAGCTTTTCTGGCGCAACTGTTCATTTTTTTCTCCTGATGGTTGATGAAAATA